>JAHEKY010000101.1 GCA_024644465.1 Ilumatobacteraceae bacterium | reverse complement strand
CGCCGACGACGCGGCCGGCGAGGCCGAGTTCTTTCCCGACGAACTGTTCTCCGACGCCGAGTTCGTCGTGCGGGTGAAGCTGCCGGGCCGCCAGGTCGAACACAACGCGGACAGCATCGACGAGAACGGCGCGATGGTCTGGAACGTCAACCTGTTCAACCCGGGCGGTGCGCTGATGGCCCGCACCGAGCCGGGCACACCGATCACCGGGTCCGGCGGCGACGACGGGGGCAACACCGCGTTGATCATCGTGCTCGTCCTCGTCGTGCTCGCGCTCGCCGCCGCCGGCTTCTGGTGGTGGCGCAAGCAGCAGTCCGCCGCGGCGCCCGCGGCACCGACCGATGAGCCGATGCCGGCCGGTGTGGCCGGTGTGGGCGCTCCGGCCGGTCCACCACCACCGCCCGGCGCCGTGTCGGAGGCGCCTCCATCGCCGCCGACATCGCCCCCTCCGCCCCCGCCGCCCCCGCCGCCGAACGCCTGACGTCGTTTCAGGTCGCCGACGTCCTGATGCACCGGCCGGGCCGGGCCCAGCCCCGCGGCGCGCCCGCTACGTTCTGACGATGCCGACGGAAGCCGACTCGATTGCCGCGGTCGGTGCCCCGGCGTCGGTCGCGTCGCTGACTGCCGACCTCCGCGCGCTCGGCGTCGAGCCAGGCGGGGTGCTCCTCGTTCACTCTGCGATGTCGAAGCTCGGCTGGGTCGCGGGCGGCGCGCAGGGGGTCGTCGAGGCGCTGTTCGACACCGTGGGCGCTCGCGACGCCGACGGGGGCACCATCGTGATGCCGACCCAGTCCGGCCAGCTGAGCGACCCACGGGACTGGTCGCATCCACCGGTGCCCGCCGAGTGGGTCGACACCGTGCGGGCCACGCTGCCCGCGTACGACCCATACCTCACGCCGACCCGCGGGATGGGCCAGGTCGTCGAGTGCTTCCGCCAGCACCGCGCCACCGTGCGCAGCGCGCACCCGACCGTGTCGTTCGCCGCCAACGGGCCGCGTGCGGACGAGATCGTCGACGACCATCCGCTGGCGCCGGCCCTCGGCGACGAGTCACCGCTCGGCCGGCTCTACGACCTCGACGCCCACGTCCTGCTCCTGGGTGTCGACCATGCGAACAACACGTCACTGCACCTCGCCGAGCACCGGGCCGACTGGCCGGGTCGGGCACAACGCATCGACGCCGCCCCCGTTCTCGTCGACGGCCGCCGCACGTGGGTCGAGTACGAGGACCTCGACCGTGACGACGCAGACTTCGTGCAGCTCGGCGACGCGTTCGCCGCCACCGGCGACGAGGTCACCGGCGCGGTCGGCGCCGGATCCGGCCGCCTGATGCGTCTCCGAGACGTCGTCGACTTCGCGGTCGTGTGGATGACCGCGACTCGACCGGGCTCGCTGCACCGCGATGCCCCGGCTTGAGGCCGACCCGAGGCGCGTAACATCGCCACATGGCGAAGCCCGACGAGTTCGGTGAACCGGTCGAGATCGACGCCGGCTCGCGGACCGTCGCGATCACCAACCCGAACAAGGTGATGTTTCCGTCGGTCGGCCCGAAGAAGCAGGAACGCACCAAGCTCGACCTCGCCCGCTACTACGTCGCGGTCGGCGACGCGATCATGCGCACGCTGGACGACCGGCCCGTCCTGCTCGAGCGCTACCCGAACGGCGTGCGCGGCACGTCGTTCTACCAGAAGCGGATCCCGGAGTCGGCGCCCGACTGGCTGCACACGACGATCGTCCAGACGATCAACGGCACGCCGTCGCGGGCGCTCGTCGTCGCCGACCTGGCACACGTGCTGTGGGCGGCCAATCAGGGCGTGCTCGGCCTGCACGTGTGGCAGTTCCGGGCGTCACATCCGGAGGAGGCCGACGAGATGCGGATCGACCTCGACCCCTCCCCCGGCGTCACGTTCGACGAAGTGCGCGAGGCGGCCGCCCACGTCCGTGACCACCTCGCGGAACTCGGGATGCTCGGCTTCCCGAAGACGACGGGCAGCAAGGGGATCCATGTGTACGTCCGCGTCGAACCGGGCTGGGATTCGTTCGCGATCCGCGGCGCCGTCGTCGCGCTCGGCCGCGAGCTGGCCCGGCGACATCCCGACCTGATCACCGACAAGTGGTGGAAGGAGGAGCGCGGTCGCCGCGTGTTCGTCGACTTCAACCAGAACGCGCCGCACAAGAACATGTTCGGCGCGTGGGGCGTGCGACCCCGGGTCGGCGCGCAGGTGTCGACGCCGTTCGGGTGGCACGAGCTCGACACGATCGACCCCGAGACGTGCACGATCGACACGGTCCCCCACCGGCTCGCCGCGAATGGCGATCCGTGGGAACTGATGGACGACGCGCCGTGCTCGATCGCACCACTCGTCGAGCGCTTCGCTGCCGACCTCGCCGACGGCGTGCCGGACGCGCCGTGGCCACCGCAGTACCCGAAGATGCCGAACGAGGCGCCGCGCGTGCAGCCGAGCCGGGCCCGCACCCCCGACCCCGACGAGCGATGACGATCTCCCCGCCAGTGCGGGGTGATCGTCATCGCAACGGGGGTGGAGGCGGCGCGATGACGATCTCCCGGTGACGGCGGGGTCATCGTCATCGCAACGGGGGGTGGCGGGTCGTCGGCCGGCCGGTGCGTGACCGGCCGTCGGACCCGGCATCCTGGGGTCATGACCGAACCGTTGGCGACCTTCGAGCAGTTCGCCGCACTCGTCCGCACGCGGCGCACGTCGCTGCTGATGGATCGCTCGCGTCCCGTGCCGACTGAACTGGTCGAGCAGCTGTGCGAGCTGGCGGTGTGGGCGCCGAACCACAAGAAGACATGGCCGTGGCGCTTCGCCGAATTCACCGGCGAGGGGCGCGCCCGTCTCGGCGAGACGATGGTCGCCGACATGATCGCCGCTGACTTCGGCGACGACGGCAAGCGGGACAAGACCCGCACGAAGTACCTCCGAGCGCCCACGATGCTCGTCGTCGGGTGCGCACCCCACGACAACGAGCTGCTCGACATCGAGAACCGCGACGCGGTCGCGGCGGGGATCCAGAACCTGCTGCTCGGCGCGACGACACTCGGCCTGGCGAGCTTCTGGTCGTCGCCGGCGTTGACGTCGGCACCGCGCGTGCTCGACCTGTGCGGGTTCGCCCCGGGCGACCGGCTCGTCGCGATGATCTACCTCGGTTGGCCGGACGGTTCCTGTCCTGCGCCGGATCGGCCGGACGTCTCGATCACTCACGTCCCCGGCTGATTGAATGGCGGCCGTGCCGGACCAGCCCCGCCAGACGATCGTCACGCTCGACCTCGAAGGGGTGTTGATCCCGGAGGTCTGGATCGCCGTCTCGGAACGGACCGGCATCGACGGCTTGACACGGACGACGCGCGACGAGCCCGACTACGACGTGCTGATGAAGTACCGCCTCGATCTCCTCGCCGAGCACGAGCTCACGATGTCGCTGATCGAGGACGTGATCGCCGGCCTCGAACCGCTCGACGGTGCCCGCGAGTTCCTCGACGACCTGCGCTCGCGAACGCAGGTGATCATCCTGTCGGACACGTTCGAGCAGTTCGCTCGCCCGTTCATGCGCCAGCTCGGTTGGCCGACCGTGTTCTGTCATCGCCTCGTCGTCGAGGAGGACCGCATCGTCGACTACGCACTGCGCCAGGCGGACCAGAAGCGGATGTCGGTGCAGGCGTTCCACGCGCTGAACTACCGGGTGGTCGCCGCGGGCGACAGCTACAACGACACGACGATGCTCCGCGAGGCCGACACGGGGTTCCTGTTCCACGCCCCACCCAACGTCGTCGCCGAGTTCCCCCAGTTCCCCGCGCTCGACAGCTACGACGAACTGCTCGCCGCCATCATCGCCGACCTGACGTGAGCGCGCCCTGGAGGCACCCCGGCGTCACCGGTGCGATCATCTACGCCGTCGCCGCGTCGGTCCTCGGTTCGGTCCTGACGATCTTCAGCCGGATCCAGATCGAGCGCCATCGGGGGCGGCGGCGCGTCGCGCAGGCTCTGCCGGACGGGCCGATCATCGTCGTCTCGAACCACACGAGCTACGCCGACGGCGTTCTGCTGGCGATCATCTGCAGACGCCACGGCCGCACCCTGCGACTGCTCGCCACGTCGGGCGTGTTCCGCGCGCCGGTGGTCGGGTCGATCGTGCGCCGACTGGGTTTCGTGCGGGTCGAACGGGGCAGTGCGCTGGCGAATGCGGCGCTCGACGCGGCCGCCGAAGCGCTCGCGGCGGGCGAAGCGGTCGGGATCTTCCCCGAGGGCCGACTGACCCGGGACCCCGACAAGTGGCCGGAACGAGGCCGCACCGGCGCCGTCCGGTTGGCGCTCGCCACCGGCGCACCGATCGTCCCGGTCGCGATGGTCGGCGCTCACCGCCTGCTCGGCCGCCGCCAGTTCGGTCGGACGCTGCTCCGCAACGTGATCCTGCGGCCGCGGGTCGAGACGCGGATCGGCGCGCCGATCGACGTCTGCACGCTGTTCCCGGACGGCGACACGACCGATCCGGTCGCCGTGCGCCGTGCGACGGACGCGCTGATGGAACGGCTGATCGACCTCGTCGAGGACGTGCGCAACGAGATCGCCCCGCATCCCAGCGGCGTCCCCGTGAACGCGTGAGGTAGGTGCGCACATACAGCGCACCTACCTCACGCGTTCGGTGGGTCAGGGGGTGTAGGTGCCGAACACGGCGCGCAACGCGTCGCTGATCTCGCCGAGCGTGCAGTCGGCGCGCAGCGCGTCCTTCATGCTGTAGAGCAGATTGTCACTCGTCTCGGCGGTCGACTTCACGTGGGCGAGCGCCGACTCGACAGCGGCGGGGTCGCGATTCGCCTTGTACCGCGCGAGCCGCTCGACCTGACCGGGTTCGAGCGTCGGGTCGACGGGAATCACCGCCGGTTCCGGTTCGTCATCCATCGTGAACTTGTTGACGCCGATGATCACGCGCTCGTCGTCGTCGATCGACTTCGTGTACTCGTACGCCGCAGACTCGATCTCGTCCATCTGGAAGCCCGCCTCGATCGCCGCGACCGCACCGCCCTTGTCGTCGATGCGCTCGATGTACTCCCAGGCCAGCCGTTCGACCTCGTCGGTCAGCGACTCGACGAAGTACGACCCGGCGAGTGGGTCCGGCGTGTCGACGACGCCGGTTTCGTAACCGATGATCTGCTGCGTTCGCAGCGCCATCCGCGCCGCGTCCTCGGTCGGGAGGCTGAGCGCCTCGTCGAAGCCGTTCGTGTGCAGCGACTGCGTTCCGCCCATCACCGCGGCGAGCGCCTGGAGCGCGACGCGCACGACGTTGTTCTGCGGCTGCTGGGCGGTCAGCGTCGACCCGCCGGTCTGCGTGTGGAACCGCAACATCTTCGACTTCGCGTCCTGGGCGCCGAACCGCTCGGTCATGATCGTGTGCCACATCCGCCGCGCGGCTCGGAACTTGGCGACCTCCTCGAAGAAGTTGTTGTGGCCGTTCCAGAAGAAGCTCAGTCGTGGAGCGAAGTCGTCGACGTCGAGCCCGGCATCGACGGCGGCCTGGACGTAGGCGATCGCGTTCGCCAGCGTGAACGCGATCTCCTGCACCGCCGTGGAGCCGGCCTCGCGGATGTGGTAGCCGGAGATCGAGATCGTGTTCCAGTTCGGCACGTGCTGCGCGCAGTACCCGAAGATGTCGGTGATGATCCGCATCGACGGGCGAGGCGGGTAGACGTAGGTGCCGCGCGCGATGTACTCCTTGAGCAGGTCGTTCTGGATCGTCCCGCCGATCTGGTCACCGGCGACGCCGTGCTCCTCGGCGACGAGCTCGTACATCAGCAACAGGATCGCCGCCGTCGAGTTGATCGTCATCGACGTCGTGACCTTGTCGAGCGGGATGTCGGCGAGGAGCAGCCGCATGTCCTCCATCGAGTCGATCGCCACGCCGACCTTGCCGACTTCGCCCTCGGCGCGGGGGTGGTCCGAGTCGTAGCCCATCTGCGTCGGCAGGTCGAACGCGCACGACAGCCCGGTCTGCCCGGCGTTCAGCAGGAACTTGAATCGCTCGTTGGTCGCCTCGGCATTGCCGAAGCCGGAGTACTGCCGCATCGTCCACAGCCGGCCGGTGTACATCGACGAGTAGACGCCGCGCGTGTACGGCGGCTCGCCGGGTGCGCCGAGCTTCGTCGCGGGGTCCCATCCGGCGAGATCGTCTGCGGCATACAGCGGCTTGATCTCGATGCCGGAATCGGTCTGCGGGGGATCTGCCATGGGCCCGAGCGTATTGCCGGGGCCGGGTCGAAGTCGTGTCTGACCCGACTCCCGTCGGAACGCGGCGACGACGGCGCTGCGATCCGCCGGTCGACGCGCTACCGGCCTGCGACGATCGCGACCTCGACGCGCCACGCAGCCTGCGCCAACGCGGGCACCGTCACCAGCGTCGACGCGGCGCGATGCGCGCCGAGGAACCGATCCCGCGCGGCCATCACCGCCCCGAGCGGCTCACCGGCGACGACGTACGTCGTCACGGACACGATGTCGGTCGGCGCCATCGCCGCGCCGTCGAGCAGCGCCGCGATGTTCTGCCACACGAGTTCCGCCTGGGCACCCACGTCGCCGGGTGTGGTGCCGTCCGGCGAGACCGGCACGACACCGGATGTGTGCAGCCACCGCGTCACCGCCTCACTGAGCACGGCGTGCGCGTAGTTCGCCGCCGGCGGGGCGATCCCGTCTGGTTCGATCTCGCGGTGCACCCCGCCATCCTCGCATCGCCGACAACGTCGTGTCAGACACGACTTTGTCGGCGGCCACGAATACCATCGCCGCGATGACCGGTCCGACGGGCACCGCCACCGGCCCCGGCCCGGTGTCCCGGTGGCTCAGCACGGCGCAACCAGAGGCGCTGTTCGTCCTCTCTGCCGTCGCGCAGTACATCGGCGCGGCGATCGCGGTCGTGCTGTTCGACGACGTCGAGCCCCAGACGGTTGCGTGGTTCCGGGTGATCGGAGCTGCGCTCGCGCTGCTCGCGGTGTCCCGAGGATGGCGGTCGGGGTGGACCCGCCCGCAGCTGATCGGTGTCGCGATCTTCGGCGTCACGACCGCGCTGATGAACATCTGCTTCTACCTCGCCATCGAGCGCATCGACCTCGGCAAGAGCGTGACGATCGAGTTCATCGGCCCGATCGCCGTCGCGGCAGCGACGACGCGGTCGATGCGCAACGGCACGGCGCTGTGCTTCGCCGTCGCCGGCGTCGCCGTGCTCGGAGGCGTCGAGCTGGACGACAACGCCGTGGGGCTCGCGTTCATCCTTCTGGCCTCGTCGATGTGGGCGGCGTACATCGTGTTCGGCTCGCGAGTTGCGCAGGTCGACCGCGGTGTCGCCGGCCTCGGGCTCGGCCTCGCGATCGGGGCGATCGTCACGACCCCGATCGGCGCGCCGTGGAGCGGGCCGGTGTGGGTTTCACCGACGCTGCTCGCGCTGTGCCTGCTCGTCGGTGTGTTCTCGAACGCCGTCGGCTACGGCATCGACCAGTTCACGATGCGGCGGATCCCGATCAGGCGATTCTCGCTGCTGCTCGCCCTGCTGCCCGTGACCGCCTCTGCGATCGGCTGGATCGCGTTGGATCAGCGTCCGTCCGGCATCGACGTCGCGGGGATCGCGCTGGTCCTCGTGGGCGTCGCCGTACAGGAACGCGACGAGATCGAGCGGGTCGAGCGCGTCGTGCTCACCGACCCGGCATGATGCCGCGGTCGAGGGAGCCGCTCCGGCCGCCGGCGCGAACCGCGGCACAAGTACACTCGCTCCATGGCCAACACGATCGACGAGACACTCTCCGACCTCGAGCAGCAGGCTGCTCCGATCGAGGACATGGACGCCGAGCGGCTCCACCGCAAGCAACGCCTCGCCTGCGGGTTGCGCACGATGGGGCGCCTCCACCTGGCCGAGGGCGTCCCCGGGCACGTCACCGTCCGCGACCCCGAGTTCCCCGACCGCTTCTGGGTCAACCCGTTCGGCAAGAATTTCAAGCTGATGACGGTCAGCGACCTGATCTGCGTCAACCACGAGGGCGACGTCGTCGAGGGTGACGGCCCACTCAACGCGGCGGCGTTCGCGATCCACGGCCAGATCCATCAGGCGCGCCCCGACGTCATCGCCGCCGCACACTCCCACTCGATGTACGGCAAGACGTTCTCGACGCTCGGCAAACCGCTGAAGATGATCACCCAGGACTCGACGATGTTCTACAACGACGTCGCGCTGTGCAGCGACGGCAGCGGCGCGGTCGTGCTCGACACCGAGGTCGGCCGCAAGATGGCCGAAGCGCTCGGCGACAAGAAAGCGCTGATCCACCAGAACCACGGCCTGATCACGACCGGCGGCTCGGTCGACGCCGCCGTGTGGTGGTTCATCGCCTTGGAGCGCGCCTGCCAGAGCCAGCTCGTCGCCGAAGCCGCCGGCGACCCGATCGAGATCCCGCAGCACTACTGCGAGGACGGACACGAGGCCCAGGGCAGCGACATCGCCGGTTGGTTCCAGTTCCAACCGTTCTGGGACGAGCTCGTCGCCCGCGAACCCGAATTCCTCGACTGACGCGGCGTCGGAACGGCCCTGCGGGGGTTGACCTCAAACGCAGGTCGGCGCATCGTGGGTTCGAGGTGATGAACATGTCGAACTTGCCGCAGTTGACGGCGCCGGTCACGCTCACCGACGGGGGCCTCGAAACGACGCTGATCTTCCACGACGGTCTCGATCTGCCCTACTTCGCAGCGTTCCCGCTGCTCGACTCCGACGAAGGCAACGAGACGCTCGGGCGATACGTCGACAGCTACGTCGACATCGCCCGACGGTACGACGTGCCGCTGATCATCGAGACGCCGACGTGGCGGGCGAGCGCCGACTGGGGCGACCTGCTCGGCGTGTCGACCGAACATCTCGCCGACCTCAACCGCCGATCGGTGGAAACGGTCGCATCCCGCGCCGCGGGGACCGATCTCGTCGTCAGCGGCTGCATCGGCCCTCGGGGGGACGGGTACGTCGCCGACACCGCGATGACCGAGAGCGGCGCCCAGGCGTACCACCGCCCGCAGATCGAAGCGCTTCGCGACGGCGGTTCCCCACTGGTGACCGCGATCACGATGACGAACAGCGCAGAAGCGATCGGGATCGCCCGTGCCGCCGTCGACGCCGACATCGCGTGCGTGATCTCGTTCACCGTCGAAGTCGACGGTCGGCTGCCATCGGGCGAGCTGCTCAGCGACGCGGTGCGCGCCGTCGACGCGGCGACCGGTCACTCCCCCGCGTACTACATGATCAACTGCGCCCATCCGACCCATTTCGACGGCGCGCTCGAGCCGTCGAAATGGATGAACCGGATCAAGGGAATCCGAGCGAATGCATCGACGATGAGCCACGCTGAACTCGACGAGGCGGAGGAACTCGACGCCGGCGACCCCGTCGACCTGGCGCGCCGCTACCAACGCCTCCGCGCGACGCACCCGCACGTGACGATCTTCGGAGGGTGCTGCGGCACGGACACCCGGCACATCGCGACCGCCGCGGAAGCGCTGACCCGCTAGCGACTCGCGGCGATCGTCGTACGGTGCAAGAGGCGGTCGTGGCCGTCGTAGCCGCCGGTCGCCCGGTGGAGCACCGCACGGTTGTCCCACATCACGAGCATCTGCGGCTGCCACACGTGCCGGTACACGAACTCGTCGCGGGTCTGCCAGCGGTACATCTCCATCAGCAGGTCGCGAGCCTCGTCGTCCGCCATGTCGTCGATGCCGATGATGTACCCGATGCAGCTGAACAGGCCGAGGCGACCCGTCTCGGGGTGCGCCCGGACGATCGGATGGAGTTGCGTCGCCAGTGCCGCCTCCGACGGGCGGATCGCCATGCTGCGATCGGTGGCCTGGTCGGCTTCTCCGTACGTGCCACTCGGCGCGTACCCACCGCGGGCGGAGTGGACCGCGAGCCTTCCGTCGAGACGCCGGCGAAGCCCGGCCGGCATCGCCTCGAGCGCGGCGTGTTGGTTCGCGTAGAGCGTGTCGCCGCCGGTCGGCGGAATCGTGACGCCGAACAGACACGTGCCCGCGGGCGGGTGCTGCTGAAAGCTCCAGTCGCTGTGCCAGTTCTCCGCGAACAGCGGGGCGGTCTCGTCGGCGCGGCGCTCGACCGCGATCACGTGGTCGCGGCCGTCGATCGGCGCGATGAACGGGTCGTCGCCGAAACCACCGAAGCAGAGCGTGAAGCGCTCGAGATCGTCGTCGGTCATGTCCTGGTCGGGGAACGCGAGCACGAGGTGCTCCAGCCAGGCGGCCCGGATCGCCGCCACCGTCGCGGCGTCGAGCGGAGCGGTCAGGTCGACGCCGGTGACCGTCGCGCCGCAGGCTTGCCCGGACGCGGTGACTGACATGGCCATGCGGCGACGCTAGTACCGCGACGATCGGCGACCGGCGCCGGGGCACGGAACCAATGGCCGGCACGAACGTCGGGCGGATGCGGAGCCGTCGTTGTCGGTCGTACTGTGGATGAGATGACGGTGATGAGCACCGGTCGCGCCCGGATTCGCCGCGTCGCCGCCGTCGCTGTGCTCGCGCTCGCGGCGTGCGGGACGTCGTCGCCGAGTCCGGGCCCCGATGACGCGGCCGCGCCGCCCGCCGCCACCGCGACGGACACCGCGCCGGACACCGCGCCGGCGCCGGACACGACGACTCGTCTCGAGACCTCGCCACCGACGACTGCGCCGATCGAATCGCTGCCGCCGATCGAGATCGTGGCCGCGCTGGGCTACCCGCGGGACCTCCTC
>JAHEKY010000100.1 GCA_024644465.1 Ilumatobacteraceae bacterium | reverse complement strand
GCGCTGATCGCGCTCGTCACGTCTGCCGGCACCTGCGGAAATGGAGACGAGTCCGGGTCGTCCCCGACGGGGGAGGGAGGCGAGCCACCCGTTGCGACCGATGCACCGATCACGACCGAAGCGCCGAGCGAGCCGGCGGCGCCGCCGGCGGATGCGGCCGATCCGGCCGCATCATCGTCGACTGCGGGTTCGACGTCGTCGTTGCCGGCGACGCCTGAGAATCCGGACGAACCTCGATCGAATGAACCCGACCCGCCCTTGGAGAAAGTGCGTCCGACGTTCGTGGAGAACATGGTTGCATGGATGATGACCGACGGGGTCGAGGCTGGCCAGCTCAGCTCCCCGGCGCCGGTCTTCGAGGGCGGTGTCGTGCCGGACGACACCACCGGCGGGCTGAGAGTTCTGGACGGCGTGGCGATCCCCATCGAGGGCTCCGTCGGCGACGTCGGTCTGCTGGCGCCGGAGTCCCCGACGTGGCGCATCGTCAACGCACTCGATGAGCCGTACTTCGAGAACATCGGCCAGCTCCTCGCCGTCGCCTTCAGGCTCGACAAGGATCCCGCCGACTGCAAGAACTTCTGCGCGATCACGGCCAGCAATCTTCCTGGCGATGGCGAGAACTCGATGTCGGCCGGTCCTCGAATCCCGGTGTTCCTCGAGGGTTTCGAGGAGGGGGCCGAGACATCGTTTGTCGACGGTGAGGTTCGCAATGTGTTCGTCTCAGCAGGCGAGGACGGCTCCATCACCGAGTTCGCCAATCCGATGGGCTCCTGGGTGAACGTCTCCGGAGCAGGCACATTCTTCGTTGCCCTCTACCCGCTCGGATTTGCCGATGAGGTCGTCCTCAGCACGCTCGACGACGACGACCCCTTGAACGCGTATTACTCCCTTCTTGAAGCTCCGATCACGTCCGAGTCGGTCCTCAACGTCGAGCACCCGCTCCTCCCAGAGTTCGTCATCGGAGCCACGGTTACTTTTCGAGACGTCGACGAAATCCTCGAGGAGCGGACGCAGTTCGACTATGCCTCGCTTCGAACAGCACCCTGACGCGACCATCGTCGTCCGGGACAGTCGGCTCCCGCGATGGATCGGACGCCGGATCGATACCGGCGCGACAACAACGTCGGCTACGTCGACTCTGCTTCGCCCGACGTGCCATCGAAGATCAGGTCGACGATCAGCGCCCTGGACTCGATTGTGCTCAGTGAGTGGCCGACGCCGGGAACGAGCATGAATTCCGCGTCCCACCCGGCATCGACGAGGACCCCGGTGGCGAGTTGTGACACTTCGGTGAAGGTGATCTCGCCGTCGTCGAGTGCTCCGGAAGTGGCCCAGATCTCGGCGAGTCGTGCGTCTGGGTCTCGCAGGGAGATCCAATCGGACTCGGAGTACGACTGGCCGTTCAGCGATCGCACGGTGTTCGACGCACGGTTCGCCCCGGCGAGCATGTAGATGCTGGTTGCCTTGGGATCGGAGATGTCGTCCCAATGGGTCATAGCCGGGAACCATGAGGGGTCTTCGGTGAGGACCTCGTCCCAGATGTCTGGCACGTAGAGCCAGTCCGTCTCGAACAGGATCGCTTTCTCGACAGGAGCCTCGACAGGCGCTGCGAAACAACCAGCGACCTCCGAAGGCGGCGAGAACGTTGCCATCTGCGCCGGCCCCATGCCGGTGACATCGCCGACGACGGTGAGATTGCCCGGGTCGGCTCCGAACGACGGAGCCATCTCGATCGCTTGCCACACGGCGCATGGACCCTGATCCCGGAACCATCGCAGTATCTCGCGTGCGATCACGTCCATCTCGGTCAGTCGAAGGTTGCTCCCGTACGTCGGGGTCACGACGACCGCACCGCGTTCGGCGATCCTCGTCGCGAGGTCCATCTCGTCGGCCTTGGTGCCCCCAAACACTGGGTTGGGGTGGAACAAGACGACGAGGGGCAGATCCAGACCGCCGGCCGGGTGGTACACGTCGAGATGTGCGACGTCGCCGGCCTCGGACTCGTAGTACTCGATGTCATTGACGACGACGACGCCAGAGGCAGCGCTTGTTGTCGGGCCTGCCGACGCGGCTGGTGCAGCCGACGTCGGGGGCGGTGTCGTTGAGGCCGGCACTGGCGCAGCCGACGACACCGGCTCGGATCCGGACGTCCCGTCGCTGCCGCACGCCGCCAACGCGACAGCAAGAATCGAGACTGTTGTCAGGGCAGTCCTCTGCATCTTCTCGTTCCCGTCCGGCGTCGGCTGGACGACGCCTCATCGACAAGAGGCATGAACCTCCCGCTCGCGCCACGAGACAATCTGACGAACTCGAACAGCGTGACGTCGCAGGCTGGGCCATCGTCGATTCGACAGATCTTCCCGTCAACCGACAATACCCTCCCGCTCCTGCGGCTGACGTCGGCCGCACGGCCTCTGCATCTCGCAACCGGTCAGTCGGCGATACGCAGGGCCGCGGCGGGCTGGATCTCGGCGGCGCGGTGTGCCGGCCAGAGCGCGGTGATCAGCGTGGCGCCAATGGCGATCGCGACGATCAGGAGCACCTCGGGCACGGGGACACCCCAGGTCATCCCCTCGGCCCAGTCGGCGCCGGTCGCGGTGAACCCGTACGACGCAATCAGCGCGATCGCGACGCCGATCAGAATCCCTTCGATGGCGATGAACGCCGCCTCGAACACCATCACCCGTGCGACGCCGGCCGACGTGAAGCCGAGCGAGCGGAGCACGCCGACCTCGCGACGCCGCTCGCGAACGGCGCGAATCATGATCACGCCGATCCCGGCGACACCGACGACGAGGCCGGCCCCGACGAACTGCTGCATCAGCGTGAAGAAGCTGCTGTTCTGCGCGAGCAGTGTCTCGACGAACTCCGTCACGGTCGTGGCATCTGCGCCGTTGGCGACGTACGTCGAGCGGATCGCGCTCACGGCAGCATCCGGGTCGCCAGACGACACGAAGAACCGCGACGGCGTCGCCCGGTCGGCGAACAGGTCCTGGAGCGCGAGGCTGCTGACGAAGGCGCCGTTGCCGATGAGGTCCTGCTCGGCACGTGCCGCCACCGTCAACTCGCGAGTCAGCCCAGACTGGGGATCGATCATCGTCACAGCATCGCCGATGGCCGGCGCCCGGCTGCCGGGTGCGCCGGGCGTGATCAGGAAGTTGCTGTCGACGATGACCAGCGTCGGATCCTGATGCACCGCGGCCCACGCGGCCTCGTTGGTGGCGTAGGTGCCGGTGTCGACGAGGGTCGGCGGCCCGGCGAGCAGCTCGGCGCCGAACCCGGTCACCGGCCACAGCGCCGCGTCGTCGTCGCCGCGCACGAAGTCCGCGAACACATAGGACAACGGCGCCACGGCATCGACGCCGGGAACCTCGGCGAGTTGCTCCTCGCTCAGCGGATTGCTCGGGTTGGACGTGGCCACGATGTCGAAGCCGCCGCCGAGGTTGCTGGAGAACGAGTCGCTCTGGCCGCGGGACATGAACGACAGCACACTCATGTACACCAGTGTGAGCAGCACGATCGAGAACATGCCGAGCGTCATGCCCGTGCGGAACCGCCGCGCGAGCGGATAGGCCAGGCCGAGCCGCACGGGCAGTCCCCGCCCGGAGAGCCGTGCGACGGCGCGGCCGACCTTGTCCTGGTGCACGACGACGATCGTGATCGCGGCAGCGGTCATCGTCAGGCCTTGGGCGAGGAAGATGGGGATGACGATCGCAACGTCCAGCGCGCCCATCACCGGGATTGCGACGACCGCCCAGGCGAGGATGATCGTCGCCGCCACCGTGTTGACCCGGGTGGCCGGCCAGTGACGCGCGAACCACGGGGCGAGCCCCGCTGCGACGAGCGACGGGCCGAGCATGATGCCGTACCCGTCGGGCGCGATGAACCCGGCGACGGCGAACAGCACGCCCGCGACCGCGGTGATGCTGCCCATCAACGCAACGCGCCGTCGCGGACGAGCGCGCGGTGGTTCGTGGATGTCGCGGATCGCGCGGATCACGTTGAACCTCGCGATCCGCACACTCGTGACGACGAGGGTGATGAGCGAGATGAGGAACCCCAGCGCAAAGCCGGTCCACACGGTTGCGGCGGTGTACGTGAACATCATGTCCAGCCCCGCGGTCTCCTGCCCGCTGTTCAGGATCGAGTCGGCGCGCCACGCGATCACGCGACCGACACCGACACCGACGATTGCGCCTGCCGCGCTGGAGACCACGGCGTACATCCACCCCTCCAACGCGAAGGCGCCGACGAGCGGACGGCGCCGCATCCCGATCGCGCGCAACATTCCCAGTTCGGAACGGCGTTCGTCGGCGAGCATGACGAAGATGTTCACGAGCAGCATCACGCCGGCGGCCACGGCGAACATCCCGACCGTGAAGTACAGCTGGCTCAGCCCTTCACCGTTGGCGTTCGCGATCTCGAGCAACGACTGCTTCGTCGGTGCCGCCCGCAGGCCGAGTGGGTTCACCAGCTCGTCGACGGTCGCGACGACCGCGTCGGAGAGCCCGACGCCCGACTCCACCCCGCCGACGTTGGAGATCGCGACGATCACCGCGGGCGGCACGAACGACCCGGCGTCGGCGGCCGGTGTGTCGCGAATCATCGCCTCGATCGTCCCGGGTGCGACCAGCACGTTGTACGACTGCTGGCGGCCGTCGACGCCCCAGAACCCGGCGACGCCGGTCCGGGGGAGCACCCGGTCGACGCTCAATGACAGTTGCTGCCCGAAGGCGAAGCCGAGGAAGTCGTCGCCGACGGCGAGGTTCAGCTTGTTCGCCAGGTCGACGGTGATGGCGGCGAATCCCGGCTCGGGGGAGTCACCCTGGATCCCGGTGATCTCCTCGTCCGGCCCGAACGCCCTGGCCGCCGCGAAGTCGACCTCCAGGAGTTGGGCGCGCGGCTGCGTGCCACCGTCCGCACCGGTGTTGACGACCGATGCACTGGTGACGAGGAACGGCAGCACGCCGTCGACGTCGGGGGAGGAGAACCCGTCGAAGCGACCGATCAACTCCGCCCCTGCCTCGAGGCCGCTCGCCGAGACGGTCTCGTCGATCGGGCCGAGTTGGTCGTATGCGGAGGCGCGAATCGACCGGTCGATCGTGTCACCGACGACGAGCGAGCCGGTGATGATCGCCGTGCCGAGCAGCGACCCGAGTACCACCAGCACCGCCTCGACCGGCCGGCGTCGGATGTTGCGGCCTGCCAGTCGCCGCAGCGTGTCGTGGCGAGTGAAGATCCACACGAACGGCATGGACAGCAGCACTGCCAGCCAGATCATCACCGACCTCCGGCGGCCACCAGGATCTTCTCGTCGGCAACGATGACGCCGTCGCGCATCCGCACCATGCGATCGGCACGATCACCGACGACGGCGTCGTGCGTGACCAACATCAGGGTCATCCCCGTCGCATGCAGCTCGCACAGCAGATCCATCACCTCGGCGGCGCTCTCGGAGTCCAACGCCCCGGTCGGCTCGTCGGCCCACACGAGCCGGGGTCGCCCGGCCAGCGCACGGGCGATCGTGACCCGCTGCTGCTCTCCGCCGGACAGTTCGGGCGGGCGATGGTTGATCCGATGGCCCAGCCCGACCCGTTCCAGTGTCTCGACCGCACGCGTGCGAGCATGGCGATCGTCGGCACCGGCCAGCAGCAGGGGCAGCTCGACGTTCTCCGCAGCGGTGAAGACAGGGATCAGGTTGAACGCCTGGAACACGAACCCCATGGTCGCGGCGCGGTTGCGTGTCCGTTCGCTGTCGGGCATCTCGTGGAGGCATGTGCCGTCGAGCGTGACCCGGCCGCCGTCGATGTCATCGAGCCCCGACAGGCAGTTGAGCAGCGTGGTCTTGCCGCATCCGGACGGCCCCATCACGGCCACGAACTCACCCTCGTCGACCGTCAGGTCGAGATCGCGCAGTGCCTCGACCTCGCCAGCCGCCGTCCGGTAGATCTTGCGCACCTGCTCAGCAATGAGGAGGTGACTCGTCACGACTCGATCGTGCCCCGACCACGCGTAGACCTGCCAGAGCCCAACGTCATGTTCGCCGTGTCGGGCCGAATCCAACAGGCGGTCGGGAGGGCGTCACCCGTCGCGACGGCCGCCGCAATCCGGTCCTCCCTGGCGTCGCGCCGGCGCGAGACATACTGGGCCCATGACCCACGAACGCGCCGGCCTGCTCGCAGACCCAACCGATCTCGTCGACATCGCCCACCTCGTGTCGGCCTACTACACGGTCGAGCCCGACGCCGACGACATCGCGCAGCGGGTTGCGTTCGGTACGTCGGGGCACCGCGGGTCGAGCCTCACCGGTTCGTTCAACGAGGCCCACATCGTGGCGACCACGCATGCGATCTGCGAGTACCGGGCGATGCAGTCCATCGACGGCCCGCTGTACCTCGGGCGGGACACGCACGCCCTCTCCGAACCGGCATGGGCGACCGCGCTCGAGGTGCTCGCCGCCAATGACGTCGCCGTGCTGATCGACGCCGACGACGGGTACACGCCGACCCCGGCGATCTCCCACGCGATCCTGCGCCACAACGGGGGTCGTACG
Organism: Ilumatobacteraceae bacterium; assembly: GCA_024644465.1. GTDB lineage: Bacteria > Actinomycetota > Acidimicrobiia > Acidimicrobiales > Ilumatobacteraceae > Ilumatobacter_A. Next base: position 4,529 of record JAHEKY010000100.1, on the reverse strand, counting down.
GCGGGTGGGGGCCTGGCCGACGGGATCGTCGTCACGCCGTCGCACAACCCTCCGAAGGATGGCGGGTTCAAGTACAACCCGCCCCACGGCGGGCCGGCCGACACCGACGCGACCGGCTGGATCGCGTCCCGGGCGAACGAACTCCTCGCCGCGGGGAATCGTGAGGTCCGGCGCGTGTCGCTCGCGCGTGCCCTCGCCGCCGACACCACCGACCGCTACGACTACTGCGGCAACTACGTCGAGGACCTGCCGTCGGTGCTCGACCTCGACGCCATCCGCGACGCCGGCGTGCAGATCGGTGCCGACCCGCTCGGCGGTGCCAGTGTCGACTACTGGGGGCGCATCGGCGAGACGCACGACCTCGACCTCACGGTGGTCAACCCGCTCGCGGACCCCACGTGGCGATTCATGACACTGGACTGGGACGGGGCGATCCGGATGGACTGCTCCTCGCCGCACGCGATGGCGTCGCTGATCGACGTCCGCGACCGGTACCAGATCGCCACCGGCAACGACGCGGACGCCGACCGGCACGGCATCGTCACCCCGGACGGCGGCCTGATGAACCCCAACCACTTCCTCGCCGTGGCGATCGACTACCTGTTCGCCCATCGCACCGACTGGCCGTCGACGGCGGCGATCGGCAAGACGCTCGTCTCGTCGTCGATGATCGACCGTGTGGCGGCGGGCCTCGGCCGCACGCTGGTCGAGGTGCCCGTCGGTTTCAAGTGGTTCGTCCCGGGGCTGCTCGACGGGTCGGTCGGCTTCGGCGGGGAGGAATCGGCCGGCGCCTCGTTCCTCCGCCACGACGGCACGGTCTGGTCCACCGACAAGGACGGCATCCTGCTGGCGCTGCTCGCGTCCGAGATCCTCGCCGTGACCGGGTCGAGCCCGAGCGAGCGATACGGGGCGCTCACCGCCGAGCACGGCGACCCGACCTACGAGCGGATCGACGCACCGGCGACCCGTGAGGAAAAGGCGGTGCTCGGTTCGATGTCGCCGGATCAGGTCCCGCCCGGCGAACTGGCCGGCGAGCCGATCACCGCGGTGCTGACCGAGGCGCCCGGCAACGGGGCGTCGATCGGCGGGCTCAAGGTCACGACCGAGTCGGCCTGGTTCGCAGCGCGGCCGTCCGGCACCGAGGACGTCTACAAGATCTATGCGGAGAGCTTCCGTGGCCCCGCCCACCTCCGCGAGCTGCAGGACGCGGCCCGCGCCCTGATCGCGTCGGTGCTCTCGGCGGCGGGCTGAGCCGCACGGTCGGCGAGCGCCGCGGTGTCGCCGGCGCACGGCGTCGACACGGTCCGCGTCGCACCAGGTACGCCCCGGTTGGCAATTCCGCCGACGGGTCGAAGGCCCCTTCCGGCGCCAGTTCGTGGGCGCGCACAGTGGAGGTGAAGTCGCCGAACGACACGAGACAGACATGCACGAGGACGTCGGTTCAGTCGCAGTCGACGGAGCGCGTGTGGACGCACCGTCCCACGCCTCCGAATCGCGCCCGTCCGCACTCGGGGCGGACGAACTCGTCCGGATGTACCGGGCGATGGTGCTGACGCGCACGTTCGACGCCAAGGCGGTCGCGCTGCAGCGGACGGGCCGCTCCGGCACGTTCGCATCGTCGCTCGGGCAGGAGGCCGTCGCTGTCGGAATCGGCTCGGCGATGGGTGCCGACGATCTGCTCGTCCCGTCGTTCCGCGAGCAGGGCGCCCAGTTCATGCGCGGCGTCGAGCCGGCGGAGCTGTTCAGCTTCTGGGGCGGTGACGAGCGCGGCAGCGACTTCGCGGCCCAACGGCGAGACTTCCCGATCGGCATCCCGATCGGCACCCACGTCGCGCACGCGGTCGGGGCGGCGCTGGCGATGCAGCTACGCGGCGAGCCGCGGGTGGCCGTCTGCGTGTTCGGCGACGGTGCCACGTCACGTGGAGATGTGTACGAATCGATGAACTACGCCGGCATCCGGCGGCTGCCGGTCGTGTTCGTCGTGAACAACAACCAGTGGGCGATCTCGGTGCCGCGCGCCCGGCAGTCAGCGGCCGCGACGCTCGCACAGAAGGCGACCGCCTGCGGGTTCGACGGTGTCCAGGTCGACGGCAACGACGTCCTCGCCGTCCGCTCGGTGGTCGGCGACGCGATCGAGCGCGCTCGTCGCGGTGGCGGACCGATGCTCGTCGAAGCGCTCACCTACCGTCTCGCCGACCACACCACGGCGGACGACGCCAGCCGATATCGCCCCGACGACGAAGTGAGCGCACAGTGGAGGAATGACCCGGTGGCGCGCCTGCGCGGCCGATTGGTCCACGCCGGGGTGTGGGGCCGCGACCGCGAAGAACAACTCCTCGCGGAGTGTGCAGCGGTGATCGAAGCGGCGGTCGAGGAATACGAGGCCCGCCGACCCGAGAGCGCGGCTGCGATCTTCGACAGCCTGTACGCCGTCCTGCCGGTGGCCTATGCCGCCCAGCGGGCCGAGTTGATCCAGCGGGGCGAGACCGATGGGTGAGCAGTTGACGCTCGTCGAAGCGGTGCGCACCGCGTTGGCGCGGGCGATGAACGACGACGACAACGTGGTCGTGTTGGGCGAAGACGTCGGCGCGCTCGGCGGCGTGTTCCGGGCGACCGACGGCCTCGCGGCCGCACATGGCACCGACCGGGTGCTCGACATGCCGATCTCGGAGTCGATGTTCGTCGGGCTCGCCGTCGGGCTCTCGACCGAAGGGTTCCGGCCGGTCGTCGAGTACCAGTTCATGGGGTTCCTCTACCCGGCCCTCGAACAACTCGCCTGCCACGCCAGCCGGATGCGGACGCGTACCCGGGGCCGGCTGACCTGTCCGCTCGTCATCCGGGCGCCGTACGGCGGCGGGGTACACGCGCCCGAACACCATTCGGAGAGCTTCGAGGCCGCGATCGCCCACATCCCGGGCCTCAGGGTGGTCATCCCGTCGTCGCCGGCGAAGGCGTACGGGCTGCTGCTCGCCGCGATCCGCGACCCCGACCCCGTGGTGTTCCTCGAACCGAAGCGGCTCTACCGGGCGGCCCACGAAGAGGTCGTCGACGACGGGGTCGCCCTCCCGCTCGACCGGTGCTTCACACTGCGGAGCGGGGCGGACCTGACGATGGTCACCTGGGGTGCGTGCACGGTGGAGGCGCTCGCCGCGGCCGACCACCTGGCCGGCGACGGGATCAGCGCAGAGGTGATCGACGTGGCGACGATCAAGCCGCTCGACATGACGACGATCCTCGAGTCGGTGCGCCGAACCGGGCGGTGCGTCATCGTGCACGAGGCACCGCGGTCGGGCGGCGTCGGCGCCGAGATCGCGGCCTCGCTCGCCGACGACGGGCTGACGAGCCTGCTCGCACCGGTCACGCGCGTGACCGGCTACGACGCGGTGCCGCCGCTGTACCGGCTCGAGCACCACTACTTCCCGACCACCGAGCGGGTCGTCGATGCGGCCCACCGCGTGCTGGAGTACGCGTGACGACGTTCCGTCTCCCGGACGTCGGCGAGGGGCTCACCGAGGCCGAGATCGTCGCGTGGCACGTCAACGTCGGCGATCACGTGGTGGCCGACCAGCCGCTGGTCAGTGTCGAGACGGACAAGGCCGTCGTCGAGATCCCGTCGCCCCGATCGGGCCACATCGACGCGCTTCACGGTGCGCCGGGCGACATCGTGCAGGTCGGCGCGGCGTTGGTCGGGTACGCCGACGGCGGCGTGGTCGATGTCGGAGCGATCGTCGGGGACCTGCCTCGCGCCGAGCTCGCCGAGCCGGCGGCCGCGCCGATCGGCGCCGCCGCGCTGCGCGCCCGGGCCACGCCCGCAGTACGCGCGCTTGCGGCGGCGCACGGCGTCGACCTCGCCGACGTCACGCCGACAGGGCCGGAGGGCACGATCACCCGGTCCGACGTCGAGGCGTCCGCGACGTCGTCGCCCGACGACGCCGCCGGCGCCGATCCGATCGAACCGCTGCGCGGGGTTCGACGGGCGATGGACGCGAACATGTGCCGCGCCCATGCGGCGGTCGTGCCGGCGACGGTGACCGGCGAGGCCGACATCGGAGACTGGCCCGAGGGCACCGACCCGATGTTGCGCCTGCTGCGGGCCGTCGCGTTCGCCTGCGCGACAGAGCCGGCGCTGAACGCGGCGTACCTCGGGCGCGATCGCGGCCGCCGGCTGCATCGACACGTCGACGTCGGCATTGCGGTCGACACCGACGACGGGTTGTTCGTGCCCGTCGTCCGCGACGTCGCGAACCGGACCGCAGAAGACCTGCGCAGCGGCGTCGACGCGATGCGCGCCGACATCGAGGCCCGGACGGTCGCACCAGAACACCTGCGCGGCGCCACGATCTCGCTGTCGAACTTCGGGCCGATCGGCGGGCGGCATGCGGCCCTCGTCGTCGTGCCGCCCCAAGTCGCGATCGTCGGTGCGGGCCGAGCACGTGATGCCGCCGTCGCCCGTGACGGCGAGGTGGTGATCCGCCGCGTCCTGCCGATGTCGCTCACCTTCGACCACCGCGTCGTGATGGGTGGCGAGG
>JAHEKY010000189.1 GCA_024644465.1 Ilumatobacteraceae bacterium | reverse complement strand
CATGGTGGCCTTCGAGCAGTGGCGCGGCGTTCTCCAGACCCTCGGGATCGGTGTCGCCATCCTCGGGGTGGTCATCGGCTTCGGTGACTCGGTCATCTCCAAGAGGAACTTCGAGCGCAATCTCCGCATGAGCCGCCAGGAGGTCAAGGACGAGACGAAGCAGATGGAGGGCGATCCCCTCATCCGGAGCCAGATCCGCCAGGCCCAGCAACGAATGTCGCGCATGCGCATGATCGCCGCCGTCGCCGATGCGACCGTCGTCGTGACGAACCCGACGCACTTCTCCGTCGCGCTCCGGTACGAACCGGCCGACGACGCTCCCGTCGTCCTCGCCAAGGGAGCCGACGAGATGGCTCTGCGCATCCGGGCCGAGGCGCGCCGCAACGGCGTGCCGATCCGCGAGAACAAGCTCGTCGCCCGGACCCTCTTCTCCTCGGCCGAAGTCGGCCAACCCATTCCGGTCGCGCTCTACCGGGTGGTGGCCCAACTTCTCGCATCCATCTACTCGGTCAGTAGGACCACCGGAGCCGTCACGTGACCGCAGCCATCGTTCCGCAGAACCGGATGTCGCAACTCGGGATCCCGTTCCTCATCGTCAGCGTCGTCGTCGTCATGGTGATGCCGCTGCCGGCCACGCTCATCGACGTTCTGATCGCGTTCAACCTCGGTACGGCCCTGATCGTGATGCTCACGTCGATGCTGGTCGACGAGCCGCTCCAGTTCTCCGTCTTTCCGGCGCTGCTCCTCGTGACGACACTGTTCCGACTCGCCCTCAACATCTCGACGACGCGACTGATCCTGTCCGAGGGTGTCGGCGGATCGGTGATCGAGACCTTCGGTGGCTTCGTCGTCGGAAACAACATCGTGATCGGCCTCGTGATCTTCCTGATCCTGGTCGTCATCCAGTTCGCGGTCGTCACCGCCGGCGCCGGCCGAGTGGCCGAGGTCTCGGCCCGGTTCACCCTCGACGCCATGCCCGGAAAGCAGATGGCCATCGACGCCGAACTGAATTCGGGCGCGATCACCGAATCCGAGGCGACCCGCCGGCGCAAGGTCGTGGCGGCCGAAGCCGACTTCTACGGTTCGATGGACGGTGCCTCGAAGTTCGTAAAGGGCGACGCCATCGCCTCGGTCGTCATCGTCATCATCAACCTGATCGGCGGTATCACCGTCGGCGTCGTGCAGCAGGGACTGACCGTCAGCGGTTCGATCTCGCGCTTCGCCCTTCTCAGTGTGGGCGACGGCCTCGTCTCGCAGATTCCGGCGCTCCTGATCTCCGTCGCCTCGGGCATCATCGTCACCCGCGCCGTCACCGAGCGGGGTGGCGGGCTCGGGGGTGACCTCTGGCATCAGCTGTTGCAGGACCGGCGGGTTCTCGGGGTGGCGGCAGCGGCGATGACCCTCGTCGGTCTCATGCCGGGCCTGCCGAGGCTGCCGTTCCTCGTCATGGCCATCGCCATGGCGGTGGCGGCGCTGCGGGCAGAGGAAGCGGACGAGTCGGGCGAGGACGGGCCCACCCGAGATCTGACACCCGAACGATCCGACGACGACGATCTCACCATCGACCTCCAGGTCGAACCGCTCGAGATCGTGCTCGCCCCCGATCTGTTCGATCTGGTCGACCCCGAACGCGGCGGCACGCTGCTCAGCCGCGTCTCGTCACTCCGCAAGAAGATTGCCATGGAGTTCGGCCTGGTCATCCCGCTCGTACGCACGCGGGATGACACCACGCTCGAGCGCTCGACCTACGTCATCAAGGTCAACGGGGTCGAGGCCGGGCGAGGCGAGCTGCCGCCCGGTCGCTCGCTGGTGCTCATGCCCGGCGACTCCGTCGGCCTCCACGGTGACGTCACCGTCGATCCGGTGTTCGGGCTGCCGGCGGCATGGGTTTCCTCCGATGTGGCCGAGGTCGAACAGCGCCAGGGCCGCACCGTCATCGATCGGGCGTCGGTGCTGGTCACCCATCTCTCCGAGCTCGTCACGTCCCGGGCCGACGAGCTGCTGAGCCGCCAGGCCGTACAGGAACTCGTCGAGGTCGTGGCGGCGACGAACCCGGCGGTCGCCAACGAGGTCGGTGGTGAGGTCCTCGGTCTCGCCGAACTCCACGAGGTCCTCCGCGGACTGCTCCGCGAGCAGGTCCCCATCCGCGACCTGACCCGAATCCTCGAGGCCGTGACCGCCCGGGCGCGGTCGTCGCGCGAAATCGACGAGCTGCTCGAAGCGGCCCGGGGCGCGCTCGGCCCCGTCCTGAGCGCACAGGTGACCGTCGACGGCGCCATTCGCCCGATCACGATCGATCCGGTGCTCGAGCAACGCCTCATCGAAGCGGTACGCACCGGCGAGGGCGGGGCCTTCCTGGCCCTCGACCCGGTGGTGACCGAGGGATTCCTCACCTCGGCCGACGAGCAGATACTGGCGGCCGAGCGGCTCGGCCACGAGCCCGCGATCGTGTGCAGTGCCAGTCTCCGTCCGGTCATCAAGCGCCTGTTGCGGGCGGGTCGCCCCCGCCTGCGCGTGCTCTCGTTCGCCGAGCTGACGAGCGGGGTACCGGTCGAACCGCTCGGAGTGATCACGGTGGAGCTCGAGAACGCATGAGCGGGGCGGTGGTTCCCCGACGGGCCCCGGCCGAGCGAGTGATGCTCATGGTGGCGCAGGCGTGTCCGATAGGTGGTTCGGCGGTTTCGGCTGAGTCGGGAGTTCTGGCGTGATTCGTACAACTCGGTTGAACGATTCGGAGATGGTTGTCAACGCGGACTTGATCGAGGTGATCGAGGCGACCCCCGACACGGTCATCACCTTGATCGA
>JAHEKY010000099.1 GCA_024644465.1 Ilumatobacteraceae bacterium | reverse complement strand
CGACCCACGAGAGCGCATCACCGGCAGGGAGGATGTTGGTGGGTGCACTGGACCTGCGTGGGGCTCGATCACCGTTGAGCTGTTTGCGTAGGTTCGGCGTCGTTCCCGACCAGGTCTGACTGGAGAACCGGCTGACGCTTGGCTGTCCTTCGAATGACCGGTCGGCCTTGTTCGGGAGCGGCACCCACCGGTCGGGCGACGACTGTGACTCGAGTACTGCGCCAACAGTTCTCGCAGCGATGCCGCCGTCCCGGCAGGTGACGCGATTCGCCCGATTGTTCAGGTGGTTTCGTGCGAAGCAGCGCCGATATAGTCGCGGCCGCCACCGATCCAAAAGACCGGGCCGATGTCGCCGACGAGGAAGTCACCGTCGCAATGCAGTCTGAGAATGTCGATGATCGCGTCGATTCCGCTGCAGTCGGCTTGCAGGACGACGAGGTTGTCGACGCCTGTCGCCGTAACCCTTGAAGCGTTCCACGAGGTGGGCGAGCGCCTTGGAACGGGCGCCTGCTTCCGGCCGCCGACCCGACGCCGCGGTGCCGTCCATGACCTGGTTGAACGACGGTGCCGTCCTAGGAGGTGCCTTGTCGGCTCCGAGGCGACCGCTCTTCTTCAGGTTGTCGAGGGTGTATTGGGCTGCGAACACACGGGCGAGAATCCGGCAGGCCCTAGGCGAAGGCTTCGAGCCCGGCACGATGCTCGGTTTCGGCGGGCCAGGGATGGTGGGGTTCTGGTTTGTCGACCGACCGATAATGCTCGACACAACGGATCGGTCAGCCCCATGGCCCTCGCCTGGCGAAGCCGAGTCCGAGGAACAGGCCCTCGGACGCGGTGTTGCCATCGGTGATCGTCGCACCGACCTCGGTGACTCCTGCGCTCACCAACGAGCCGAACAGCATGCGCAGAGCATCTCGGCCCAGACCCGTCCGCTTGCGGTCGGCCGCAACGACGATGGGATCGACGTAGTGCACGCCGTCAAAGACGGTGACGAACGCCATGGCAACCACCCGATCGTCCTCGGTCACGACGAAGGAGTGCTCGTGCTGTAAGAGGGCGACGTACTGGTCGACAGCGGCAAGTGCGTCGTCGAAGTCCTCACCCTCGTCGTCGATCGTGCCCCGGTACGCGTCGAGCATCAGCGCGGCCAGCACATCCCGGTCGGTACCGAGCACTCGGCGAGTCACCCGTTCGGCCGACGGTGGTTCCACCGTGACTGGCGACAGCCGGTACTCGCTCCGTGTCCGCGTCATCGCTGAGGTCCCCTGGCGTTCACTCTCTGATACTACGGCCCTTTCTTGGACGGTGAAGTGCTCGTAGATCGCGGCAGAGCGACGGCCTCCGACTCATCCTGGTTCCGCCAAACCCGCGCACTCAAGGTTCCGGCGACGGCGCACATAACGCGAGCACCGTAACCCGGGGTCCGCCGACCGATGGCCACTCGGGAGCGGACCCCACTGCAGTGCTTGGTAATCACGATCCTTGTCGGCATCCGCCCTTTTCCCGCCCTCGCATCTCTGGGTCTTGCCGCCACCTTCGCTGAGCTGGTGTGATGTGAGCACCGCCTCAGTGCTTGGGGATGGACACCCCCGTCCATCCTTCCCCGCATAACCCCTGGTCAGCGGCCTGCCGGCACTCCCCGCGGGTTTCAGCCGCCCTACCACTTGGTGTAAAAGCCCTGGTAGATCGTCGTTTGCGAGCGCGGTGGAGCTGGGGGGAATCGAACCCCCGTCCATCAGCCGGTGAACGAACTCGCTACGACCATCCCCGACATTGCCACTGACGCAGTGGCACCGGCGGGTCGGCTGTCCGCACGAGGCGGACCACGCTCAGTCTTTCCTGAGTGTCAGCAGTCTTTCCCGCTGGCAGTGGTCTTTCCCACCGTCATCCCTCACTTCTGTTGCCGGGCTGTGATGGATTGGCCCCGTGCGACATTTCTGCTCACGATGACTCTTCGCTCACCTGAAAATCAGGCGGCGAGAGCGAACTGCTCATCGGCAATTCTTTTGGGTGCCCCGTTTCACGAGTCTGAGCAACTCGGGTCGCAAACTCGAACAGCGTTACTGACGTCGAAACCAGTCAGCCCCGTGTAGGTCTTGCAGGTGTTCCTATGTGACCTTCCAGTGTACCGGCCGGCGGCCCGGTCGGACGGCCGTTGAAGGGCCACCACAAATGCACGCGAAGTACACGCGCCACCGCCGCAGGCGGTCCACGATGAAGCGCCGCGGCGGGTGTACGTTCGCTCACGCAGGCCGACACAACACGAATGGAGTCATCCCTTGAGAAAGCTTCTTGCGGCATCGGTCGCCGTCATCGCGATCGCCGGCCTCGCCGGCTCGGCGGGCGCGATCACCAACGGCACACCGGACACCGCCAACCCTTACGTCGGCGCGATGACCGGGCTCGACCCCGGTGGCACGCCCCGCCAGTGCTCCGGCGCGGTGATCGCCGACGGCGTCTTCCTCACCGCCGGCCACTGTGCCGTCCTGACCGGCGTCGAGCTCCACTTCGGCGCCGACATCTCCGATCCAGGCCATCAGGTCGTCCCGGCGATCGACGTGCTCCAACACCCGCAGTACACCCACAGCCTCGGCAAGTCCTTCGACGTCGGCATCGTGACGTTCGCGACGGGCAGCGTGACCGACATGGGCATGCTCGCTCCGGCCGGCTACGTCGATCAGTTCACGAAGGACGAGCTGCGGGCGACGACGTTCGAAACGATCGGCTACGGGCTCGTGCGCAACGACACGAACGGCAACTCGGCACCGCTGATGCCGGGCACCGAACGGCGGATCGCGACGCAGACGTACCTCAACAGCCACAACCAGTACCTCGGGCTGTCGATGCACAACAACAAGGGCAACGGCGGTGGCTGCTTCGGCGACTCCGGTGGCCCGCATCTGATGGACGGCTACATCGTGTCGGTCACGTCGAACGGCGACGGCAACTGCGTCGCCACCGACAACACCCAGCGGATCGACCAGCCCGGCATCCACGACTGGATCATGGACATCACGGCGATCCACGCCGCGGGCAGCTGAGCTGGCGGATCGCTCAGTCGTTGCCGTACTTCGCAGCACGGTTGAACGCGGTCTCGATCTCCCGATCGGCGTCGCGTTCGGCCATGTGCTGGCGCTTGTCGCCCTTCGTGCGGCCCTTCGCCAACCCGAGTTCCATCTTCGCCCGGCCGCCCTTCCAGTAGAGCCGCAGCGGCACGATCGTCAGCCCGCCCTGGGCGGTGCGCATGTCGAGCTTGTCGATCTCGGCCCGGTTGAGGAGCAGCTTGCGCTCGCGGTCCGGGTCGTGCGCGCCGAAGCCGATCGCGTTCGTGTACGGCGGGATGTGGATGCCGTCGATCCACATCTCGCCACGCCGCACCCTGGCGTAGCCCTCCGAGATCTGGGCGTTGCCCTCACGCAGGCTCTTCACCTCACTTCCGGTGAGCACGATCCCCGCCTCGTACGTGTCGAGGATGTCGTAGTCGCGGTACGCACGCTTGTAGCTGGCGATCAGGGTGGTGCCGTCGTCCTTCGGCCCCCGCTTGGTCTTCTTGCCCTTCTTCGCCATGAGGCCAGCAACGCTATCGGTACGATCCGAGCCGTGATCGAGATCTCCCGCGACGCGTACGTCCAGATGATCGGCCTCGCGCTCGACGAGTACCCGCTCGAAGCGTGCGGCCTGATCGCCGGGCCGCCGGCGGCCGACGGGGGAGTGGGAGACCGGGCCCCGGTGTTCTATGGCTGCACGAACGTGGCCGAGTCCGCGCGCGTGTACACGATCGACCCGCACGACCACCTGCGCGCCGAACGCGACGCCGACGATCGCGGCTGGGAGATCAACGGCGTCGTCCACAGTCACACCCATTCCGAGCCGTACCCCAGCCCGACCGACGTCGCGTCCGCACCCGACGCGACCTGGCACTACGTGATCATCGGGCTCAAACGGGACGCGCCGGAAGTGCGCAGCTACCGGATCGTCGACGGCGAAATCCGCGAGGAACGACTCGCGGTCATCTGACTGCGGCTGGCACAGACGCAACACCTTGTTTGACCCACCCCCGCGCGGGGTAGAATGGTGACAAGTCGGATCGGGTTTGTCGGAATAACCCGTTCCGCCGGAAGGTTGGACCGTCAGATGAGCATGATCGCACCACCGATGCCGAGCGTTCTGAACGCGAGCGTCCTCGACATGATCGGCAACACGCCGATGGTCGACGTCTCGAACCTGTCGCCGAACCCCGACGTCCGCATCCTCGGCAAGATGGAGGGTCAGAACCCGTTCGGTTCCGTCAAGGACCGCATCGCCAAGGCCATGATCGAGGCGGGCGAGCGCAGCGGCGAGCTGCGGCCCGGACAGACGATCGTCGAGCCGTCGTCCGGCAACACCGGCATCGCGCTCGCGGCGATCGCCCGCCTCAAGGGCCACCCGATCAAGATCCTGATGCCGACGAGCGTGTCGATCGAACGCCGCCAGATGCTCGAGGTCTTCGGCGCCGAGATCATCCTCACCCCGGGCGAGGAGGGTTCGAACGGCGCCGTCGCGCGTGCCCGTGCACTCGCCGCGGAACATCCCGAGTGGTACTTCCCGTACCAGTACGCCAACGACGCGAACCCCCGCGCGCACTACGAGGGCACCGGCCCCGAGATCTACCGCGACGTGCCGGAGATCACCCATTTCGTGGCCGGCCTGGGCACGAGCGGCACGCTGATGGGCGTCGGCCGATACCTCAAGGAACGGGACCCGCGCATCCAGCTGATCGCTGTCGAGCCGCCGCTCGGCGAACGCGTCGAGGGCCTGCGCAACATCGGCGAGGGGTACATCCCGCCGGTGTTCGAGGAATGGAACGGCCAGGAGCTACTCGACCGCAAGCGCGTCGTCCGCCCCCGCGAGTCGATCGAGTGGACGCGCCGCCTCGTGCAGGAGTGCGGTGTCTTCGCGGGCATTTCGGCCGGCGCCGCGATGGCCGGCGCGGCCAAGGTCGCCGGCGAGATCGACCACGGCACGATCGTCTTCATCGTGTGCGACGCCGGATGGAAGTACCTGTCGACGGGTGCATACACCGACGACCTCGACGTCGCCGAGGCGAACGCCGAGCAGATCATCTACTTCTGAGTCGTTACTGCTGAAGCGAGGCCCCGAAGGGCTCGAGTTCTGTCGTCCCAGCCTGCGCGACAATGCTCAAGTTTCCCTCTGTTTCTGCCGAATCCTCCGTGTGAACCCGCTGCAGGCACCCCCGCGTCCAGAGGACTGCGTGCTGCCCGCCCCCACGTTGCCCACCGATGCGCCGACGCTCGACCCGCCGGTGCCCGTACTGCCCGAACCCTGCGTGCCACAGATCGACCGACCCGGGGTTGCCGACGCAGGCCCGGCCGTCGACCCGCACGCAGTCCCCACGCTGCCGTCGGCCCAGCCCGACGCGAGCGCGCCCCCGGTCGCGGCCGATGCCGTCATCGCGACGCCGACGCTGCCAGGCGCAACGACTGCCCCTCCGGCACCTGACCCGGCGGCCGCTCCGGCGATCGCGGGCCCCGCCGCCGAGCCTGCCCTGCCGACCGCAATCGAGACCGCACCGCCGATGCCGACGATCCCCGGCGCCGTACCGGTCGTGCCGGTCGTCGAAGCCGTCCCGGTGATCGACATCGCACCGGCGCTCGGCCACCCACCGGCGCCCGACACCGATCTTCCCGCCGAGGCGGCGGTCGTTCCCGAGGCCGAGCCGAGCGTCGACACCGAACCCGAATCGGAGCGGTTCGGGCTGTTCGACACGGTCACGGACTCGACCGTCGAGCTCCCCGCGCAGGACTCGACGGTCCCCGCGTTCGAGATGCCGAGCCTGCCATCGATCGCCGCAACGGCATCGGCTGCGGCCGCGGAGCAATCGTGGGAGCCGGACCCCGCAGTGTGGGCCCCCGAGCCCGTGGCCGCGCCGGCGAAAACGCGGACACGCCAGCGGCGATCGCCGGTGCGCAGCATCGCCGGAACCATCTTCGCCGCCGCCCTCGCCGCCGGCGCCGGTGCCGGCGCCCATCTCGGGTACGACTGGTACACCGCGCGCGAGGACGCACCCGTCGCCGCGACCACGCCCGATGTGCCGGACGACCTCGCCGCCTGGAAGCAGGTCGATCCACCCGCGATCCGCTACACCGACACGGCGACCACGATCGTCACCGACCTCGGTCGTCGCGAGGTGACCGCCCACCGCGACCTCGTGTCCGGCAGCCGGGTCGTCAGCGTGGCCGAAACGAGCCTCGAAGGCGAGACGACCACCTACGAAGTCGAGTTGCGTGACGCCGAGGCGTTCATCCGCTCCGCACCGGACGCGCCGTGGGCGCCGACTTCGGTCGAGGAGGCGACGGCGATCATCGGCGACGAAGGCCTGACCGACGTGTTCACCGTGTCCGACCTCTTCCCGGTCGAGTCGCTGCCGTTCGCATCGATCCTCGAGAGCGAGGAACTGCAGTTGCCACTGGGCGCGATCCGCCAGCAGGCCATTCCGACCGCGGGCGCCGACGAGCTCGCACCCGAGGCGATCGACGATCCTGCTGTCACGCCGCCGGCCGATGGGGCAGCTCTCGTCCGGCCGACGCAGGTCTGGCACTTCCGCGTCCGGCTCGACACCGAGGCGTTCCGGGCCGCGGAGGGCGCCGCGTTCGAAGCATGGGAACGCCAGCTCGGCCGTGCGGCCGGCACGCACTTCGACGTCTGGGTCGACCGCAATGGGATCGTCCGCCAGCTCGCGATCGACGCCGAGGGCGTGCGCCTGACGCAAAGGCTCGTCAGCGCCGCGCCGACATCGGCGACGTTCACGACCCCGCAGCTCGTCGAGCTGCCGATCGACCCGGCACTCGCCGCTGACACGACGGAGCCGGTGGAGTCATGACCGCGCCGACCACCTCCGCCGGTGGCATCGCATCCGTCGGGCGGTTCATCCGGCGGCTCGTCGGGCTCGCCGTCGTCGGTGCAGCAGGTGTCGGCGGTTGGATCGGTGCCGAGCACCTCGCGTTCGCCGAGAGTTCGACCGTGCCCCTCCCGGAGCTCGGCGGTGGCCTGCCGACCGCCCGCCTCCACGAACCCGAGCCGTGGCGCCAGTTCACCCTGACCTACCTCCAGCCGGAGCGCGAGGAGAACTACTGGTTCGACCTCGACGCGCAGACGATCCGCAGTCAGGTCGTCACACCCGAGCGCACCGACACCGCGGAGATCTACGACGGCGTGTGGTACTACCAGACCGGCGTCGACGGTGAGTGGGTCGAACAGGACCCCGCGACGACCAGGACGATCGCGAGCTTCGCGATGGGCGGCGTCGGCCCGTTCCTCCTGACCGACCTCGTCCCCCCGGACGCCCTCGGCTTCACGACGCTCGAACTCGAGGGGACGAGCAAGGGTGAGCGCGTCTACGAGGTGATCGTCGATGCTGCGACGCTCCAGCTGCAGCACCCGCTGGCGTTCAATCGGTGGGTGACGACGACCCGGATCCTCGGGGACGGCTCGGCCGTGTTCCGCATCCGCGTCCGCCCGGACGGCTACATCCTGCGCATCGACAACGGCGAGGCGTCGGCGATCTGGTCCGACCTGCCCGGGGGCGTGCGGTTCGAGTCGCCGCTGGCGGCGAAGGCGCCGACCCCGACAACGGTGCCGAGCACCGACGTGCCGACCGCGCCGACGTCCACAGCTCCGACGTCGCCGCCGACAACCGCGGCGGCGACGCCGCCACCGGCTCCGGCCGGAGATCGGGTCGAGCAGCCCGTCGTGCAGCAACCGGCCGACCCGGCGCCGGAGAACACCGCGGCCGCCGACTGACACGTCGCTACGCTCGGCCCCCGTGGATCGACCGATCGGGATGTTCGACTCTGGGTTCGGCGGGCTCACGGTCGCGCGGGCGACGATCGACCTCCTGCCGGCCGAACATCTCGTCTACATCGGCGACACCGGCCGGTACCCGTACGGATCGAAACCGCTGCGCGACGTCCGGCGGTTCTCCCGCGAGCTCGCGTGGAGCCTCGTCGAGGACTACGACGCGAAGGCGATCGTCGTCGCCTGCAACACCGCGACGGCCGCCGGGCTGGACGACCTGCGGAACGAGCTGCCCGTTCCGGTGATCGACGTGGTCACCCCCGGCGTCAAGGCGCTCGTCCACACGACCTCGACGGGGCGCGTCGGCGTGATCGGCACGGTCGGCACGATCAAGTCCGGCGCCTACGTGCGGGCGATCGCCGAGACCGGCGTGCCGGTGAAGCTGACGAGCGCGGCATGCCCGGGCTTCGTCGAGTTCGTCGAACGTGGTCAGACGACCGGCGACGAGGTGACCGTGCTCGCCGAGCGACTGCTCGCGCCGATCCGCAGTGCCCGCGTCGACGCATTGCTGCTCGGATGCACCCACTACCCGTTCCTGGCGCGCACGATCGGCGACGTGATGGGCGTCGACGTCACGCTCGTCAGTTCGGCCGACGAGACCGCCTTCGCGATCCGCACCCGGCTGTCCGAACTCGGCCTGCTGCGTGCCGACGAGCGGCCGGGCACGCACCGGTTCGTGTCGAGCGGCGACATCGAGGTGTTCCGCGAGCTCGGTGCACAACTGCTCGGCCCCGAGCTGGACCGGACCGAACGGTGGGTGCCGACTCGCGGCTGACCGGCGCTACGTTCAGAGCCGATCTGATCGACCACACAGCTCTGGAGACACCGATGTCACGACCCGACGGCCGCGCCGCCGACGAACTCCGTCCCTTCTCGTTCGAGCGGGACTTCACCCGGATGGCCGACGGTTCGGTGCTCGTCTCGTTCGGCGAGACCAGGGTGTTGTGCACCGCGAGCGTCGACGAGGACGTGCCCCGGTGGATGCGGGGGTCCGGCACGGGTTGGGTCACCGCGGAGTACTCGATGCTCCCCGGGGCGTCACCCGAGCGGATCGGGCGTGAAGCCGCGAAGGGCAAGCAGAGCGGTCGCACCGTCGAGATCCAGCGGCTGATCGGCCGATCGCTGCGGGCGGCGTGCGACATGACGGCGCTCGGCGAGCGCCAGGTGATCGTCGACTGCGACGTCCTGCAGGCCGACGGCGGCACCCGGACGGCGAGTATCTGCGGGGGGTACGTCGCGTTGCACGACGCGCTGGAACGGATCGTGCAGCGGGGCGGTATCGAGGCGAACCCCCTCCATTCCCTGTGCGCGGCGATCAGCGTCGGCATCGTCGACGGGACCCCCGTCCTCGACCTGCCCTACGTCGAGGACGCCGCGGCCGAGGTCGACATGAACGTCGTGATGCTGCGACCCGCCGACGGGGGAGAGGCCCGCTTCGTCGAAGTACAGGGGACGGCCGAGGGGATGGCGTTCAGCCGCTCCGAACTCGACGCACTGCTCGGGCTCGCAGAACGCGGGCTCGGTGCGATCGCCGACGCGCAGGTGGCCGTGCTCGCCGAGCCGCCCGCCGCGCGCCCGGCACCCTGAGGGCACTGGTGGATCGCACCGCCGGCCCGCTGCGCGTCGTGTGCGCGTCGGCCAACCCCCACAAGGTCGCCGAGATCGAGCAGTTGCTCCTGGGGGCGGTGATCCTCGAACCGCGGCCGCAGGGCATTCCCGATGTCGTCGAGGACGCGGACACGTTCGTCGGCAACGCGCGGCTGAAGGCGGCTGCGATCGTCGCCTCGACCGGGATGCCGGCGATCGCCGACGACACCGGCCTCTGTGTCGACGCACTCGGTGGGGCACCCGGTGTCCACACGGCGCGCTACGCGGGTGAGGGGTGCTCGGACGCCGACAACCGGGCGAAGCTGCTGCGCGAACTGGCGGACGTCGACGACCGCACCGCCACGTTCCGCACGGTCGCGCTGATCCGCTGGCCCGACGGGTCCGAGTTGGTCGCCGAAGGCACGTGCGACGGCGCGATCGCTTCCGCCGAGCGGGGCTCGGACGGCTTCGGCTACGACCCGGTGTTCGTTCCCGACGGCGCCGGCGGGCGCACGTTCGCCGAGATGCCGGCGGCGGACAAGCACGCGATCTCCCATCGCGGGCGGGCGTTTCGCACACTGCTCAGCGTGCTGGCGCAACGGTGACGATGAAGCCGCGGTGATCGCTGCCGGGCAGCTCGACATCGGTGACATCGGTCGAGACGAGCCCGTTGCCGGTCAGCGCGTGATCGAGCTGCACGAACGCCGGGAGCCGCCGGTTCGTCGGCCACGACGTGGCGAACCCGTGGCCCGCCGCCATGTGCGCGTCGACGAATCCGCGGCGCAACAACCGGCGGAACGGCGGGTGCCAATACGACGCGTTGAAGTCGCCGACGATCAACGTCGGCGTGTCCCCTCCGGTGGCGACGTCGCCGATCAGGTCGAGGTCCCGCCGCCATCCATCGAAGTCGAACACCGGCGTCGGCGGGTGGACGCCGACCAGCCGGACGTCACCGTCCGGGCCGGAGACGACGAGGTCGAGGCTGTAGTTGACCGTGGCGGGCCGCCCGCGTTCGTCGAGCGGCACCTTGCTCCACACTGCGATGCCCCCGGCGTTCAACCCGTCGCGCTCGACGCGGTGGGGAAACCGGGCGGCGAGCGGGTGGGCGAGCAGAATCCGTTGGTGCTCGGCGGTGTACTCGTTGAAGACGACGACGTCGATGTCGTGATCTGCCAGTTCCGTCGCGAGTGCCGCGACGGAGGTGTTCTCGTAGAACAGGTTCGCCGAGGCGACGCGCAGCCCGACCGCATCGTCGCCGGGGCGGGCCTGCGACGGCGCGAACACGAGCGGTGACGCGAGCAGCAGCCCGCCGACGCCGATCACACTGGCGACGACAGCGAGCAGGTCGCGACCACGCCAGCACGCGACGCCTGCGATCGGGACGATCGCGAGGAGGACGTACGGCGTCAGCGACTGGAGCGTCGCGACGAGGCGGGTGCCGTCCCAGCCGATGGCATGCGTGAGCAGCAACGGCCCGACGAACGCGACGGAGAGCCAGGCCGCGAGCTCGACGAGGCGCGCCCCGATCGCAGTCCCGCCGGGTTGCATCCCAGCAGGATAGGAGCAGGCGGTGCGCCGCCGCCGCCACACCGCGTATCCTGGTCACGTCGCCGACGTAGCCCAATTGGCAGAGGCACGGTCTTTAGGTGGCCGCAAGTGTGGGTTCGAGTCCCACCGTCGGCACCACCGGCTTCGGCCGGGATCAGTCGGCCGGGATC
>JAHEKY010000098.1 GCA_024644465.1 Ilumatobacteraceae bacterium | reverse complement strand
GCACCCTTCATCTGGCCGAGCTCGTCGGCGACCTGGCGCGCGGTGGTGAACTCCCGCTCGCGGTCGAGTTCGTCGCGTCGCTCCACGGAGGCGAACGTCTTGCGGGCGGCGGTCGTGGCGTAGGTCGAGCCGATCCTCGCGCCCATCCGCACGAGGCGCAGGTTGCGGCCGGCCCACGAACGGCCGATCGCGGTTGCGGCGTTCCTTCGGCGAACCGCGGCGCCGAGCGCCGCGACCGCCGCGGCGACGATGCCGGCACGGAGCAGCCAGGTCGTCTTCGGCATCAGGTCGTCGATTCCCCGTGAGCATGGGGCGCAGGTTCGAACTGCCCGGCGAGGCGCGTGTCGACGGCGGCGAGCGCCCGCAGGAGCGTGTGGACGAACCGGTCGGCGTCGGTGACGACCGCATCATGGTCGCCGTCGACCCGGAACGCCTGTGCGCCGGGAATCAGCTCGAACAGCTTCACCTGTCGGGCGAGCGGGATGACCCGGTCATTCATCGTGATCAGCACCGACGTCGGGACGTCGACCTCGCCGATCCAGTCGGCGGACGAGAAGCGTCCGATCGCCCGGCCGGCGTCGAGCAGCGTCCGCCAATCGTGGCTCGCCGACTCTGCAATCGCCCACGGCTCCCAGTGCTCGCTCTTGCGTTGGAGGTACAGCTGGTCGGTCAGCCAGAGGCGGGCCTGTTCCGGCGTGAACTTCGCGAGCGTCGCGAGGCCGGCGAGGCCGAGGAACGACAGCTTCTCGTCGCGGCGGGTCGAGAAGAACGGTGCCGTCGCGCACAGGACGAGGCCGTCGACGCGTTCGGGGTGCCGTCGCCACGTCAGCTTCGCGATCGGGCCACCCATCGAGTAGCCGACCGCGACGAACGAGTCGATGCCGAGTGCCGTGGCGACGTCTGCGGCGTCGTCGGCACAGTCCTCGAGCCGGAACGGCTGCTTCGTCCTGAGGCCCGCGGCGTGGCCGCGGTGGTCGAAGGCGAACACTCGGTAGTGCTTGCCGAGTGCCTCGTAGCACCGGAAGAAGTTGAGGTCGGCGGACGCGGTCCAGCCGTGCAGCAGGCAGACCGCTTGCGCGCCGGGCTTGCCGCCGAAGTCGCGCACCACCACGTCGCCGCGGTCGGCGAGGTGCACGATCCGCGCCGGGGGCAGCGACGGCGCCTCGATCTCGACGCGCCGGACCTCCTCGATGTCCGGCTCGGGGTTCTGGAGATCGCTCAAACGGATTCGACGGCGAGCACGGTGACGGTCAACGGCCCGGTCGGCGCCTCGTAGGTGATCGTGTCGCCGGCGGCCGCACCGTCGAGGCAAGCACCGAGCGGGGACGTCGGGCTGATGACGTCGGCGCTGTCGACCTGCTCTTCCATGTTCCCGATCATGTACCGCTCGGCCATGTCATCCGAGTCGCCTTCGTAGACGACGGTGTAGATCTGGTTCGCGACGATCTCCGGCTCGTCCAGCAAGTACTCGAGCTGGCGGATGCGGCCCTCCATGTGGCCCTGCTCGTCCTTGGCGGCGTGGTACCCGGCGTTCTCCTTGAGGTCGCCTTCCTCGCGGGCCCGCTCGATCTTGTCGGCGACGGTGATCCGCCCGCGCGTCGTCAGATCCTCGTACTCGGCTCTCAGCCGTTCGTATGCCGCTCGGGACAACTTCGCTCCTGCCATCCCCGCAACGATACCGACCACTCCTCCGGTGAGAGGTGAGAGGACCTGTCGCCCCCAACTCTCACCGGAGGCGATGCCGGCGATGCTGCGGTGAGAATCAGGAGGACCTGTGCCTCTCACCTCTCACCGCAGGGTCGTGGTCGGTAGCCTCTGCGGACTATGACGCATGACATCGCGGTGATCGGAGGAGACGGCATCGGGCCCGAGGTGACGGCGGAGGCGATCAAGGTGGTGCGAGCCGCGGGTGTCGACGTGACGACCACGGACTACGACCTCGGTGGAGCGCGCTACCTGCGGGACGGCGAGATCCTGTCCGACGAGACGCTCGACCAGCTGCGCGCGCACGACTGCATCCTGCTGGGTGCGGTCGGCACCCCCGACGTGGCGCCCGGTGTGATCGAACGCGGCCTGCTGCTGAAGATGCGCTTCGAGCTGGATCTGTACATCAACCAGCGACCGTTCGTCGGCACGGCACCGGGCGCCGCCGAGGCGCACGACTTCGTCGTGATCCGCGAGAACACGGAGGGTCCGTACGTCGGCGAGGGCGGGTCGCTGCGGTTCGGGACACCCCACGAAGTCGCCACGCAGGGCTCGTTCAACACCCGCTTCGGCGTCGAGCGATGCGTCCGCTACGCATTCGAGCTCGCGGCCGGTCGCCCCCGGCGCCACCTGACGCTCGTGCACAAGACGAACGTGCTGCAGTTCGCCGGCGGTCTGTGGCAGCGGACGTTCGACGCGGTCGCCGCCGAGTTCCCGCAGGTGACGACGGCGTACAACCACGTCGACGCGGCGTGCATCTATTTCGTGCAGGACCCGCATCGGTACGACGTGATCGTCACCGACAACCTGTTCGGCGACATCCTCACCGACCTCGGCGGCGCGGTGTCCGGCGGGATCGGGCTGGCGTCGTCGGCGAACCTCAACCCCGGTCGTACCGGCCCGTCGATGTTCGAACCCGTCCACGGCTCGGCGCCCGACATCGTCGGGACGGGCACGGCGAACCCGACCGCCGCGATTCTGAGCGCAGCGCTGATGCTCGACTTCCTGGATGAACGCGACGCGGCCGACCGGATCAGGGCGGCGTGCGCCGAGCCTGTCACCGGCAGTACCACCGCCGTTGGTGACGCGATCGCCTCTCGCGTGGGAAGCTGAGGCCATGCCAATCACATCGACGCCGAAGATCTGGATGAACGGCGAGCTCGTCGACTGGGACAAAGCTCAGGTTCACGTCCTGACCCACACGCTGCACTACGGCACCGGCGTGTTCGAGGGGATCCGCGCCTACGCCACCTCCGACGGCCCGGCGGTGTTCCGGCTGACCGAACACATCCAACGGCTCGAGAAGTCCGCGAAGATCCTCGGCTTCGAGATCCCCTACACCGTCGACGAGTTGATCACGGCGACGAAGGAGACGGTCGCCTCGACCGGGCTCGACTCGTGTTACATCCGGCCGCTCGCGTACCTGGGTTACGGCGAGATGGGTCTCAACACGCTGCCGTGCACGGTCGACGTGGCGATCGCCTGCTGGCCGTGGGGCGCCTACCTCGGCGACGACGCGGTCACCAAGGGCGTGCGGATGAAGATCTCCTCGTGGACGCGACACGATCACAACACGATGCCGCCCGCGGCGAAGACGGTCGGCAACTACGTCAACTCCTCGCTTGCCAAGGTGGAGGCGCTCAAGGCCGGCTACGACGAGGCGATCATGCTCGCCCCGAACGGCCTGATCGCGGAGTGCACCGGCGAGAACATCTTCGTTGCCCGCCACGGCAAGTTCATCACGCCGCCGCTGTCGGCGGGCGCCCTGGAGGGCATCACGCAGAACACGGTGATGACGATCGCGAAGGACCTGGGCTACGAGGTCGTCGTCGACAACATCGCCCGCAGCGACCTCTACATCGCCGAGGAGGCGTTCGTCTGCGGCACCGCCGCCGAGGTCAGCTCGGTCAACTCCGTCGACGACCGCAGCATCCCGTGCCCCGGCCCGATGACCGCGGCGATCGCCGAGGTGTACCACCGCACGGTCCGCCGTGAGGAGCCGCAGTACAAGGACTGGGGCGAGCTGGTCAGCTGACGAGTCGTACGCCGGCCAGTGCCGGTGACCGGCGGTCCAGCGGCGCGTTTTCCGTCCAACGCGTGAGGTTTATGCGCACTATGTGCGCACCTACCTCACGCGTTCGCAGATCAGATCGCAGATCAGCCGGTTCGCCAACTGCGGAACTTGAACCAGCCGAACACGGAGCCCGCGGCCACCAGGACGGCGGCGATCAGCGCCAACCACAGCACGCCCTCGACGACGGCACCGAGGACGCCGAGCAGTGCGAGCAACAGGAGAACGATCAGCAGTGTGGCCATGGTGGGGCGGTACCCGCTCGCGCTCTCGGCAAACATCGTGCCGAGTGCAGTTCCGCCCGGCGACGACGGTCAGGTGCGCCGGGTGACCTGGAACGGGACGCCACCGCGAGGGCGGTTGACGACCATCCCGACCGGGCCGGGCTTGCCGGAGGCCGGCGCAGCCACGTCGAGCCGTTGGGCGAGCCTGGCGATCAGCAGCGTGAGCTCCATCTTGGCCAGTGCGAAGCCGATGCAGTTCCTCCGGCCGCCCCCGAAGGGAACCCACGCAGCGTCGGCAGCCGCCTGCTGATCGCCGGTCATCTCCTCGAAACGAGCGGGGTCGAAGCGCAGCGGGTCGTTCCACACGGCCGGGTCGCGGCCCGACAGGTGCGCCGACCAGAGGACGAGCGTGCCTTTCGTGATCGTGTGCCCGCCGACGTCGATGTCGCGCGCCGCCTCCCGCGGGCTGATCACGCCCGCCGGATGGAGGCGCAGCGTTTCGCGAACGACGCGGTCCGCGAACTCGAGTCGGTTCAGCGTGGTGTGGTCGGCACCGTCGTGGTGGCCGCCGCCGGGCGCTCCGAGCACGTCGTCGGCCTCTGCCCGCAGTGCCGCCCAGACGTCGGGCTCCAGGCCGCAACACCACAGCATCCACGACAGCGACGCAGCCGTCGTGTCGAACCCGGCGCCCACCAGCGTGTTCACCTGGTCGAGGATCTCCTGTTCGCCGACCGAGTCGTCGTGCACCAACACCTCCAACACGTCGCCGGGGTCACCCGACGGATTCGCCCGGATCGACGCGATGGCGTGGCGCACCAACTCGTCGAATGCCCGCCGGTCGGCCTTGACGCGACCGCGCTCGCCGAACGGGAACGGATGCGGGAACTGCTTCCACGCAGGCAGCTCGAGGTAGTCCTGGGGACGCTGCATCAGTTCGCCGAAGGTGGTGGCCCGGTCGGCCATCGACTCGCCGAAGAAGGCGCGCACCACGATCTCGAGGATCGCGGCTCGCCCCACCCGGTAGAGGTCGACGTCGTGGGTGCCGTGAGCGGGCAGTGTGTCGATCGCGGCGTCGGCCTGTTCGAGGATCATCGGGATCCACCCGTTCAGACGTCGCCTGCTGAACGCGGACTGCACCGACGCCCGTCGCCGCGCCCAGTCGTCGCCGTCGGAGGTGATCATCGACTGCTTGCCGACCACGACAGCGAGTGCGTTGAACTTGTGATTCCACCGGAAGTCCTCGACCGGGCGCCCGAAGAGACCGTGCACCTCCCGGGGCCCGCCGACGATCGCCATCTTGGCCGGCCCGAAGCCGAGGCCGACCACCGGCCCGTACTCGGCGCGGAGCCGATCGAGGACCGGCTGCGGATCCGAGAACATCTTCACCAACAGCGGCAGCTGCCGGTGCATCGGCGGATGCGGTGGCGCGAGAGCCATGACCCCAGTTAAGCGCGTCGAGCGATCGGGTGATGTCCGCGCGAGGGCTCGGCGGGTTCGTCCGGAGGCGCCGAGTTGCGCGGGCGCGGCCCGCCGCGCTGGGCTGTTTCGGCGCCGCCGGCGACAGGGCAGGAGAAGCGATGGTCGAACGATTCGAAGAGATGCTGGCAGGTGGCCACCCGAACTCGCTCGGACGGACCGTCGAAGTCGTCGATGCGGTGCTCGCAGACCGGACGAGGCTCGCTCAGCTCTACGACTGCTACTTCTCCGACGACGAGGTCGTGCGACTGCGCGTCTCGAGCGCGCTGAAGCGCGTGACCACGCAGCACCCGGAGTGGACCATCGAGTTGATGGATGGCCTGCAGAGCGAGATCGCAGCGATCGATCAGGCGTCGACACAGTGGACGCTCGCCCTGCTGTTCGATCTCACGAAGGAGCTGCAGTCTCGCGAGCAGCGGGTCCGATCGGTCGAGATCATGAAGCGCAACCTCGCGCACCATGACGATTGGATCGTGCTGAACAACACGATGCAGGTGCTCCATGCGTGGTCGCTGGACGATCCACCGCTCGCGACCTGGCTCGGCCCGCACCTCCGTCGGCTGACCGCCGATCGGCGGCCGTCCGTCGCTCGCCGGGCCACGAAGCTCCTCTCGCGATTGCAGAAAACCTGACAGCCAGGCACGCCGTAGGTTTGCGACGTGACTGAACTGCGAGAAGAGCATCGGGTCGGCGTCGCCTGTCTGGAAGCCGTGACAGCGCTGCTGCGCCGGGTTCGTACTGCGCATCCCACGAAGGGGTTGTACGAGGCCGGCGACGTGCAGTGGTGGTGGCGAGCACCGCGCTCGACCGACGAGCTCGGCCAGCTCTTCTGGTTCGATCGGCGCGGCCGCCCTGAAGCTGCGGTGATCGCGACCGAATGGAGCTACGGGACGCAGCTCGACCCCATCGTCATGCCCGACGCCTCTCCCGACTGGGTGGCCCACGTCGTCGAGCGCGGGCTCGCCCATGCGAGTGAAGCGGGTTTCGGAACGGTCCAACTCGAGGTCGACCGTGCCGATGACGTGCTGCGCGACGTGCTGGTCGGCCACGGATTCTCGATCAAGGAAGACGGCCTCGTCGAGTCCTGGATGTCCGCAGACGCACGACCGGAGATCAGCCCATTGGGCGCGGGCTATCGCCTCGCTCGCCGTCTGGACACGATGTCGCGTCCCCACCACTTGGTCGAACGCAACGGCACCGATGTCGAGGCGCGGCTTCGCCAGACGTCGCTGTATCGCCCGGACCTCGACTTGGTCGTCCTCGACGGCGACGGCGACCACGTCGCGAGCGGCCTGTTCTGGTACGACCCAGAAACGGCCACGGGTCTCGTCGAGCCCATGCGTACGGAAGACGACCATCAGCGCCGAGGACTGGCCCGCCACATCCTGACCACCGGTGTCGACATGCTCGCGAGGGCGGGCGCAGAGCGCATCAAGATCTGTTTCCATCAAGACAACCCGGCAGCGAGAAACCTGTACCTCAGCGTGGGCTTCGAACCCGTCAAGCAGACCGAGATCTTCGCCGGCCGCGCCGGCGCCGGAACGCCGTAGCCGGCCCGTCGTGGCCAACGTCTCGTAGCCGGTCCCCGGCCCGGTGAAGCGGTGCTCGACTACGCTCGTCGACATGTTCGGCGGTCGCATGGGAAACCCAAATCCACTGAAGCAGGACTACACGTGCCAAACGTGCGGCGAGCCTCGTCCGCCGTACCAGTTCTACTGTGATCGTCACCTCGAAGACGGCGAACGCGACGACAAACCGCTGCTCATCGACCGGCTGATGAAGCGGCTCTTCGGCCGGTCCTGAGGGCCGCGCGCGGGGCGGGTGGATGGATCAGGACGACACTCAGCGCTTCCACTACGGCGCAGCGGACTTCCTGGGGTGGGCGCTGAAATCCGGCTGGCGGCCGAAAACCCTTCCGGTGGGTGTCGTGTACACGTTTCAGGGCGCGGTCGCTCGGGACATCGAGGCGGACACGAGTCGGTTCGTCGAGAACGCCGATCTCACGGTGTCCAACGCGCGCACGTTCCTGACCGCCGACGACGGAACGCCGGTGATGCTCGCCTGTCTCAATCCCGGTGCCGCGTCGATGGCAACCCAGCTCGATCATCTTCGATTCCTCGCAGGTCCGGCCCAGCTGGCAGCCGTGATCGTCGGCACGGCCGGTGCGATCGCCGGGCCCCATGCGATCGGTGACATCGTGGTGGTGGACTCCGCGATCGCGACCGACGGCGTGTCTCGCGCGTACCTGCCGGGTGAGGAACTCGTCACAGCGGACCCCGACCTGTCCGAGCGGCTCCGCTCGCTGCTCGGTGATCCGCCGGTCGCTCGCTCATGGACCGTCGCGGTGCCCTACCGATCCACTCGCGCAGACGTCGAATCAGCGCGGGCCGCCGGCGCAGAGGTCGTCGAGATGGAGATCGCCGCGCTGATGGCGGTGGGGCACGCTCTCGACATCGCAACGGCCGCAGCCGTCGTCGTGAGCGATGTGTCACAGGTCGACGAGCCCACCACCGTGGACTGGTCGGACACCGGTGCACCGACCAGGCGTGCGCTCGACGCCGCGATCGAGGCGATCCGGACGAGTCGGAGCGCCTGAGCGATCGAACGATGTACACACGGCCGGCGGATCTGAGCGATGCAGACCTCACGTCCGCGTTGCTCGCAGGGTGGAGCCTCGCCGTCGACGAGATCACCTACGCCGCCGTCGGATTCGGCAGCCATCACTGGCAGGTCACCGCCGGCGACGTGGCCTGGTTCGCAACCGTCGACGACCTCGACGCGAGGCGCCGGCGCATCGACGAGTCGCGAGCCGACGTCGGTTCGCGGCTCGTCGCGGCACTGACCGTCGCCTGCATCCTGCGCGAGGCGGGCATGGGCTTCGTCGTGGCGCCCACCAGATCCGACGATGGTGCCGTGGTCCGGCCGATCGGCGACCGGTATCTGTTGGCGCTCTATCCGCACGTCGCCGGCGAGATGCACTCCTGGGGACGGTACGAGAGGGAGGCACAGAAGCTCGCAGTCCTCGACCGGCTCGTCGATGTCCACCAGGCCACCGACCGCGTTGCAGCAATCGCAGGCCAGGACGACTTCGCGATCGAGAGCCGCGACGAACTCCATGCCGCGCTCGACGACCTGCAGTCTCCGTGGGGCCCCGGCCCCTTCGGGGTGCCCGGGCGCGATCTGCTCGACCGCCACGCCGCAGCCGTGCGAACTGCGATCGCCCGCTTCGACGAGCTCGTCCAGGCGGTCGCCGCGACGCCGGGACGGACCGTCCTGACACACGGCGAACCCCACCGCGCAAACACGATCGACACGACCGAGGGCGTCGTGTTGATCGATTGGGACACGGCGCTGCTCGCCCCGCCCGAGCGCGACTTGTGGATGCTCTCGGACGGTGACGATGCGATCGCCGCGCGCTACACGGACCGGACGGGGACGGCAGTCGTCGACGACGCGCTGCGCCTGTACCGCCTCCGGTGGGACCTCGCGGAAATCGCGCTGTACGTCGCCGAACTGCGGCGACCGCACACCGACACCGCCGACACGCGAGCTGGGTGGGACGGGCTCCGGGAGTACCTCGACCCCGCCCGGTGGGCCGGCGACCCGGCCTGACGTCGAGCTGCTACACCCGTTCAACGCGTTGCAGCCCGCGACCCGGCGTCCACGACTCGACGACGAGGCTGGTGGCCTGGGCGTTCAGCGCGGTGACGACGACCTCGTTGATGTCGGCGACGAACCCTTCGCCGTCTGGTTGCTCGGCGTCGCCGCCCTCACCCACCGAGCCGGCGGCGATCGCCTGACCGGCGACCTTCGCCTCGCCCGGCCACTCGCGTTCCTTGCCCGCTTCGGGATGGAACGTGGGGCCGTGGAGGGCGAAGCGCGAATCACGGGCGAGGTCGGCACCCTTTCGTGCCCCGGTCATCGAACCGAAGCGCAGATCACCGTCGACGAACTCGCATTCGATACCCGAGATGCGCGGTGAACCATCGGCACGCAGCGTCGCGATCGTCTTGTGTCGGCCGGCGTCGAACAACTGCCGGACGCGTGCGGCGAACTCGGGTTCGGCCTGCTCGATCTCGTGCCACCGCGCCACGACCGAAGCGTACTGCGACGCGCGAACCGCCCGGTGCAACCGGAGGTCTCGTTCGGCCTGACGCGATCCGTCAGCGGACCGCGCCGCGGATCGCGATCACCGTGTCGAGATCTTCCCGGGCGATGTCGACGTCGGGGCCCGGGAACAGGGCGACGTCGCCTGCGCCGGCGTCGGCGAGCGCCCCGACGTGGGCCATCACCGCGTCCATGTCGCCGATCGCGCCGACGTCGATCCACCACTCGGCAGGCATGTCGACGATTCCGTCGACGCCACGTGCTGCGAACCGCTCGCGCATCTCGTCGAAGTGCGGGTGGGCGCGAATCGCGTCCTGCGGATGTTCGAGCAGGCCGGCCACGAACGGCGCCATCACGCGGTGCGCCGTCGGGGCGTCGTCGATGAGACACAGCGCGGTGAACACGGACACGTGAAAGCCGTCCGGGTCGCCGGCGTGTGCGATCGACTCGCGGACGTACGTCGGGCCCGCACCCTCCGCGAGTACCACGCCGTCACACACTCGCCCCGCGAGCGCCAGGGATTTCGGGCCGCGCACCCCGGCGAGCACCGGCGGCACCACTGTCGGTGGGCGATCGAGCGCAACGCCGCGCATCGCCACCTCGCGGCCTTCGACGTCGACCGTCTCGCCGGCGAGCAGCGCCCTGACGGTCGTCAACACCTCCTCCAGCGTCGTCAGCGGCGACGGCGTGCGCGCCCCCATCTGGTCCATCCAGTCCTGCACGCCGTGACCGATCCCGGCGAGCACCCGCCCCGGTGCCAACTCGGCGAGCGTCGCGATCTCCATCGCGGTGATCGCCGGATTGCGCGCGACGGCCGGCAGGATCCCGAGCCCCACCTCAAGCCGGTCGGTGCGCGCCAGTGCCGTCGCGGCGAGGCTGATCCCGGCCGTGTAGAAGCAGTCCTCGATCACCCACAGCTGGTCGACGCCTCCCAGGTCGAGGCGTTCCGCGAACTCGACGATCGCGGCAGGCGGGAACGACCGATCGAAGCACATGCCGATCGCTGGCGGGTCAGAAGGCATCGGCGCAGCTTCACACGCAGGGCGGCGCTCCGCCAGCCCGGTCGCCGGCCGGAGACCCGGCGGTCACGCGTCGCCGAAACGACACGCGACCGCCGAACCCCATCGAGGTCGGGGGCCTGCGGGCGAGGACCCCGAAAAAGATGGAGAGCCCCGGTCAGTGCTGCCTGCTTGCGCTAGCGCACCTTCCGGGGCTTCTCACGTGGACAGATCCACCACTGGTCGTTCGTCGGGCGTTAGCCTTCGTCTCGACCAAACATCGCCCGTCTCGTTCGCCCCCGAGGGGGCGGCGCGGCGGGCGATGCCGCTGTACGGACACGGTTCCGGTTACCCGGGACCGCCTCCGATTGTCACCGATTCACGCTGACCCGGTTGCCCGAGCCATCAAGTCCTGGTGCCAATCAGAACCGTCCTCACTGAG
The DNA here is from genome assembly GCA_024644465.1 of Ilumatobacteraceae bacterium. Lineage (GTDB taxonomy): Bacteria > Actinomycetota > Acidimicrobiia > Acidimicrobiales > Ilumatobacteraceae > Ilumatobacter_A. The sequence goes on along the minus strand of JAHEKY010000098.1, from coordinate 178 downwards.
TCCAGTTGGGGTGGCCCCAGATCCTCCGGCTCTGGACCACTGCTCCGTTGCCTCCGCCCGATCCGAAGATCGACCGCAGACCCGGTCTGCCTCGCCGACCCGTCCGGTTTCCCGAACGACCCAGCAGGCCCCCGTCTCCGCCGGCCACCCAGAGGGCGCCCAGCGACTCGGTCTGACC
>JAHEKY010000188.1 GCA_024644465.1 Ilumatobacteraceae bacterium | reverse complement strand
GGTCGCCGTCGCCCTGCAGTTCTTCGTCAACGGTGCGCTGTGGGCCTCGGTCGCGGCGCGGCTCCCGGAGGTCCGCGACCGCTCGGGCGTGACAGTCGCTGGACTCGGCGTCATCCTGACTGTCGGTGGCGCGCTCGGCCTGATCGGCAGCCTGTTGGCCGGCCGCATCGTCGAGTGGGCGGGAACGCGACGGGTGCTGTTGCTCGGCAACGTCGGACTGGTCTCGGCGGTGACGCTCGTCGCGTGGTCGACGTCACCGGTGGCGTTGGTGTTCGGGCTCGCGATCATGTCGTTCGCCGACGTCCTGGTCGACATCGCGATGAACCTGCAGGGGTCGTGGATCAGCGCCCGCCGGCACGCACCGGTGATGAACCGGCTGCACGGTCTCTGGAGTCTCGGCACGGTCGCCGGCGGGCTCGGTGCCGCCGGTGCCGCCGGCGCGGGCCTGGACCTTCGAGCCCATGTCGCGGTCGTCGTCGCCGTCTGTGTCGTGCTCCTCGCCGTCGTCGCCGGCGGCCTGCTGCGCGTCGACGAGTCGCACGACGACGAAGCGTCGCCCGCGTCGGATCCTGCACGATCGGGTGTCTCCTGGCGGCCGATGCTGATGCTGGCGCTGGCGGGCGCGTTCGCGCTCGTGATGGAACAGACCGCATCGGATTGGGCGGCGTTCCGGCTCTCCGACGACTTCGGCACCTCGGCCGGTCTGGCTGGGCTCGCGTACGTCGCGTTCACCGGCGGCATGACCCTGGCGCGGTTCGGCGGCGACTCGGCCCAGTCGCGCCTCGGGCGCAACGGGCTGCACCGGGTCGCCGTCACGCTGGCGACGACCGGTCTGGCGGTCGCCGCGCTGGCCCCGAACCGGTGGCTGGTGCTCGCCGGGTACACGATCGCCGGCATCGGGATCGCCACGTTCTTCCCGATGATCTACGACGACGCCGCCCGGGTGCCGGGTCGGCGTGGCGCCGGGCTCGGTGCGATGACCGCCGGCAGCCGACTCGCCGGCTTCATCGCCCCGTCGATCGTCGGCTCGCTCGCGGCGACGTCGCTGTCGGTCGGTGACGCCGTCGCGATCGTCACGCTGCCGTGCGCCGCCGGCTTCGTGGTGGTGACGCGCCGTTCGCGACGACGGCGGGAGCCGGAACCTCCGACGGTGGGATGACACCGCCGGTGCGTCGCGCCCATACTGCTCACGGTGGGAACGACCGACGAGACCGTGTTCTGGGAGCTCATCGAGGAGCTCCAGCACGAGGATCCGCGCGTCGAGGAGGGGACGATCATGGGGGGTCGGTGCGCCCGGGTGGCGGGCGAGTTCCTCGGGCTCGTCGACATCAAGGAGAGCGGGTTGGTCGTCAAGCTGCCGCGCCAACGCGTCGACGAACTGATCAAAACGGGCGTCGGACGACCGTTCGCGCCGGCCGGCAAGGTGTTCCGCGCGTGGGTCTCGATCCCGAAGCGCGATCGTCGACGGTGGCGATCACTGCTGCGCGAGGGCATCGAGTTCGTCGCGCCGCGCTGACGCTCAGATCGCCCCGTCCAACACGTCGTCGACGAACGCGGTCACGTGGCCGATCACCTCGTCGCGGTTGATCTCGTTGAAGACCTCATGGCGGGCGTCGTCGTACTCGTGGGCTCGGAACCGTTCGCCGCGCAGCCGTTCGACGCCGATGCGGGTGCCTTCGATCGGCACGAGCTGGTCGTCCGCACCGTGGATCCACAGGAGCGGCAGATCGTCGATCGAGCCCGCCGCCGTGATCTCGTCGACCGCGGCCGCCATCGCCGCCACGGTGGGCCGCTTGAACGGCCCGTGCCAGACGAGCGGATCGGCCGCATAGGCCTCGCCCACCGACGCGTCGCGCGAGAGCACGGCCGGATCGAGCGGTTCGTCGGGCATCTCGTCGAGGGCGAGCAGCTGGCCGAGCAGCTCGAAGTCGCCGATCACCGGCCCGGACAGCACGAGCGCGGTGAGGCCACCGCCGTGCAGTTGCGCGTAGCGGGCGGCGATCAGGCCACCCATCGAGTGACCGATCATCACGACCGGGAGATCGGGGAGCGCTTCGCGGGCGGTGGCGACGATCCGCTCGACGTCGTCGACCACCGGACCGAAGTCCGACACGAGAACCCGCTCGCCTCCACTCTTGCCGTGCCCGACGTGGTCGAGCCCGTACACGACTGCGCCGTGGTCGACCAGCGCATCTGCGACGTGGTCGTACCGACCGATGTGCTCGCCGTATCCGTGCACCAGCACCGCCGCGAAGCGCGACGCGCCGTCACCCCGCCACGAGCGGGCGGCGATCTGCGCCTGTGCCCCCTCGAACGTCCACTCGGTCACCTCGGCCATCTCCACCCTCCTGTCACGTCGTCCGACTCGGGCGCGATGTTGCCACGGCGCGCCGAAGCGACGCCTATCGGTGGACGAGGCGGTGTAGCACCCGCACCGCGTCGGTCGCGTGGTCGCCCCAGTGCGTCTCGTACGCGAACCGCCACTCCCAGGCCGCGTCGGCGGGCGCGTCGCGGTCGAACAGGTCGAGGCCGCGCCGAAGGTCGCGGTAGATGTCGCCGAGGTCGTCGGCCAGGCTGCCGACGCACGGTTCCTCGTCGTGCTGCGGGTCGTAGATCATCCGGTAGTGCCCGGCCGAGCCGAGGGAGTCGACCACGTTGGCGGCGACCCGATCGGTGTCGGCGGTGACCCCGGCGTGCGTCGGAGAGGCGTCCCGGAAGCTCGGGGCGGTGTCGGGCAGCTCCTGGGCGGCCACCAGCAGACGCAGCAGCGCGGTCAGCATCGCCCGGGTGTCGAGCGGGCAACCGTCGGCGGCGCCGCAGAAGTCGCGTGCCG
>JAHEKY010000187.1 GCA_024644465.1 Ilumatobacteraceae bacterium | reverse complement strand
CGTTCTGGACGGCGGGCGTCGAACCGATCGTCGCGGCTTCCCCGATGCCCTTCGCGCCGAGCGGGTTGAGCGGCGTCGGTGTCACCGTCGACAGCACGTCGAACGATGGCAGCTCGGCCGCGGACACGATGCCGTAGTCCGCGAGGTTCGACGTGATCGGGTTGCCGTCCGCGTCGTAGCGGACCTCTTCGTGCAGCGCCTGGCCGATGCCGGCCGCGACGCCGCCGTGCTGCTGGCCCTCGACGATCATCGGGTTGAGGACGTTGCCACAGTCGTCGACCGCGACGTGGCGCAGCAGTGTCACCAGACCGGTGCCGGAGTCGACCTCGACGGCGGCGATGTGGGCGCCGAACGGGAACGTGCCGTCCTGCTGCACGAAGTCGTGTTCACCGCGCAGCGGTGTTCCGTCGGCCTCGGCGCGTCGGGCCAGTTCGGCCCAGCCGAGTGCCTGCGCCGGTACCCCGGCGACGCCGACCGTGCCGGCGTCGGCGTCGACGACGATGTCGCCGACGTCGGCCTCCAAGAGCTGCGCTGCCAGCCGTTTGGCCGCGTCGACCATCGCTTCGGTCGCGGCGTGGACCGCGGAGCCGCCGAGTTGCAGCGACCGGGACCCGCCGGTGCCGCCACCGGTCGGAACGCGGTCGGTGTCGCCGTCGACGAGGGTGATCCGGTCGACCGGGATCCCGGTCTGGGCGGAGACGAGCATCGCGTAGGCGGTCTGGTGGCCCTGGCCGTGCGACAGCGTGCCCGCGTACATCGTGGCGCTGCCGTCGTCGTGTACCTCGACGGCGCCGAACTCCGTGCCGCCGCCGCCGGCGGTGACCTCGACGTAGGACGCGACGCCGATGCCGAGCAACCGTTCGTCGCCGGAGGCGCGGCGGCGTGCCTGCTCGGCACGCAGCTCGTCGTACCCCGCGACTTCGGCGGCTCGTTCGAGGGGGAGCAGATAGCGACCGGTGTCGTAGGTCGGCCCTGCGATCGTCCGGAACGGGAAGACGTCGTCCGCGAGGAAGTTGCGCCGCCGGATCTCGATCGGATCGATGCCGAGTTCGAGGGCGGCCTGGTCGACGAGGCGTTCGAGCATCGCGGTCGCTTCCGGCCGCCCGGCACCGCGGTACGCGCCCATCGGGGCGGTGTTCGTGACGGCGACCGCGATGTCGAACTCGAGGGCCGGGATCGCATAGTTGCCGGTCGCCATGTTGCGGGTGAGGCCGGGGAGCATCGCCCCGATGCTCGGATAGGCGCCGGCGTCGTTGACGAGCCGCACCCGGAGGTCGGTGAAGCGGCCGTCGGTGGTGCAGCCGAGTTCGGCGTACTGGATCTGGCCGCGGCTGTGCGGGCGCGACGTCAGGTCCTCACTTCTCGTCGGTACCCATACGACGGGTCGCCCGAGGCGGCGCGTGGCCGCTGCGATCACCGTGTGCTCCGGTTGCACGCCGGCCTTGCCGCCGAAGCCGCCGCCGACGAACGGCGTCACGACGCGCAGGTCGGCAACGTCGAGGCCGAGCGCCCGGGCGAGCTGCCCGCGCAGGCCGTGCGGCATCTGCGTCGACGCCCAGAGCGTCAACCGGCCGTGCTCGTCGACGGCCGCGGCGGCGCGATCGGTCTCCATCGGCACGACGGCGACGCGCTGGTTGACGTAACGCCCCCGGACGACGCGTTCGGCGCGATCCGGGTCGGAGCGATCGGCGCCGACGGTCCGGGTCGCCTGGTTGTCCCCGTGGTCGGGGAAGATCACCGCTGCGTCGGGTTCGAGCGCCGCCTCCATGTCGGTCAGCACCGGGAGCGGGTCGATTTCGGCCCAGACGACCGCTGCTGCGTCGGCGCCGAGCGCCTCGGTCTCGGCGAACACGACGGCGATGCTCTCGCCGACGAAACGGACGCGGTCCGCCGCCAGCGGTGGCCGCTTGAAGTCGTCGTGGACGGCGCTGAAGCCGTGATGCGGGGCGACGTCCAGTTCGGTGGCCGTCCACACGTCGACGACGCCGGGCAGCGCACGCGCCTCGTCGACGTGGATCGCGCCGATCAGCCCGTGGGCGACGTCGCTGCCGACGAACACGGCGTGCAGCGGTGCGTCGAACGCGAGGTCCGCCAGGTACTCCGCTGCGCCGGTGACGAGCACGGGGTCCTCCGTCCGCCGGACCCGCGTCCCGAGGATCGAACCTCCCGAGCGGCCGGCGTCGTGCGGTTCCGTGTGCACGTGCTCAGTCGACTGCGGCGATGTCGATCGTGAACGACGGCGTCGCGCTGCGGGTCAGTGCGCCGGACCCACCCGCGCACTGGGGTTGGCCGATGTTGTACAGCCCGTTCTTGTCGCCGGTGTTGAACGCCGTCAACGGTGGTGACGGCAGCTGGAAGTACATCACCTCGGCCTGCGCGACGACGTGATCGAGGCCGACCATGTGGGCGATCTCGTGGAGGAACGTGTGGAGCAGCTCGTTGTTGGTGCTGAAGTCGTCCATGTCGGCGATCGCGTACCCACCCTTGACGATGTACTGCTTGCCGTTGATCAGTGTCACGTTGTCGCCGCTGCCGGGGCCGGCCCCGCCGATGCCGATCGCGGCGCCGGAGAGAATCGGGGTGAGCGATGCGTTCGAGAAGCCGAACACCGCCTTCGCCTGCCCGCCGGGGGTGTTCGCGTCGATCGAGTTCGTGTCGAGGCTGCCCGTCGCTTCGCCGATGTACTGGAAGTCGAATCCGCTCGCCGCTTCGACCTGGAGGATCGCGTCGTCGAGCACGGCCCGTTGCGCCGCCGTTGCGCCGCCGTTGGCGTTGATCGCGTACGTGATCGGGGCGCACGGATTCCATCCGAGGTACCCCTGGCCGTTCAAGGTGTACGGCGCCTGGGGCGAGGGGCTGCTGTACAGA
>JAHEKY010000097.1 GCA_024644465.1 Ilumatobacteraceae bacterium | reverse complement strand
GCGACGAGTACGAGCTCGAGTGCCCGAAACACGGCAGCGCGTTCAGCCTGCGTACCGGCGAGCCGAGCACGCTGCCCGCGACGCAGCCGGTCGAGGTGTTCGATGCATCGGTGATCAACGGCCAGGTCGTCGTGACCGCGAAGACGTTCGACGCCGACCCGCAAGGAGCTTCCTGATGAGCACACTCGAGATCCGCGGCGTGCGCGCCGCCGTCGGCGGCAAGGAGATCCTCAACGGCATCGACCTCACGATCCGCTCCGGCGAGGTCCACGCGGTGATGGGCCCGAACGGCGCTGGCAAGAGCACGCTCGCCGGCGTCGTCATGGGCAAGCCCGGCTACGACGTCCTCGACGGCACGGTCACGCTCGACGGCGTCGATGTCCTGCAGCTCGCGGCATGGGAACGGGCGACGGCCGGGCTCCACCTCGTGATGCAGTACCCGACCGAGGTACCGGGTGTGATGCTCCACGACGTGCTCAGCGAGGCCCTCGGTACACGTGGGCGGTCCGCCGACGGGCTCGACGAGTTGCTGCGGGTCGAGGCGGGTCGCATCGGCTTCGACGAACGATTCCTCGACCGGCCGCTCAATGTCGATCTCTCCGGCGGCGAGAAGAAGCGCAACGAGACCCTCCAGCTGGCGGTGCTCGCGCCGAAGATCGTGATCCTCGACGAACTCGACTCGGGCCTCGACATCGACGCGCTGCGCGATTGCGCACGCCGGGTCGAGCAGATGAGCAACGAATCGGCCGACGGCCACGAACCGCTCGGTGTGCTCGCGATCACGCACTACAGCCGCCTGCTGCAAGAGCTGAAGCCGGACCACGTGCACATCCTCGCCAACGGCCGCATCGTCGAGAGCGGCGGGCCGGAACTGGCGACGCTGCTCGAAACCGACGGGTATGCCGCGTTCGCGGAGGAGTCCGACGCCGATGCCGACGCCTCGGCGAGCGCACTCGGCGACATCTTCTCGATGTGACCACGGCACCGCCGCGCCGGCACTCCGGCGTGGCGCTCGCGACACGAGCACGGTTCGGACGATGTCGTAGCGTCGCGCTCATGGGATGGCAGGAGGCCGACGGGCACCTCACGCAGGAGTTCGAGTTCGCCGACTTCTCGGCGGCGTTCGCGTTCATGACCCGTGTCGCGATGCTCGCCGAGCAGCACGGCCACCATCCGGACTGGTCCAACGTCTACAACCGGGTGCGCATCTCGTTGACGACGCACGACGACGGCAACGTCGTCACCGACAACGATCGCACGATGGCAGCGGCGATCGATGCCCTCCTCCGCTGACACCGCGATCGCCCCGCCTACGCCGACGGGTGGTGCGACGTTTCCCGGCTGGCGAGTCGTCGCAGGGTGCTTCCTCGTGCTGGTCGTCAACGCGGGGCTCGCGTTCTACGGCCTCGCCGTGTACCTCAACGCGTTCAGCAACGAGCAGGGCTGGGCACTCGGCTCGATCTCGCTCGGCGTCACGATCTTCTTCGTCGTCAGCGCCGCGACCGGCCTGTGGGTCGCCCGGCTGATCGCCACGCGCGACGTCCGCGTCGTCATCATCGGCGGCGCCGCGCTCGCCGGCGCGTCGCTCGCCGTACTGGGCAGCGTCGAGACCCGGTGGCAGCTCTACGTCGTCTACTCGGTGTTCGCGGTCGGGTTCGCGGCATCCGGTCTCGTTCCGATCACCACCGTCGTGACGCGATGGTTCCATCGTCGCCGGGCGGTCGCGCTGTCGGTGGCGTCGACCGGGTTGTCGGTCGGTGGCATCGTGCTGACCCCCGTTGCGAAGCGGCTGATCGACGATCGCGGCCTCGCGGCGGCGACGCCCTGGCTCGGGCTCGCGTTCGTCGTGCTGATCGTCCCGGTTGCGTGGTTCCTGGTCAAGCCGGACCCGGAAGCCGAGGGGTGGGCACCCGACGGGGCCCGGCGCGTCGCCGGGGAGGATCGGCCGCCGGTCGACGGTGTCGCCTTCACCGATGCGCTGCAGACCCGGTTCTACCGGGCGGTCACGATCGGCTACCTCTTCGCACTCGGCGCGCAGGTCGGCGGCATCCAGCAGCTGGTGAAGTTGGTGGAGGACCGCACCGATCCGGCGACGGCCCGCTTCGCAGTCACCGCGCTGGCCGGCACGTCGGTCGTTGCTCGCCTCGTCGGCGGACGCGTTGTGCAGATGCTCCCGATGATGCGGTTCACCGTTGCCGTCGCCGCCGTGCAGAGTGTCGCTCTCGTCGGGCTCGCGTTCGTCTCGTCGACCGCGCTGATCTTCGCGTCGATCGTCCTGTTCGGCATGGCGATCGGCAACCTGCTGATGATGCAGCCGCTGCTGATCGCGGAGCGGTTCGGCGTACTCGACTATCCGCGCATCTTCGGGCGCTCGCAGTTCGTCGCGATCGTCGGGGTCGCGGGCGGGCCGCTGTTGCTCGGATGGCTGTACGACGTGTCCGGTTCGTACCGCATGCCGTATCTCGCGGCGGCCGCATGCTGCCTGATCGGGTCCGCGATCCTCGCGACGGGCGGGCCGGCGACGGAGCCGGCGGAGGAGCGTCGATGAACGGCCCACACCGCAACGTGACGAGGGTGATCGAGGCCGGCGCGGCGCTCGGCATCACGGTCGTGCCTCGCGGCTTTCCGGAGGGCACGCGGACCGCTGCCGACGCCGCCGCCGCGATCGGTGTCGGCGTCGGCCAGATCGTGAAGAGCCTGATCTTCGCCGTCGACGGCGAGTTGACCCTCGCGTACGTCAGCGGATCGAACCAGCTCGACGAGGCCAAGTTGGCGCTCGCGGCCGGAGGCGAGCGCTGCTCCCGCGTGGACGCGGACGCGGTGCGGGATGCGACCGGATTCCCGATCGGCGGCGTCCCGCCATTCGGCCACGCGACGACGCTGCGGGTGTTCGTCGATCCCGACCTGCTGCAGTACGACGAGGTGTGGGCGGCCGCGGGGACCTGGCACGACGTGTTCGCGTTGACGCCACAGCAGCTCGTCGCGGCGAGCGGCGGGCTCGTCGTCGACCTCCGCCGCACCCCGAACGCGTGAGGTCGTTGCGCTCCATATGCGCAACAACCTCACGCGTTGGCGAACCGACTGGTACCTACATCACGATCGCGATCGGTTCGATGATCTCGACGTCGATCGAGTGACCCGCTCCGGGGTCCGCGCCAGTGGTCGGGTCGGCGTGGGTCTGCGACGTGTAGATCCCGGTCACGGGCAGCTGGCTGTTCAGCCCGATGTGGACCGCGCCCTTGATGAAACTTCCTCCTGGCACACCCACCATCGCCCAGATGTCGACGCAGTCGATCACGAGGACGCGATCGCGCGCGACCGAGAGCGAGAAGTTGGGTGCGATCGGTGCGGGAGGGCTGCTCATCCGGTAGTCGAGCGCCACCTTCTTCGAGCCGCCGACCTTCCCCGAGGTCACGTTGTGGATCTCGATCGACGTCGCATAGTCACCTGGCTTGGCGAACTGATCGAGGTCGGGTGGCACCCCCGGCAGCCACCCGCACACGAACGGTGCGGAGTACTGCACCGGGTTCGAGCGCGGGCCGGCGGCGGCGAGTGCGGTCGTGATGACCGCACCGGTCGCCAGACCGACGGCAGCGATGACCGCCAGGAGTGTTCGGTTTCGTCGTCGTGTCATGTCAGTTCCCCTCTGTCGGACGACGCGCCGCGTCGACGGCGCGACGAGTCGTACCATCGATGGTAGGCATGGCCGCGCGGACGTCCGAATGGTCGCGCTGGGAGTTCGCCGGGCGCGACCGTCGTCAGGGGGTGTCGAGGGCTTGCAGCAGTGTGTTCCAGCTGAGCACGGCGCACTTGATGCGGACCGGGAACTTGACGACGCCCTGCAGCGCCTCGAGGTCACCGAGGGCGATGTCCGCGTCGGACTGCTGTTCGTCGTCGACCTCGATGCCCATCATCGTCTTGAACCGGCGCGCGAGGGCGCGCACTTCGCCGACCGGCTTGCCGAGCATCGCCTGCGTCATCATCGACGCCGACGACTGCGAGATCGAACACCCCTGCCCGCCGATCTTGATGTCGCTCACGACGGCATCGTCGCCGGTTCCGTCCAGTGCGAGGTAGACCGTGATCTCGTCGCCGCAGAGCGGGTTGTGCCCGTCGGCCCGGATCGCCGGTGGCGACTCGAGCTCCCCGCGGTTCCTGGGGGTGCGGTAGTGGTCGAGGATGATCTCTCGGTAGAGGTCTTCGAGGCCTGGCATGTGAGTCGGTCTCCCGGTGTGTGGGCTAGAACCCGAAGATATCGGTGGCGCCGTCGAGGCCGTCGGCCAGGGCGTCGATGTCGGAGTTGTCGTTGTAGAGGTAGACGCTCGCCCGGGTCGTCGCGTTCACGCCGAGCACCTTCATCAGTGGCTTGGCACAGTGGTGGCCCGCCCGCACGCAGACGTTGCGCTCGTCGAGCACCTGGCTCACGTCGTGCGGGTGGAGGTCGCGGAACGAGAAGCTGATCACGCCGCCGCGGACCTCGACGTTGTCCGGGCCGTAGATCGTGATGTCGTCGCCGAAGCGCTCGTTCAGCGTGTCGAGCGCGTACCGGGTCAGCACCATCTCGTGCTGGCGGATCGCCGCCATCCCGATGTCCTCGAGGAACTCGACGGCGGCGCCCAACCCCACGGCCTCGACGAGCGGCGGCGTGCCGGCTTCGAACTTCGCGGGGACCGGCGCGGTCGTGAAGCCGTCGAACGTGACCGTGTCGATCATGTTGCCGCCACCGAGGAACGGCGGCATCGCGTCGAGGATCTCCATCCGGCCCCACAGCATGCCGATGCCGGACGGCCCACACATCTTGTGGCTGGAGAACGCGACGAGGTCGGCGCCCCACGCCTGCACGTCGGTGACGTTGTGCGGCACGTACTGGCACGCGTCGACGACGGCGAGCGCGCCGGCCGCGTGCGCCCGTTCGCACAGCAGGGAGACGGGCGTGAGCGTGCCGAGCACGTTGCTCATCGCGGTGAACGAGAGCACCTTCGCGCCGTCGAGCAGGTTGTCGAGGTCGGTCAGGTCGAGTTGCCCGTCCGGCGTCAGCCGGATCCACCGGAGTTCGATGCCGCGCTCGGCGGCGAGCATGTGCCACGGGACGATGTTCGCGTGGTGCTCCATCTCGGTGAGTACGACGACGTCGCCAGAATCGAGGTTCGCCCGGCCCCACGACTGTGCGACGAGGTTGAGCGCCTCGGTGGCGTTCTTCGTGAAGACGACCTCGTCGGCTGCCGGGGCGTTGATCAGCCGGGCGACGGCCGCCCTTGCGGACTCGTAGGCGTCGGTCGCCTCCCCGGCGATGCGGTACGAACTGCGGTTGATCGGGGCGTAGGACTTCCGCATGAAGTCCGACATCGCGTCGATCACCCGGCGGGGCTTCTGGGCGGTGTTGCCGGAGTCGAGGTACACGAGCCGCGCGCCGTCGATCTCGCGCGACAGGATCGGGAACTCGTCGGCGATCGTCGCCCAGTCGATGGTGGCCGACTCGAGCATCACCGGTTCAGGCTCCTGCGCTCGTCCTGAACGCGTCGTAGCCGTCGCGCTCGAGTTGTTCGGCGAGTTCCATCCCGCCGCTCGCGACGATCCGCCCGTCGACGAGGATGTGGAGGTGGTCCGGCGTGACCTCGTCGAGCAGCCGCTGGTAGTGCGTGATCAGCACGACGCCCATGTCCGGCTTGTCGGCGCGCACCTCACGGATGCCCTGGGCGACGATCCGCAACGCATCGATGTCGAGGCCGGAGTCGGTCTCGTCGAGGATCGCGAGCTCCGGTTCGAGCACTGCCATCTGCATGATCTCGTTGCGCTTCTTCTCGCCACCGGAAAAGCCTTCGTTGAGATACCGGTCGACGAAGGAGGAGTCCATCCCGAGACGCTTCATCCAGTCCATCGTGGCCAGGCGCAGTTCGAGCACGGACAGGTCGATGCCCTTGCGGGCCGAGAGCGCCTGGCGCAGGAACTGGATGACCGAGACGCCGGGGATCTCCTGCGGGTACTGGAAGGCGAGGAACATCCCGGCCTTCGCCCGCTCGTCGGCGGGCCAGTCGGTGATGTCGTCGCCCTTGTAGTGCACCGAGCCGCCGGTCACCTCGTATTCCGACGAGCCCATCAGTGTGGCGCCGAGCGTCGACTTGCCCGAGCCGTTCGGACCCATGATCGCGTGGACCTCGCCGGCCTCGACGGTGAGGTCGAGCCCGCGCAGGATCTCGCCGGCTGCGGACTCGGCGGGCTCGACGTGGAGGTTCTCGACGCGGAAGAGTGGCGTGGTCACGACTCGAATTCTACGACCGCGACCGAATTACCACTACCGCCATAGTGGAAATTCGAAGCGACCGGGTCGCGGTCACCAACCGCGCTCGATCCATTCCTCCAGATGCGGCCGCTCGGTGCCGATCGTCGTGTCGTCACCGTGGCCGGGCAGCACGATCGTGTCGTCGGGGAACGTGAACAGCTTCGAGGTGATCGAGTCGATGATCGTGTCGAAGTCGCCGTCGTCGAAATGGGTCGCGCCGGGCCCGCCGGGGAACAACGTGTCGCCGGTGAACAGCAGCGGCGTGTTCTCGAGGGCGAACGAGATCGAGCCGGGCGTGTGGCCGGGGTTGTGGATCGCATGGAGCCGCAGCTTGCCGAACTCGATCACCTCGGTGTCGTCGAGGAACACGTCGTAGCCGACCTCGGCGAGCTTCGGAGCGTCGAGCTTGGTGACCGCCACCTCGTAGCCGGCTTCGCGCATCGCAGGCACGGCCTGGATGTGATCCCAGTGTCCGTGCGTCTCGAGGACACGGCGAACGCCGAGCCGCCGGCACAGCTCCAGCAGCTGCTCGTGCTCGTTGGCGGCGTCGAGCAGGACGGCGTCGCCGGATGCCCTGCACCGCACGACGAAGACGTTGTTCTCGTACGGCCCGACGACGACCTTGTGGACCTCGACGTCGGCGTCTGACCAGTGCAGCGTGTTCGTCGGCATGCCACCAGTCTGCCAGCTCGCAGGATCGGTGCTGGTGGCGGGCCTCACGGCGGTACTGTGCGACCCGTGGCACGGCGCACGAAGATCATCGCAACCATCGGTCCCGCATCGCAGGACGTCGACACGCTCGAGGCGATGATGCTCGCCGGGATGGACGTCGCGCGGCTCGCGCTCGCCCACACGCCGATCGACGAGGCGCTCGCCCGGCATCAACGCATCCGGGAAGTCGCCGAGAAGGTCGGCTGCAATGTCGGCACCCTGATCGACCTCCCCGGATCGAAGGTACGCATCGGGCGGGTCCACCGGGACGGCATCGCGCTCGAAGCGGGCGACACGGTCACGCTGGTCGCAGGGAACGACGAGAGCACGGCGGAGCGGATCCACGTCGAGTACGCCCACCTCGTCGACGACTGCCACGTCGGCGACGAGATCGTGCTCGGCGGTTCGGTCGTCGTGGCCGTCCAGAGCGTCGAGTCCGACGAAGTGATCGGCCGGGTCGTGTCGGGTGGGATGCTCAGCGGTCGCGCCGGCTGTCACATCCCGTTCGGCACCGCGGAGTACCGGCCGATGTCGGCCGACGACCGCATCGCGCTCGACGCCTTCATCGAGGCCGGTGTCGACATGGTCGCGTTGAGCGTCAACGCCGGTCGCGACCTCCGCCAGCTCGGGGTGGAACCGCACCCGCGTGGCCCGATGGTGATCGCCAAGGTCGAGACGATGGCCTCCGTCGAGAACCTCCCGAGCATCATCGAGGATGCGGCCGGCATCATGGTCGCCCGCGGCGGCCTCGGACGCGAAGTCGCCATGGAGGACCTGCCCCACGTGCAGAAGCAGGTGATCCGGGACTGCATCGCAGGTGGCCTTCCGGTGATCACCTCGACCCAGATGCTCGACTCGATGGTCAGCGCGCAGGCACCGACGCGCGCCGAGGCGACCGACATCGCGAACGCGGTGTTCGACGGCACGTCGGCCGTGATGTTGTCGGCCGAGACGGCGATCGGCGACCACCCGGCGCTCGTCGTCGAGACGATGGCGCGCATCGCCGAACGTTCCGACGACCAGTTCGATCATCAGGAGTGGGCCGAACGCGTCGCCGAGCTGCGGATGGCCGGTGGCGAGCACAGCGAAGCAGCGATCACCGACGCGATGACGATCGCCGCCGCCCGGGCATCGGAGGAACTGCACGTGCGCGCGCTGCTGTGCATCTCGTCGACCGGTTTCACGGTGCGGTCGATGGCGCGGTTCCGGCCGAGCGCGAAGATCCTCGGCTTCAGCAACGAGCCGGCCACCGTGCGGCAGTTGTCGTCGAGTTGGGGTGTGACGCCGATCTACTTCACGAGCAACAACACCGAGTACGAGGAGCGCGTCCGGATCGCGGTCAACCAGGCCAAGCGCGAGGGCCACGTCGCGACCGGCGATCTGATCGGCGTCGTCGCCGGGATCGCCTCGTCCGCTCGGGCGACCGACACGTTCCGGATGTTGCGCGTTCCGTAGTCGCCCGCTCCTTCGGACCTGACCGCAACGACGCGGCGGACCTGGCTCAGGTACTGACGACGTCGTAGCCGAGACCGATCGCGACGCCGATCTGCGCGGGGTCGAACGTGACGAAGCGGACCGGTCCGGGAAGCCGCTCGGCGGCGGCGAGATGGATCGCGTCGGTCAGCCGTACCGGTTGCGTACGTGCGAGCGCGGCGGCGCGATCGAGGCAGCGCTGATCGACCGGCACGACGTGCAGGTGGTCCCACGTGAGCCGGATCGCGTCTTCGAGATCGAGTCGCACGATCGGCTCGTCGCTCAGCCTGTCGATCGCCGGGAGCGCCTCGGTCAGTGTCATCGCCGAGGTCGCCCATGTGTCGTCGCCCCCCGGCGGGTCGGTCAGCGCGGCGAGGACGACCGTGCGCTGCGGGCCGTCGACGGCGATCGCGAGCAGCGCGCTGGTGTCGAGGTACGTCGTCACGATCTGCTCCGCAGCACCGTCAGCCCCGCAACTCACGCAGAATCTGGTCGATCCGCGCGCCGGCCCAGACCGGCACCGCATCGGGGGCCCGCCACGCGCTGGTGCGGCGTGGTGGCAGCACCGCGCCGGTGGCGATCAGCCGGTCGAGATCGGGTGCGTCGGCGTCGAGCGGCCCGAGTTGGGCGACCGGGCGTCCGCCGCTCGTGACGACGGTTCGCTGGCCTGCGCCGGCGCGGCGAACGGTCGCCGCGAGCGCGGCGCGGAGTTCCCGGATGCCGACGTGCAGGGCACCGGACGCGACGTCGCCCGCCGCCCGGTGCTGCATCGTCTCGCTGTCGAACCGGGTGGGCCCCTCGGGGGCGTCCCGAATCGTCTCGCTCGCAGGTGTGTCCACATGTGTACACAAGCAGAGTTGCGTCGGTCGGCGCAACCCGGCGATGATCGCGCCCATGAACTTTGCATTCACCGAAGAGCAAGAAGAGCTCCGCAAGACCGTCCGGTCGTTCCTCGAGGCGAAGAGCTCCGAGGAAGCCGTTCGCGAGCAGATGGAGACCGAGCAGGGCTACGACCCTGCGGTGTGGAACCAGATGGGCGAGCAGATGGGCCTCCAGGGGTTGCACATCCCCGAGGAGTTCGGCGGCTCCGGGTACGGCTACGTCGAACTCGGCATCGTGCTCGAGGAGATGGGTCGCTCGCTGCTGTGCGCACCGTTCTTCTCCACCGTCGTCCTCGCCGCCAATGCGCTGCTGCTGTCGGGCGACGACGACGCCAAGAAGGCACACCTGCCGGGCATCGCCGCCGGCACGACGATCGCGACGGTCGCGTTCACCGAGCCGAACGGCAAGTGGGACGAGGCGGGCATCGAGGCGACGGCCACCGCATCCGGCGACGGTCACCTGATCAACGGGACGAAGTCGTTCGTCATCGACGGCCACGTCGCCGACCTGCTGCTCGTCGCCGCGAAGACCGGCGCAGGCACGAGCCTGTTCGCCGTCGAGGGTGACGCATCGGGCATGACGAGGACGTCGCTGTCGACGATGGACCAGACCCGCAAGCAGGCCAAGGTCGAGTTCAGCGACACGCCGGCGACGCTCGTCGGCACCGAGGGCGGCGGTTGGGACGTGCTCCAGGGCATGCTCGACCTCGCCGCCGTCAGCCTCGCGGCCGAGCAGGTCGGCGGTGCCCAGTTCGTGCTCGAGATGGCCGTCGAGTACGCCAAGGTGCGCGTCCAGTTCGGGCGGCCGATCGGCTCGTTCCAGGCGATCAAGCACAAGTGTGCCGACATGCTGCTCGAAGTGGAGTCGGCGAAGTCGGCCGCCTACTACGGCATGTGGTGCGCCGCGGAGATGAACGACGAACTCGCGTCGACGGCCTCCCTCGCGAAGGCGTACTGCTCGGAGGCGTACTTCCATGCCGCCGCCGAGAACATCCAGATCCACGGCGGCATCGGCTTCACCTGGGAGCACCCGGCGCACCTGTACTTCAAGCGGGCGAAGAGCTCCGAGCTGCTGTTCGGCGACCCGACGTACCACCGCGAGCAGCTCGCCCAGCGGATCGGCATCTAGCCGGCGGCGCCGAGGACCACCGAGCTCGACGCTCGGTGCGGCTCGCCGGTCCCTAGCATTGGGCCGATGGACGTCGTGACGATCGTGTTCGCCGTCGTCGCCGCGGTGATCGTGTTCGTGATCGCCGCGGTGTCGGTCGGCCGGGAGGCGCATCGCCTCGACGCCGTTGCCCCGCGGGCCACCTACGCCCTCGACGAGGCGACCGACTTCGTCTGCGACCGGTTGCCGGCCGAGAGCCAGGCGCGGCTCACGCCGTACGAAGTGGAACAACTCCTGGTGTTCCACATGCAGTGGCTGCACGCCCAGGGCCTCCAGCCGGACCGGGTCGTCGACCGGCCGCAGGACATCTCGGATCCGGTCGTCGTCACCGAGGACACGTTGACCGCGTACATCCTCGGCGAGTCGGAGCGCAACGACATCGACCTGCTCGACGACGTCGACGCGGTGCATGTCGTCGAAGCCCACCTCGCGTACTTCGAGGCGATCGGCGCGGTCGGGCCCCAGGCCCCGCTCGACGACGTGATCTGAACGCGCCGCTCAGGCGCGGCCGCGCAACCGCTTGTACAGCTGCCGGCCCCGTTCGCCGGCGATGTCGGCGACGCCGGCGCGGAATGCGCCGTACGCCCGCTCGAGTGCGCCGGGCGCCGGTTGCAGCCCGGCGACGTGGGCGCGCAACGCGTCGAGTTCCTGCGCCTGCGCGAAGGCGGCCTCGCTCGCCTCCTGCGCGGCCGCGGCGGCGGCGTCGATGCGCGCCGCGCGGGCCGCGGCCAGTTCTGCCGTCAGCGCCCCCGCCGTCAGATCGGTGAGCGCGCTCGGTGTCGCGGTACCGGTCTCGGCGCGCGGTTCGAGGCGCAGCTCGTCGGGGAGGTCGTCGCTCAGCAACGCCCGCTGGAGCATCGAGCGGCGGTCGAACAGCCGCGTCGC
>JAHEKY010000186.1 GCA_024644465.1 Ilumatobacteraceae bacterium | reverse complement strand
ATCGGCGACGCGCAGCGTGCGTCCCGCCGCCCCCGGCGTGTCGGCGTCGACGAGGTTGCCCATCACCTGGAGCGTGATGTTGGCGATCGCCTGGGTGCCGACCGCGAACCGCAGGCCGGTACGCATCAGACCCGGATGGCCGATGAGGAACGCGAAGCGCCGTCCGGTCCGCAGGAAGCCGTCGAAGCGCTCACCGATCAGCCGGTCGTACTCGGCGGGCGTCGTGGCCGGGTCGTCGAGGAACAGGTCGGCTGCGAGCATGCCGGACTCGAGCCCGTAGTCGATCCCCTCGCCGTTCATCGGATTGACGAGGCCGGCGGCGTCACCGATCGCGACCCAACCTGCGCCGTGCCGTTTGACCGCGCTCATCGGCAGCCGCCACGCGCGGGGGCGTTCGAGGTTCGGCCCGATGTCCCACGAGTCGGCGACGAGCGAGCGATAGCTGTCGAGCAGTTGGTTGAGGTTGAGGCCCTTGAAGCCCTTCATCGTCGACAGCGCCCCCACGCCGATGTTGACGGTGCCGTCGCCGCACGGGAACATCCACCCGTACCCGGGGATCCAGGTGCCGTTGGAGTCGCGGATCGTCAGGCACGCCTCGAGGTGTTCGTCGGCGTGGCGGGGGCTCTCGACGTACGCCCTGATCGCCAGTCCGAACGGCTCGTTCGGATCGCGCTCGGCACCGAGCTGGCGGGCGACGGCGCCGGGGGCGCCGGTGGCGGCGACCACCAGATCCGCGTCGAGGCGCCCGTGAGCGGTGCCGACTGCGACCGCCCGACCGGCATCGTCGAAGACCACGTCGCCGGTCGTCTCGAATCGGACGTCGGCGCCGGCGTCGACGGCCGCGTCGATCAGCGCCGCATCGAGCCGACGGCGGGGCCACACCGCGCCGTGGTTCGGGAAGCGATCGCCGCCCGGCCAGGGCAACTCCCGCACCTGCTTGCCGGCGATCATGCGCAGCCCTGCGATCAGGTGTGCGTCGTCGAGCGGGATCTTGAGCTCGTCGAGCGCCGCGACAGCGCGCGGCGTGAGGCCGTCGCCACAGATCTTGTCGCGGCCGTGAGCGCCCTTCTCGACGACCACGACCCGGGCGCCCGCGCGCGCGGCGCGGATCGCGGTGGCGGCGCCGGCGGGGCCGCCACCGATGACGGCGATGTCGAAGCGTTCGGTCATGTCACCCCCGATTCAATCTGAGGTCGGGGGCTCCTGCTCAGCGATGCGTTGATGATGATGGATGACTTCCGCCACGATGAAACGCAGGAACTTCTCGGAGAAGACCGGGTCGAGCCCGGATTCCTCGGCGAGCGCCCGCAGCCGTGCGACCTGGCGGGATTCGCGCTCGAGATCCGCGGCCGGCAGTCCGACCGACGCCTTGTACCGGCCGACGTCCTGGGTGACCTTGAAACGCTCGGCCAAGAGGTGGACGAGCGCGGCGTCGATGTTGTCGATGCTCGATCGATACCGCTCCAGCTGTGCGTCGGTCGGCGGGGTGCTCGGCTGTTCGCTCATGCGACCGCGAACGCTACCGGATCGCCTCTCGCCCGGGCCCCGCCGCCTCCGTTCTGGTCTGGTTTCCGACTGCTCCAGCGTGCCGAAACCAGACCAGAACGAGAGCGGGGCGCGATACGTTCGGCGGGATGTCCGCCGGTTTGCCCGTGCTGTTCGTCGACCACCCGTTCCCCGACGAGTATCGAGACCTGGTGGAAGGACGCTGCGTCGTCGTGGGCTCGGGGACCGACGACGGCCTCGAACGGGCACAGGCAATTCTCGCCGGGGCGGTTCGGCCGTGGAACTCGGCCGCCTTCGCGCTCGCACCGGCGGTCCGGGTGATCTCGCGCGTCGGCGTCGGATTCGACAACGTCGTCGTGACCGATGCGGCTGCCGCCGGCGTGACGGTGTGCAACACGCCGAGCGCGCCGACCGTGTCGACCGCCGAGCACACGATGGCGTTGCTGTTCGCCGTGACCAAGCATCTACCCCACCACCTGGCTCGAGCCCGTCAGGGGTTGTCGGGCGAGTCGGTCGGGCGGGCGCTCGAACTCGACAGACGCATCCTCGGCCTGGTCGGCATCGGTCGGATCGCGTCGCGGGTCGCCGTGGCCGCCCAGGCGCTCGGCATGCGCGTGATCGCGACCGATCCTGGCGTCGCGACGACACCCGTCCCGGGTGTCGACCTCTTCTCGTTCGACGAACTCCTCGCCGCTGCCGACGTCGTCTCGTTGCACGCTCCCGCGCTGGCGTCGACGACGAGAATGATCGATGCCGACGCATTGGCGAGGATGCGGTCGGGGACCTACCTCGTCAACTGCGCCCGTGGCACCCTCGTCGACCACGATGCACTGCTCGACGCCATCGACCGCGGCCACCTTGCGGGCGCCGGGCTCGATGTCACCGACCCCGAGCCGCTGCCGGTCGGACACCCGCTTCTCGATCGCGCGAATGTCGTCGTGACACCTCACATCGCGTCGGCGAGCGTCGCCGGGCGGCGGCGGCTCTACGAGCACTCGATCGACAACGCGCTGGCCGTCCTGTCGGGGCGCCCGGCCACCGTCGTCGCACCACCGACGTGACAGACTCGCCGACATGACCGGTCTCCGCGCGAGATGGGCCGACGGTGGCGAGACCCTCGGCCTGTGGCTTTCCATTCCGAGTTTCGTGAGTGCCGAGATGAGCGCCCGCCAACCCGTCGACTACGTCTGCATCGACACGCAGCACGGCGTCATCGACTACCAGGCGTCGGCCTCGCTGATCCAGGCGATCGAGCTGTCCGACGGCACGCCCATCGTCCGGGTGCCGTGGAACGAGCCGGGCATCATCGGCAAGACGCTCGACGCCGGTGCACACGGCGTCATCGTGCCGATGGTGAACACCCGCGCCGAAGCCGAGGCGGTCGTGCGAGCCGC
>JAHEKY010000096.1 GCA_024644465.1 Ilumatobacteraceae bacterium | reverse complement strand
CTCCGCGGCGTCGAGACGGACGAGCACCTCGAGCCCGTAGTCGTGGAGCACACGGGCGCGCCGGGCGGCGAGCGGCCACACGGCGTCCCACACCGTGGCGGCTGCGTCCGCGCCGGGCGCGGCAGCGGCGGCGGCGACCGCGTCGGCGACGGCCGGGGCCATCTGCATCGAGCGCACGACCGAGTAGCCCGACGCCGGATTGACGTAGCCGGCGGCCGCGCCGAACGCGACGACCGGCTGACCGTGGCGCGGACGGGCGCCGCCCATCGGGATGCGGACGTGCTCGGTCCGGACCGCGCGCGCTCGGAGGTCGCCGACGTCGCATCCCAGCCGCGCGGCCAGTCGGCCGACGAGCGACTCCGGCTCGATCGCGGGCCGGGCGGCCAGCACCGTCTCCTCGACGAGCCAGCCGTCGGCCACGGGCAGGCTGTAGCAGAACGTGACGGGGCCCGGCGGGGACCGGGGCGGTGGCCTGAAGTCCATGAACGTCGGTGTCCCGAGGGATCCGGCCGGCGGGCCGGGCAGCACGATGCCGAACGCGGTCTGCCAGGCCGGTGGGCGGGCCGGCCACCGGTCGCTCCTGGTCGATGCGGCGAACCGCGACGGCCAGCCCGCGGCGTCGATGACGAGGCGGGCGGAGATCGCCTCCCCCGACTCGAGCCGCACCCGATGGTGCGGTGCGGCCCCCTCGACCGCGCTCACTCGACCGACGCGGTGGTCGGCGTCGGCCCGCAGCACGTCGCGCAGCGCGTCGTTGTCGACGACGCCGTACGTCCTGCCGAGGACATGGCGCCGATTCGCCCACGCCGCGACGT
Organism: Ilumatobacteraceae bacterium; assembly: GCA_024644465.1. Taxonomy (GTDB): domain Bacteria; phylum Actinomycetota; class Acidimicrobiia; order Acidimicrobiales; family Ilumatobacteraceae; genus Ilumatobacter_A. The sequence continues at coordinate 10,724 of JAHEKY010000096.1, read as the reverse complement.
CGGGGTGGCGACTCGCGAGGACGTCGTGGCCATCGAGCAGTGTGAGGGCGTCGACCTCGTCGGCCCAGGCACCGTACGTCGCCGACCACGCGTCGTCCGGCCCGACGAGCAGCGCGTCGATCCCTCGGCGCCGGCAGGCGGACGCGAGCGCACTTCCCGCCGGCCCGTCGCCGATCACGACGACGTCGACCGCGTCGATCACGCTCGCTCGAGCTCTGCCATGCGGCGAAACTGCTCGACGACGTCGGGCGACTCGTACGCCGGGTCGAGCGACCGGTAGACGGCGTCGACGTTGACGGCGATACGTCCGAACTCGCCCCACTCCGCGAAGCGCTCGTCCGCACCGATGCGGGCACCGATCTCGCGAGCGGCATCGAACGCGTCGATCCCCGCGGCGTGGCACCCGGACGCCTCGGCGTCGACGAGCGCCAGGTACTCGCGCACCTCGCGGACGCCGTTCTTGTCGGTCAGCGGCCCGTGCCCGGGAACGACGGTCTCGATGTCCATCCCGAGCATCAGGTCACACGCCGCAACCCAGTTCGAGAGCGGTCCGGCCCACACGATCGGCGTGCCACCGATGAACAGGATGTCACCGGTGTACACGGTCTTCGCGTCCGGGACGTGCGCGATCGTGTCGCCGGCTGTGTGCGCGGGGCCGACCTCGATCAACTCGACGGCGCGCCCGCCGACGTCGATCGTGTACCGGCCGTCGAACGTCGTCGTCGGCAGTTCCAGCTCGATCCCGTCGAACTCGAACGCTCCGAAGAAGCTGCGGAAGAGGTCGCCGACGTCGCCGGGCGCGTCGTTCAGCGCCGCGAGCATCTCGGGCGGGACCGCCGGGATCTCCTCCGCGGTCGCACGCGACGCGACGATGTCGACGGCCGCCCAGCGATCGCGGACCTCCCGGTTGCCGTAGCAGTGGTCGCCGTTGGCGTGCGTGTTGACGAGCGTGCCGATCGGTGCACCGCTCGTGATCGGCGCCATCTCGTCGAGCATCGCGGCGGTCAGTCGCAGGTCGAACAGCGTGTCGATCAGCAACGATCGTCCGTCGCCGACGACGAGGCCGGCGTTGCTCCACCCCCAGCCCCCGTCGGGCTGGAGATACGCGAAGCAGTCGCCGCCCAGCTCGTGGATGCCGTGCGTGAATCCCATCACGCCATCGTGGCAGACCGGCCGCTCACCCGTTCCAGCGCTCGCACAGGCGCTCGGCGAGCATCGTCGTCGGCAGGTGGAGGTTGGCGTCGGGGATCGCCGGGAACGCGGACGCGTCACAGACGTACAACTGCTCGTACCCGCGTACGGCACCCGCGTCGTCGAGCACGGCCCCGATCGCGCAGCTCGCGGCGGCGTGGACGTAGTCGCCGGTCGCCGTGCGGGCCCACGCGACGAGCTCGTCGCCGTCCGCCAACGCCGCGCTCGTGGTGCCGTGTTCGTCGATGTGGACCGCCGCGACCTGTTCCCGGAACACGTCGGCATCCAGCAGATCGAGCGCCCGGCGAACACCCCGGACGAGTGTCGCGACGTCACGATCGTCGTCGAGCAACCCGAGATCGACGATCGGGGGCCCGTCGTCGCCCGGCCCGACCGAGACCGTTCCCGCGCGCCCGTGCGGGGCCATCACGGCGACCATCAGCATCCCGAGGCCCGGCGCGTCGGGGCCGAGGTGGTTCAGCGCGAGCAACTGGACACCGTCGTACTCGGCGATCGCTCCGGCGGCGAGCCCACCCGGGTACGTGCGGTCGCGCAGCTCCAGCGTCAGCGCTGCCGAGGGATGGTCCTGGAGGCCGAGGCCGATGCCCGGCGTGTCGACCCCGGACCGGAGCATCAGCGCAGGCGTGTGGATCGCACCCGCCGCGAGCACGACACGATCCGCCCCGATCTCCGTGCCGTCGTCGAGGACGACACCGACCGCCCGGCGCCGATCGAGCACGATTCGGCGCACCGGGGAATCTGCGCGGATCATCAGATTCTCGCGGGTGCGCGCCGGCCACAGATACGCCTCGGCGGACGTGACCCGCCGGTGGTTGCGTCGCGTCAGCAGGGCTCGTTCGCTGTGGGCGTCCGCGGCGAGCAACGCCCGGTCGACCGCGCCGAGCTCGTGGGGATCGGCCGGCTCGACGGGCAGTGCGATCCGGTCCCACAGGTGTTCGGTGTCGTGCCAACCCCACGATCGGTAACGCGCGGGGTCGCCCCGGCGGGCGATCATCGCGTTGACCGCACTCGACCCGCCGAGGCCCCGCCCGACGCGATACGGGCGGCGCATCCCGCCGGCCGTCCGCGCCGCGACGAGGCCGTCGTGGGTTCGGCCGGGCGCCGCGAGCGCAACGAAGAAGTCCGGGCCGGACACCGCATCCGGCACGGCTCCCTCGGCGAGGTCCGGCCCCGCCTCCAGCAGGGTGACCCGCCGGGCGTCGTCGGCCGACAGGCGCGCTGCGGCGACGCAGCCGGCAGACCCGCCACCGACGACCACCCAGTGTTCGCTCATCGCTCCGTCGCCTCCGGAAGACCGGTGAGGTGCGCCGCGTCGTTGTACCGCACGAGCCGCCACCGGGGTTCCTCGTGGTCGGGGCGGCCACGAGGGGCGTGGAATTCGGTGATCGACGTGTTCAACGTCCACAGGTCGAACGCACCGGTGGCGGGCAACCGGAGCAGGCGACGGAACGCGACGTCGATGACGCCGCCGTGACAGACGACGACGATCAGCCGACCGGGATGGCGGGCGAGCGCCGTCTCGATCGCCGTCTCGACGCGGTCGCGGAACGCCGCCATCGTCTCGCCGCCAGGGAACACCTCGGCTCCTTCCTGCGGCGACCCGTACCGCGCGACGTAGTCGGCGAAGCTGACGCCGTCGAGGTCCGGACCGGGATCGTGCTCGCCGAAGCCGGCGTCGATGGCCACGGGGTCCGGCGTGGGGCTTCCGGCAGGCACGACCGCAGCTGCGATCGCTTCGGCTGTCTCGATCGCCCGCGGGAACGAGCTGGTGAGCAGGACGGCGCCGGCCAGCTCGCCGGTGGCGACCAAACGCTCGCGCAGCCGCTCGGTCTGGCGCCGGCCGAGCGCCGAGAGCCCCGAGCACGTCCGGAAGCCACCGATCACCCGGTCGACGGTCACCTGCGACTCACCGTGGCGGATCAACACCAGGCGCGTCGGCGTGGCCACCGTGTGCTGGTCCGACGTCGCCACGCCCTCGACTGTAGGGGGCGAACTATTTGTTCAAATGTCCTTGCGATCGAAACGGAGTCTCTAGGGTCGCGCCAGTGGCCCCCCGGCACCGTCTGACCATCCACTCCAACGATCCGGACCCCCGTGCCGCAGCCATCCGGGAGGGTGCCGCGCACCTCGGCATGGGCGACATCGGCCAGGTCGGCATCGCCGACATCGTGTTCGTCGACGGCGACCTCTCGCCCGACGAACTCGACCGTCTCCACGGGGTGCTCGTCGACCCGCTGCTCCAGCACGGCAACTGGGACCCGCCGAAGTCGTCCGGCATCGAGATCACGCTCCAACCCGGCGTGACCGACAGCGACGCCGAAGCGGTGCACCACACCGCGATGCGTCTCGGGTTGACGATCGGCGCCGCGGCGACCGGCACCCGGATCGAGTTCGACCCGGCACTCGAACCCGCCCGCGCCGACGAGGTCGTCGCCAGGCTGGTCGCCAACGCGATCATCGAGCGCTGGGCCGACGGCCACATCGAGCCGGTCCACCCCGAGGGCCGGGACACACCGGGCGCCGCCACGACCATCGCGATCCGCGGGGCCGACGAAGCGGCGCTCCAACAGGTGAACGCCGATCGGGCGCTGTATCTCGATCCGCAGGAACTCGTGGCGATCCGCGACCACTTCGAATCGATCGAACGCGACCCGACCGACATCGAGCTCGAGACGCTTGCCCAGACGTGGAGCGAGCACTGCGCGCACAAGACCTTCCGTGCCGCGATTCACGCGACCGGCGGCCCGGAGGGCGGTGAACGCGAGATCGTGCCGCTGATGCGTCAACTCCGGGACTGCACCGAGACGATCGACGCGGAGTACGTCCGCTCCGCGTTCGTCGGCAACGCCGGGGTGATCGAGTTCAGCAAGGGCACGACGATCGCGCTCAAGGCGGAAACTCACAATCACCCGTCGGCGGTCGAACCGTTCGGTGGCGCGAACACGGGGGTCGGCGGTGTGATCCGGGACGTGCTGGGCATCTCCCACAAGCCGGTCGCGATCACCGACATCTTGTGCTTCGGCCCGGCGGACCTGCCGCTCGACAAGCTGCCGGACGGCTCGCTGCACCCGCTGCGGATCCGGGAAGGCGTGATCGACGGCGTCGCCGACTACGGCAACAAGATCGGCCTGCCGACCGTCGCCGGCGCGATCCTCTACGACCCGGCGTACACGACGAACCCGCTCGTCTTCGCCGGGTGCATCGGCACCGCACCGACCCGGCCGTTGCACGAGGGGCCGCACCCCGGAGACCGGATCATCGTGCTCGGTGGGGCGACGGGCCGCGACGGCATCCGCGGCGCGACGTTCTCCTCTGCAACGATGGACGCCACGACGGGGGAGGTCGCCGGTGCGAGTGTCCAGATCGGCGCCCCGATCGTCGAGAAGCTGCTGATCGATGCGCTCGTCGGCGCCGAGGACCTCTACTCCGCGATCACCGACTGTGGGGCCGGCGGGTTGTCGTCCGCGGTCGGCGAGATGGCCGAGGGCCTCGGTGCCGACGTCGAACTCGACCTCGTCCATCGCAAGTACCCCGGCCTGCAGCCGTGGGAGGTGTGGCTGTCCGAAGCCCAGGAGCGGATGGTCATCGCCGTCCCTGCCCGCAACGTCAGCGCGATCGTGAATCGGTGCGCCCGCGTCGGCGTCGATGTCGCCGAGATCGGTGTGTTCACCGACGATCGGGTACTCACGGTGCGGTCGGGTGGCGAGCCCGTGGCGCAGCTCGACGTCGGGTTCCTCCACGACGGGCGGCCCCAGCGGCAGATGCATGCGGAGATGCCGGATCCGATCCGCACCGAACGCGTGTCGCGCACGGTGGCCGATCCGGCGGCGACGATCCTGCGGTTGCTCGCGCACCCGAACATCGCGTCCAAGGCCGGCACGATCCACCGCTACGACCACGAGATCCTCGGATCGACGGTCGTCCGGCCGCTGATCGGCGCGGCGTCCGACGGGCCTGCCGACGGCGTCGTCCTCGCTCCCCCGGCGAACACGGCCGGACTCGCGATCGGCATCGGCGTCAACCCGTGGTACGGGCTGCACGACCCCGAGGCGATGGCCTATGCGGTCGTCGACGAGGCGATCCGCAACGTCGTGGCCGTCGGCGCGGACCCCGACCGGGTCGCATTGCTCGACAACTTCTCGTGGGGCGATCCTCGGCGGGCGACGACGCTCGGCGAACTCACCGCGGCCGTCGAGGGGTGCTGCGCGGCCGCGTACGTGTACGACGCGCCGTTCGTGTCGGGCAAGGATTCGCTCAACAACGAGTACATCGGCGCCGACGGTGAACGCCACGCGGTCCCGCCGACGCTCGTGATCACCGCGGTCGCCCACGTTCCCGACGCCGACCGGTGCGTCACCCCCGACCTCGTCGCGGCCGGCAACGTCCTGATGCTGATCGGATCGACCGAGATCGAGTTCGCCGGTTCCCACCTCGACAAGGTGCTCGGCGAGCCGCCCGGCGTCGGCGTCGCGCCGGCGCCGGACCCGGACGCGCCGGAGCACTACCGCCACCTCCATGCCGCGATGCAGGCGGGGCTCGTCAAGTCCTGCCACGACGTCAGCGAGGGCGGCTTCGCCGTTGCGATCGCGGAGATGTGTCTCGCCGGACGCCTCGGCGCGCGGATCGAGACGCTCGGCCACGACGACCTCGCCGCGGCACTGTTCAGCGAGTCGATCGGCCGGTTGATCGTCGAGATCGAGCCACGCAGCGTCGTCGCGTTCCGGCGGATCATGGCCGACGACTGCCTCGAGATCGGCACGGTCGACGACGCCGGCATCCTGTGGCTTCCCGGCGTCAAGCCGATGCTCGTCGCCGACCTCGCAGATGCGTTCAACACGGGGGCCGCGACATGAGCCAGGTTCCCGCGGTCATCATCGCCGGGCCGGGCACGAACCGCGATCACGACGTCCGCCATGCACTCGAACTCGTCGGCGCAGATGCCCGCATCGTGCTCGCCAGCGAACTGATCGAACGGCCCCGCCTGCTCGGCGACTACCGGCTCGCCGTCGTCGCCGGCGGCTTCAGCTATGCCGATTCGCTCGGCGCGGGGCGGATGCTCGCGCTCGACCTGATGGTCGGTCTCGGCGAGGAACTGCGCTCGTTCGTCGCCGCCGGGCGACCCGTGATCGGCATCTGCAACGGCTTCCAGGTGCTGACGCGAGCTCGCCTGCTCCCGGGCGCGCTCGGCCACAACGCGCAGGGCCGGTTCGATTGCCGCTGGGTCGTGCTGGATGCCGTCGAGCGCAGTGCCTGCGTGTGGACGAAGGGCATCGAGGATCCGATCCACTGCCCGATCGCGCACGGCGAGGGCCGCTACGTCCACCCCGACCCCGACTCGCTCGCGGCCGCCGGTCAGATCGCGCTGCGCTACCGGAGTACGAACCCGAACGGGTCGGTGGCCGACATCGCCGGCGTGTGTGACCCGTCCGGCGTCGTGCTCGGGATGATGCCGCACCCGGAGAACCACATCGTCGCCCGCCAGCACCCGCGCCACTGTCGCGGCGGTGGCGGTGCGGCGCACCTCGGGTTGCGCCTGTTCGAGAACGGCGTGCACCACGCCAAGGGGCTGTGACGACGGTGCCCGACCGCGAGATCGTGCCGCTCGACGACATCGAACTGCCGCTGGAGGATCGCCGCGACGGCAAGGTGCGCGTGTCCTGGGCGTTCGGGCCGGACCGTCGCCTGTTCGTCACGACCGATCGCCTGTCCGCCTTCGACCGGATCATCGCCCGCGTGCCGTACAAGGGCCAGGTCCTCAACCAGTTGGCCGGGTGGTGGTTCGAGCAGACGGCCGACATCATCGCCAACCACGTGATCACGCTCCCCGACCCGAACGTGATGATCGCCCGGGCCGCCAGACCGCTCACGGTCGAAGTCGTCGTCCGGGGCCACATCACCGGCGTCACCGACACGGCGTTGTGGACGCGGTACGCCGCCGGCGAACGGACGATCTACGGGCACCGATTCCCCGAGGGCCTGGCGAAGAACACCGCGCTGCCCCGCCCGATCGTGACGCCGACGACCAAGGGCGCGCACGGTACACACGACGTGCCGCTGTCGAGCGTCGCCGTCGTCGCCGACGGTCACGTCGACGGGGCGACGTGGGATCAGGTCGAAGCTGCCGCGCTCGCGGTGTTCGAGCGGGGGCGGGAGTTGTCCGCCGCGGCCGGGCTGATCCTCGCCGACACGAAGTACGAGTTCGGTGTCGACGCCGACGGCGCGCTGTTGCTGATCGACGAGGTCCACACGCCCGATTCGTCGCGCTACTGGGTCGCCGACTCGTACGAGGCCCGCGTCGCGGCCGGTGAAGAGCCCGAGAGCCTCGACAAGGAGTTCGTCCGCCGCGCACTGGCCGCCGCCGGCTACACGGGAGAGGGAGCGATCCCCGAGCTGCCGGCGACCGTGTGGGAGCAGACGACCGCCCGCTACGTCGACGCCTACGAACGACTGACCGGACGATCCTTCGTCCCCGGCGCCTACCCTGCAGACCAACGCATCATCGATGCCGTCGCCGCACTGGAGCACATCTGACATGTCCGACCCAACCATCGCGAGCGTGCCCGTGGCTCCACCGATCCGGCGACACGATCACGACGACACCGCCCGGGAGGAATGCGGCGTACTCGGTCTGTCGACGCCGCACGGCGAAGGCGTTGCACAACTTGCGTTCTTCGGGTTGTTCGCACTCCAACACCGTGGGCAGGAGGCGGCCGGGCTCGCCGTGAGCGACGGCACGCGGACGCGGGTCCACAAGCAGGCCGGTCTCGTCGCGAACGTGTTCACCCAGGAGGCACTGAAGCCGCTGACCGGATACCACGCGATCGGCCACACGCGGTACTCGACGACGGGGTCGAACGCCGAGCGGAACATCCAACCGTTCCTCGTCGAGACGATGCACGGGCCGCTCTCGCTCGCCCACAACGGCAACCTCGTCAACGCCACGGCACTCCGCGACGAGTTGCTCAACCGGGGCTTCGGCCTGACCGCGACGAGCGACACGGAGGTGTTCACCCTGATGCTCGCCGCGGCGGGCGGGCGCACCTGGCAGGAGCGCATCGAGCGGACGCTGCCGGCCTGGAAGGGCGCCTTCTCCTTGGTGATCCTCGCTGCCGATCAGGTGATCGCGGTCCGCGATCCGTGGGGCTTCCGCCCGCTGTCGGTCGGCCGGCTGCCCAACGGCGGCCATGCGGTTGCGAGCGAGACGTGCGCGTTGTCCACCCTGGGCTGCGTCGAGATCGACGAGGTCCGCCCCGGCGAGATGGTGTCGTTGCGCGGCGCCGAGATCGAGCGGACCCAGGTACTCGCCCCGCAACCACACGGCGCCCGCTGCACCTTCGAGTTCGTCTACTTCTCACGCCCGGATTCGGTCTGGGACGGCCACAGCGTGCACCACGCGCGACAGCGCCTCGGGATCGAACTGGCCCGGGAGTCGCTGGTCGACGCCGATGTCGTCATCCCCGTGCCCGACTCGTCGATCCCGGCGGCGATCGGGTTCGCCCGGGAGAGCGGCCTGCCGTTCAACGACGGCCTGATCAAGAACCGCTACATCGGGCGCACGTTCATCGAACCGACCCAGGACATTCGCGAGCGCGGGGTGGCATTGAAGTTCAACGCGCTGTCGGAGAACCTGGAGGGCAAGCGGGTGATCATGATCGACGACTCGCTCGTCCGCGGCACGACGGCCGGGCCACTCGTGAAGTTGGTGCGTGACGCCGGCGCCAGCGAGGTGCACGTCCGCATCACGTGCCCGCCGATCACGCATCCGTGCCACTTCGGCGTCGACATGGGCCACGACGACGACCTGATGGCGGCGCGCTTCACCGTGGAGGAGATGCGCGAACACATCGGCGCGGACAGCCTCGCATTCCTCTCGCTCGACGGGATGATGCGCGCGGTGGCCGAACGCGAGAGCGGCGCCGACGACGGCTACTGCAACGCCTGCTTCACCGGGCGCTACCCGATCGCCGTCGGCGACGCGCAGGCGAAGCTGGCGTTCGAAGGCGTCATCGCCTGATGCGCGTCCTCGTCGTGGGAGGCGGCGGCCGCGAACAGGCGATTGCCTGGGCATGTCGCCGCCACGGCCACGACGTGCGCCTCGCCCCGAGCCTCGGCGACGCGTCCGCCGACGACACCGACCTCGTGATCCCCGGCCCGGAAGCGGCGCTCGCGGCGGGAATGGCCGACGTCGCCACGGAGCGGGGCATCCCGTGCTTCGGGCCGACCGCCGCCCTCGCCAACCTCGAAGCGTCCAAGAGCTACGCGCGCGAGTTGGCGACCCGCCTCGGGATCCCCGGCCCGGCGAGCGCCAGGTTCGAGCAGGTGGACGACGCGATCGCGTGGTGGGAACAGCTCGACCGCCCGGTCGTCGTCAAGCTCGACGGCCTCGCCGCCGGCAAGGGCGTCACCGTGCCGGGCACCGCCGGCGAGACCAGGCGCGCGATCGAGGTCGCTGCCGCGACGGGCCCCTTCCTGCTCGAAGAGCGCCTCCACGGCCCCGAAGTGTCGCTGCTCGCCCTGTGCGACGGTGCGACGGCGGTCGCCCTGCCGCTCGCCCAGGACCACAAGCGCATCGGCGAGGCGGACACCGGGCCGAACACCGGCGGGATGGGCGCCTACGCCCCGGCCCCCGTGCCGTTCGACCCGTCCGACCTCGTCACCACCTTCGTCCAGCCGATCCTCGATCACTTCGCGGCGGCGGGCACCCCGTATGTCGGTGTGCTGTTCGCCGGCCTGATGTTGACACCGGACGGCCCGCGCCTGATCGAGTACAACGTCCGCTTCGGCGACCCGGAGGCCCAGACGGTGTTGCCGCTGCTCGACAGCGACCTCGCCTCGATCGCGCTGGCGTGTACGCGCGGCGCGGTGGGCGAGGTGCCGGTCGTCGTGCGCGACGGGGCATCGGTGGCGGTCGTCGCGGCCTCGCCGGGTTACCCGGACGCGCCGGTCACCGGGCACGACATCACCGATCAGGGCGCTGACACCGCGGACACGATCCGCTTCGACGCCGGGGTCGACGCGGCCGGCCGCACCGGCGGTGGACGGGTGCTCGCGATCACCGGCATCGGCGCCGACCTCGGCGAGGCGCGGGCCCACGCCTACGCGCGCATGGCGATGATCTCGTTCGAAGGCATGCAGGTTCGGCGCGACATCGCCTGGCGCGCCCCGGGCGCGCTGCTCGCGTCGTACGCCGCGGCCGGCGTCGACATCGACGAGGGGGCGCGGGCCGTCGAGGAGATGAAGGCCGCGGTCGAGGCGACGCACGACAACGGCGTCCTCAAGGGCGTCGGCAGTTTCGGCGGGGTGTTCTCGCTCGCGGCGATCCGCGACATGGACGAACCCGTGCTCGTCGCGTCGACCGACGGCGTCGGTACGAAGGTCGAGCTCGCCGCCAGGCTCGGCATGGTCCGCGGGGTCGGCATCGACATCGTCAACCACTGCATCGACGACGTGCTCGTCCAGTCGGCTCGCCCGCTGTTCTTCCTCGACTACATCGCGGCGAGCGTCCTCGACGC
>JAHEKY010000095.1 GCA_024644465.1 Ilumatobacteraceae bacterium | reverse complement strand
ACCCGATGTCCCACCATCACGCACGATCACCTGGGCCGAATGGACGCGCGGCGGTCCACGACGGGGCGCACCGTCTCCCGATTCGAACGTGACGATCTACGACCTCCGCGCCGCCTGACCGGTCGACCCGGCCCGACGTCCGAACGGCAGCGTCAGTGAGCGGCTGCCGGTTCGGCGGCGTCGACGTCGCCACCGTGCCCGCCACCGTGGAACCGCGAGACGACCGCAACGACCAGTGCGCCGACGGCGAGCCCGACGAGCGCGGAGATCGCCGTGTTCACCGACCATGCGAGGACACCGCCGATCCCGCCGACATCCTCGACGGCGTGCTCGGCGTCGTGCACCAAGTCGTACGGCGTGTGCCACCCGAGCTCCTCGGCACCGACGAGCAGGATGTGCCCACCGACCCACAGCATCGCGGCGGTCCCGATGATGGTGAGTGCGGTCAGCAGCTTCGGCATCCCGTGGACCATCGCCCGGCCGATCTTCTTCCAGGCGTCATGGCTCTGCTCGGCGAGGCGAAGGCCGATGTCGTCCATCTTCACGATCAGGGCGACCACCCCGTAGACGATTGCGGTGATGAGCAGGGCGACGACGATCAGGATGATCGCCCGTTGGAGCAGCCCCTCGTCGATCACTTCCTTCAGCGAGATGACCATGATCTCGGCGGACAGGATCAGGTCGGTGCGGATCGCCCCCTTGATCGTCTCCGCCTCGGCCTCGGGGCCCTTGATCACGGCGGGCACGTCGTGGCTGTCGTCGTGGATGATCCGGTGATAGATCTTCTCCGCGCCTTCGAAGCAGAGGTAGGTACCACCGGCCATCAGGATGATCTCGACGAGCGTCGGCGCGATCGCACTGAGCACCAGGGCGATCGGCAGGATCAGCAGCAGCTTGTTGCGCAGCGAGCCGGTCGCGATCTTCTTGATGATCGGGAGCTCACGTTCCGCGGCCAACCCGCGTACGTACGCCGGGGTGACCGCGGTGTCGTCGACCACGACGCCGGCCGCCTTCGCGCTGGCCCGCCCGGCGGCTGCACCGACGTCGTCGATCGACGCCGCCGCGAGCTTGGCGAGCGCTGCGATGTCGTCGAGCAGTCCTGCGAGGCCGCCGGCCATGGCATCTCCTTGTCGAGTCGGTAGGGCGGACAGCCGCTCACGGTAGCCCGACGAACGCCGATCGGCCGGTGCGCGAGAATCGGCACGGAGGTCACCGCATGAGCCCGAACGGAATCCACCATCTCGCCATCTCGACGACGGACATCAAGCGTCAGATCGAGTTCTTCAACGACGTGCTCGGATGTGAACTCGTCGCGCTCTACTGGATGCACGGCGTCGACGACGCCTGGCACGGTTTCATGAAGCTGAACGACCACTCGTACATCGCGTTCGTCCAGATGCCGCAGAACGCCGATGCCGCCTCCGAGATCGGCACGACGCATCCCGGATGGCCCGGTGGTGCGAGTGCCGGCGGAACGATGCAGCACGTGTCGTTCAACGTCGACACCCACGACGACCTCCTCGCGATGCGCGACCGCATCCGCGACCGCGGACACAACGTCTACGGGCCGATCGACCACGGGATGTGTCACTCGATCTACCTCAGCGGCTACGAGGATCTTGCGCTGGAGATCGCGACGTCGGAGTCGGCGATCGACGGGCGAGCGTGGATCGACCCCGAGGTGGTCGGCCTCGCGGGTATCACCGCGAAGGAACTCGAGCGGTACCGATCGCCGGAGCCGTACGAGCGTCCGCGCGAGCCGGTCGCCCAGCCCGAACGCGATCCTGCGCTGCCGTACCCTCGCGGCATGCCGCCGAAGCGTTACGAGCGGGCGCTGTCGATTCCCGACGAACGGATCTCGGCGCCGACGGCCGACTCGGTCCCGCCGGTCGCGGTCGACGCATGAGGGTCGGACGCGGCGATCGGTGAAGCTGACCGCCCGCCAACTCAACCGGGCAACGCTCGACCGCCAACTCCTGCTCGAACGCGCCGAGACCGACGTCGTCGATGCTGTCCGGCGGGTCCTCGCATTGCAGGCACAGGAACCGGCGTCGCCGTACCTCGCGCTCTGGAACCGCGTCAGCGGGTTCGAGCCGTCCGAGCTCGACCGCGCCTTCCACGCGCGTGCCATCGTGAAGACGCCGCTGATGCGGATCACGCTCCACGCGATCTGCCGCGACGACTACGCGACGTTCCACGACGCCGTCCTGCCCGTCCTGCGCGCCGCTCGCCTGAACGACCGTCGGTTCCGCGACACCGGAGTGACGATCGACCGAGCTGACGCGCTCGTCGACGGCCTGGTTGGGTTCACTTCGGAGCCGAGATCGAAGGACGAGATCATCGACCATCTCGGGTCGGCCCTCGGCACCGAGCCGCCCGACAGTTTCTGGTGGGCGTTGCGAACGTACGCCCCGCTGATCCATGCACCCACCGACGTGCCCTGGTCGTTCGCCCGCCGACCGGTGTTCGAAGCCGCCCCGCGTGGCGCCCCACCGGCAGAGCCTGCGCTCCACGAACTGATCCGGCGGTACCTCGCGGCGTTCGGGCCGGCGACCGCAATGGACATCGCGCAGTTCACGCTGCTCCCGCTCGGAACGATCCGCCCCGCGCTCGCGGCGATGGATGCGGGTCTCGTCCGGTACGAACCTCCTGAAGGTGAACCGGTTCACGACGTCGTCGATGCCGGCCCGCTCCCTGACCCCGACACGCCCGCGCCGGCCCGGTTGCTCGGGATGTGGGACAGCGTGCTGCTCGCCTACCGCGACCGCAGCCGAGTGCTCCCCGACGCGTGCCGCAAGGACGTCATCCGCCGCAACGGCGACGTCCTGCCGACGGTGCTCGTCGACGGCTCCGTCGCCGGCGTGTGGCGCCCGGTCGACGGCGTCATCGAGATCACCCCGTTCGAACAGATCGCGGACGACGATCTCAAGGAACTCGACGGGGAGGCGAGGGGTGTGCTGACGCTGGTCGCGGACCGCGACCCTGCGGTCTACTCGCGTTTCGGTCGCTGGTGGGACGCATTGCCGACTGGCGGGCGGACGACGATCGGTGCAGCTTGACGGCGCACGCAGACGCGTCCGCCGGCTGCGACTCGCCGACCTTGACTTCCATGTACAGCTATGCTCATATTAGCGTAACCGCACATAGGAGACCCGATGACCGACGTAGACGATCACGTACTCGACTGCCGGGGCATGTCGTGCCCGCTCCCCATCGTGAAGACGGCGAAGGCGATCAAGACGATCGAGGTCGGCGACGTGCTGGAGCTCCTGGCGACCGACCCCGGCGTCGAACCCGACATGCAGGCGTGGTCGCGCCGGACCAAGAACGAGCTCCTGAAGATCGAGAAGGACGGCGACGTGTTCCACGTCTTCGTCCGCCGGACGAGGTAGGACCACCGCGATGTGGACCGATGACGGCGACGGCAAGATCCTGTACGTGCAGACGCACGGCGTCGACGACCCGGGCCGGTCTGCGACACCGTTCTTCCTCGCCGCGTCCGCCGCGGCGATGGACTGCGAGGTGGGGATCTACTTCACGATGTACGGGCCCCAACTGCTCCGGTCCGACATCGTCGACAAGATCGGTCCGAAGGGAGATGCCGGCCAGCCGCTGCGCTACTTCATCGACCAGGCGACCGACCTCGGCGTCCGGCTGTACGTCTGCCAGCCGTCGCTCGACCTCAACGATCTCGCACTCGACGATCTGATCGACGACGTCGTGATGATCGGAGGGGCGGCGTTCAACGACATGGCGATCGAAGCTGATGCGGTCATCTCGTTCTGACGGGTGCAACCGGGCGCTCTCGCGAACGCCCAGATAGGGTGGTTTCCATGACGCACGTCGTTGACGAGTCACTCCGGACCGAACTCGAAGAACTCGTGGCGGGCATGTGCAAGGGGCTCAACGATTCCAAGCGGCTGCTGGTGCTCTACGCGCTGAGCGACGGCCCGCACACCGTGTCCGAGCTCTGCGAGGTGCTCCAGGCGCCGCAGTCGAACACGTCCCAGCACCTCGCCGTGCTGCGCACGGCCGGCATGGTCGACACGCAGCGCCGCGGCAACAGCGTCGTGTACTCACTGCGCCACCCGAAGGTGATCGACGCGATCGACAAGCTCCGCGAGATTCTCGCCGACGAGGTCGGCCGTCGCCAGCGGGCGATCAGCGCCTGACCCCAGCCGCACCCGCAGCGCCCGACGTCACGTCCAGACGATGTGCACCCGGCCGCCGTCGCGCACGATCTGATGCGCAGTGATCCCGACATCGGCCGGCCCGCGCAGCCGCTCACCGGTCTGCACGTCGAACTGGCTGCCGTGCCGCGGGCACGTGATCACGCATCCGTCGAGGACGCCCGCTGACAACTGCTCACCCGCGTGCGGGCACACGTCCTCGATCACGCTGACCCGGCCCTCGACGTGGTACACCGCGACGCGGCCGAACGGCGTGTCGTCGACACGTGCGACGAGCCCGAGGCGGCCGGCGAGGTCGGCGTCGTCGATGATCGGGAACCGGCGTCGCTGCGCCGTGCCCGACTGCAACCGGTCGGCCAGTTGCCGCCCGACTGCACCCCGGTTCGCGACCAGGTCGCATCCGGCCCGCTCGGCCTCCAGCCACCGCTCGGAATCGGGCATCGAGACGTGACCGACGAGCATCGCGTTCGGGTGGGTGGCGCGCAGCGTGATCACGGTGTCGATGCCGCCCGGCTGTTCGAGGTCGACCACGATCACGTCGGGCTCGGATCCGGGCCGGTCGCTCGTCGTTGCCACCGAGAGCCCGGCCGCGTCGGCTGCCCGTCGCGCCCCCCGGATGACGACCGGGTCGGCCGTGATGAGCAGCAGTTCGCGATCGGGTGCGCTCACGCGTCCGGGCGATCGTGCTCGGGTGGCACCACGGTGAGCCCGCCGGCCTAGATGAACATCTGGATGTCGGCGTTCGCGGCCATGTCGATGAAGTTGGCCGCGCCGCACACCGGCTCGAGCCCGTCGATGAAGTCCTCTTCCTTCAGGCCGTAGAGGTCCATCGTCATCTGACACGGGTGCAGCCGCACACCGAGTTCCATCGCCATCTCCATCAGCTCCGCCGGGCTGGCGACGCCGTGCTCCTTCGCGAGGCTCTTGATCATCCCGGTGCCCATGCCACCCATGTGCATCTTGCCGAGCTTGAGGTTCTCGGCGCCGCCCTTGTCCATGAAGCTCTCGCCGCGCTGCTTCCAGTTGCTGCCCGTGATCCGCTTGTCGGGCTTCTGGAGGGCGCGCAGCCCCCAGAACGTGAAGAAGATGTCGACTTCCAGCCCGGACGCGGCGCCGGTCGTCGCGAGGATCATCACCGGCCACACCCGGTCGAGATCCGAACTCCAGCAGACGAGCACCATCCGCTTGGGTTCTTCGTCGACGTCGACGTCGTCGAGGTCGGCCTGGGCGTCAATGTCGAGATCAGTCATGCCGTCTCTCCTGTCGTGTCACCTGTGGACATTACCATATGCGCATACGCTGGCAAGAGGGTCGTGGGCGCCGATGCGGCCTTCAGTCCTCGCACCGGAAGCACCGGATCTCGTTGTCGTCGATGAACGTGCGGTACCGCTCGAAGGCGTCGCGTCCGTCCTGCAGCATGGCGCGTTCGCGGTCGGGCTCGGTCGGCGCGATGCGCACCAACCAGCCCGCGCCGTAGGGATCGCGGTTGGCGGCGGCGATGTCCCGACGGAACGTGTCGTCGTTGTTCGCGACGAGCACTCCGCTCAGTGGCGCCGGCACGGGACCGACCCACTTCGCACTCTCGACGACGGCGAGGCTGCGCCCGCGCGCGATCGTGCGTCCTGGCTTCTTCCAGGTGATCTGGACGAAGCGCCCGCACATCGTCTGGCTCACGTCGGTCATCCCGACGACGGCCTCGTCGCCCTCCCAGCGGACCCACACGTGCCGCTCGACGTCGTACGACAGGTCCTCGGGGATCAGACAGCCGTACCAGTTGGGATCTGCCATGTCTCCTCCGCGCCGCTCAACCGTCGGCGCAGTCGATTCCTTCCGCGTCGAGGAACCGTTCGTAGGCCGCGACGCCCTCGGCGCCGGTGACGAGATCGGCGGAGTCGGCCGCCCAGTCGTCGGGCCGCAGGCGCGCCACCCATCCGTCGCCGTACGGGTCGCGGTTCATGATCGTCGGGTCGGCGATCACTGCCTCGTTGACGGCGACGACCTCCCCCTCGACGGGGCTGGGCACCGGCCCGACCCACTTGCTGCTCTCGACGGTCGCGACGCTGCGGCCCTTCTTGATCTGCTTGCCGGGCGCCTTGGCGGTCACCGAGAGGAACGTCTTCGCGAGGTGCTGCGCGACGTCGGTCATGCCCACGGTCACGAGTTCGCCGTCGTACGTCAGCCACACGTGCTTCTCGACCAGGTAGTAGCACTCCTCGGGGATGTCGCAGTTACGGACCTGGGTCATGGGAACCTCCTGGTGATCGGGGGTCGGACGAAACGGAGTCGGCCTCGCCGTGCTCGGCGAGCAGATGGTTGACGAGCATGTCGAACGCGACGAGGCGGATCTCGCGATCGAACTCCTCGAGGAACGTCGGGTCGAGCAGGCGCGGCTTGATCGGCTGGCTGTAGCCGTCGCCGCACACCGGGCAGACGATGTCGTAGCTCCGCCGTGTCGACGTCGTGACGACGTGGACCTCCTCCGCGTGCTGGTCGGCGAGGTGGGCGTGCACCGCCCGGGGCGTCGCCTCGTGGTCGCAGTACGGGCAGATCATCGGCCGCCGCCCTCGTCGGAGTCGGCGGCCGCCGTGGCTGTGGCGGATTCGATGATCGCCTCCACGAACGCGACGTACTCGCGCCCTGCTTCGGAGAGGCCGACGAGGTCGCGCTCGAACGAGCGGCCGACGAGCCCGTTCTGGATCAGGTCGTTGACGTGCTCCCACGTGCTGACGGGCGACAACTCGAAGCGCCGGCTCAACTCGGCCAGGGACGAGTCGTCGTCCCGCAGACGCATGAGCAGCCCGTGGTTGACCGGATCGGCGGCGGTGCGCAGCGCGCGCAGCACGAGATGCTCGGCGGTTGCAGCCGACTCGGCGGCAGCGAGCTCCCGGGGCGGCTCGTCGGGGGCGAACACGAACGCCTGTTGGCGATCGAGCGCGAGCCGGATCGCCTTGATCCGCTCGGCGATGCCGGCCCCGATCGCTGCGGCGTCCACCATCAGATCTCCGCTGCGCCGAGGGCGGGCTGTCGGTCGAGCGCTTCGGCGACCAACTCGATCACGTCGACGACGCGCAGGCTCGCGTCGTGCCCGGTGGTCTTGGCCGCGTCGGTGTACATCGTGAAGTCCTTCGGGCAGGCGACGACGAACATCTCGACGTCCAGTTCCGCGGCCTCGCGGATCCGGTTCTCGCTCGGCCGCTCGGTGAGGCCGGAGTCGTCCATCCAGATGCGGCCGCCGCCGGCACCGCAGCAGAACGTGTTGTCGCGGTTGCGCGGCATCTCGACGACGTCGCAACCGATCGCTCGGAGCACGCGTCGGGGCGCCTCGGTGAGCTCGTTGTACCGGGCGAGGTAGCACGGGTCGTGGTACGTCGCCGTCGAACCGAGCGCGCCGACGTCCAGTTCGCCGGCCTCGATCAGGTCTGCGAGCACCTCGGTGTAATGCTTGACGGGCTTGTCCAGCCCGAAGCCGGGGTACTCGTTGCGCAGCGTGTTGAGCGTGTGCGGGTCGGTCGTGACGATCTCGTCGAACTCGGCGGCGGTGAGCTGCTCCATGTTCTGCTCGACGAGCATCTCGAACAGCCCCTCCTCGCCGACCCGGCGCACGTCGTTGCCGGCGTTGCGCTCGCCGTCGTAGAGGATGCCGAAGTCGACACCGGCGCCGTGCAGGATCTGCGCGAACGTCTGCGACAACGACTGCAGGCGGTCGTCGAACGACGCGAAGTCGCCGACGAACCAGAGGTAGCGGACCGGCTCCTTGCGGGCATCGGTGATCGTGAAGTCCAGCCCCTTCGTCCACTTCGCCCGCTGCCTCGCGGACTTGCCGAACGAGTTGCCCTTCTGGGCGATGTTCTGCAGCGCGTCCTGCAGCGACGGCTCCATCGTGCCCGCCTCGACGAGGCTCCGCCGCAACTCGACGATCGTCGGCACGTGCTCGATCCCGACCGGGCATGCGGCGACGCAGGCCATGCACGTCGTGCACGACCAGAGCGTGTCGGCGCGGATGACGTCGCCGGCGAGCGTGCCGTCGGTGACGAGCGGACCGGTCGGTTCGGGCCGTCGCTCGCTGTCGAGCAGGGTGACGTTGCCGGACGAAGTGGAGGCCCACTGGCGCAGGTCGAGGATGAGGTCGCGCGGCGACAGCGGCGCCCCGGCTGCGGCCGCGGGGCAGACGACGTGGCAGCGCCCGCACTTCGTGCAGGCGTCGAAGTCGAGCAACTCCTTCCAGGTGAAGTCCTCGACGGTCTGGTACCCGAGGTGGCCGGCGGCGGGGTCGGGGGCGGGAAGGCGGCGCGACGTCGTCGGGTCGTGGGTCACCAGATTTGCGGCGTCGGTGAGCATGTGCATCGCCTTGGAGTACGGGATGTAGGCGACGAACGACAGCGCGAGCACGGCGTGGACCCACCAGATGACGGTGCGGATCGTGTCGCTGCCGGCGAGCGTGACGCCGGCACCGCTGACGCCCTTGGCGATCAACCATCCGACCGGCGACCAGATCTCGAAGTCGGGGAAGCCGCTGGCGCGGATGCGGAACCCCTCGTGGAGGAACCCCGTCACGAGCACCAGCCCGAGCAGCCCGATGAACAGTTGGTCGCCGAGTTGGTACTGACGCCGGTCGTAGCCGCCCGCCGGCTCCTCGGCCCGGCGATAGTCGAGCTGCGGCAGGTGGAAGAGGCCGCGGCGGGCGGCCATGTAGACGAGCGCGATCAGCGCGGCGAAGCCCATCGTGTCGAGGACCAACGAGTAGATCGCGTAGAAGACGCCCTTGAAGAAGCTGCGCTCCTCGCCGAACTGCCGCGTCGCGATCTTCACGATGTCCTCGTCGATCGTCAGGATCACCGTGCCGATGAACAGCGTGATGAAGCCCCAGAAGATGAAGAAGTGGGCGATCCCCATGCTGCGGTCGCGCTTCGCGACGGTGCTGTTGGCGGCGATCGTGCCGACGGTGTGCAGCTTGCTCGGCTGACCGTTGCTCGGCACCGTGTCGGCAACTGTCGGCGCGCTGCCGTTCGACGACGGCGCTGCAGCCGGTCGGCGGATCCGACCGGCGGGTCGGCCGCGGCGGTACTTCGTGATCCGCTGCCACGAGCCCCACAGGAACAGCGCGGTCGCGATGAACGACAGCACGTAGAAGACGACCTTGCCGAAGAGGTTGATGTCCTCGAAGACCTCGCGGGTCTCCCCCTCGACGGCAAGGAGCGTCGCGATCATGCCGATGCGCGCTCGGTCAGTTCGGGCAGCAGGTCGAAGAGGTCGACCGTCGTGCCGTAGTGGGCGACGTCGAAGACCGGGGCCTGCTCGTCGGTGTTGCAGGCGATGATCAGCTCGGCGTCCCGCATGCCTTCGAGGTGCTCCGGTGCCCCGGAGATTCCGAACATCAGATAGGCGCGCGGCTTCACCTTCAGGCCGGACTTGCCGACCTGGCGGCTCTTGGGCAGCCAGCCGTTGTCGGTGATCGGGCGGCTGGCGGCGACCGGCGCGCCGAGTGCGTCGGCGAACTCCTGCACCAACTCGATGTCGTCCTCGCCGCCGATGCCGCGTCCGACCGCGACCAGGATGTCTGCCACGGTGATGTCGACGTCTCCGGCATCCGGGGCGTGGCGAGCCACGAACGTGGTGCGCAGGCCGTCGAGGGCGGGCGCGTCAGCGGCCTCGACGGCCGGGCTTCCGGCACCGCGTCCGGCATCGGCCGGGAACGACCCCGCGATGACAGCACAGATCGCGGCCTGCGACTCCACCACCACCTCTGCCATGATCTTGCCGCCGTAGATCTGGGCGGTCGCGACGACCGCATCCCCGTCGGGCTCCAACCCGACGACGTACGACACGAGCGGCCGGTCGCAGGTCGCCGACAGCGCCGCCGCGAGGTCGAGCCCCTGCGTCGACATCGACATCAGCACCAGTCGCGGGTCGCGGGACGTGACCTGGCCTGCGAGCACCCGCTCATGGGCCTCGGACGTGTAGTCGGCCGGCGCGTCGACGGTGACGACGACGTCCGCCGAGCCGAGCTGACCGGCGACGCCGGCGTTGCCGACGATGACGGCCACGACCTGCCCTCCCCAGGCATCGGCGAGCCGGCGGGCCGCTCCCAGCAGCTCGAAGGTGGCGTCGGTCAGCCCGGCGTCGCTGTGCTCTGCGATCACGAATACGTCGTTGTTCATCGGTTGCTCCTCTCAGCCCTGGACCAGACCGCGTTCGCGGAGGAGGGCGATGATCCGGTCGGCGACGTCGGCTTCGGAACCGGACAGCATCTCCGCCCGGTCGGACTTCTCGGGCGGGTACATCCGCCGGATCGTCAGGCCGGATGCGGCGGCGGGCGGGTCGACGGCGACCTCGTCGACGTTGCCCTCCTGCTGTGCCTGACGGATCTTCGCGATCGCGGCGTACCTCGGTTCGGCCCCGGCGGCCTGCACGCCGACGACCGCCGGCAGCGACACGTCGAGCTCGCTGATCGCGCCGCCCGCGAACTCCTGCCTGATCCGGGCGGTGCCGTCGGCCGCCTCCACGCCGACCACGACCGACACGTGTGGCACGTCGAGCAGCGCGCCGAGCATCGGTGCGAGCTGGCCGTCGAGATCGTCGGCGGCCTGGACGCCGGTGAGGACGAGGTCGTAGCTCTCGCCCGTCAACCAGCCGGCGTACACCGCGGCCCGAGCGTGCGTCGAGAGCCAGCCGTCTCCGTTCGCGCCGGTCAGCTTGATCGCCCGGTCGGCGCCCTTCGCGATGGCGGTGTAGAGCGCCTGGTCGACCTCGGGGTCGTCGAGCGCGACGACGTCGACGGTCGCGCCGGTCGCGTCCTTGATCAGCAACGCTTCTTCGAGCGCCTGGTTGTCGAACTCGTTGAGCAGGAACGTCAGGAACTCGCGGTCGATGTCGGTTCCGGCGTCGTCGATCTCGAACTCCTCGACGAGATCGGGAACCTGCTTCAGCAGGACGGCGATGCGCATGGGTCAGGCCTCTCCTTCGAGTCGGTGGTCGTCGGTTGTCGTGGCGGGGGCCGGCGCGTGGATCTCGCTGAGCGCGAGCTGCTCGCGGATGTCGGCGAGGTCGGAGCCGGTCGGCAGGAAGGGGTAGTCGCGGATCGGTTCGGACGGCCGGTACGAGCCGTACGGCCTGGTGCATCCCGGCTCGCCGTCGCTGCCCGGGCACCCGTCGGTCATGAACGCGACGCCCTCGTCGACCGCGCTGAGCACGTGATCGCGGGTCTCACCGTTCGCCGTGGCGTGGCGGGCTCCGTCGATCCGCGTCAGCGCGCCGGCGCCGTCGAACTCGAACCGGTCCCAACCGAAGCCGTCCGTCTCGATCAGGTGCTTCACGAGCTGCAGCCGCCGCCACCGCGAGATGTTCGACTTCGGGTGTTCGGCGAGCCGCGAGTCCGGCTCGGGGTTGAAGCAGAAGAGGTACGAGAAGATCTCCCGGTCGCGCAGCCGGATGTACATCTCGACCATGTCGCGGTCGGTCTCGCCGAGGCCGACGAGCGTGTGACAGTTCACC
>JAHEKY010000185.1 GCA_024644465.1 Ilumatobacteraceae bacterium | reverse complement strand
GGCGAAGCCGAGCACCAGGTAGCTCACGCGCTCGGTCGCCACCCACATCATCACCACGAAGAGCGTGAAGAACAGCAGGGACGAACCGAGGTCGCGTTCGCCGACCATCACCATGACCGAGAAGGCCCACGCGACGAGGATCGGCGCGATGTACTGGAGCTCGGGGAGCCGGAGTGGGCCGATCTTCCAGGTGGACGCCGCGATCAGTTCGCGGCGCTCCGCGAGGTAGGCCGCGAAGAAGATCGCGAAGGCCAGCTTGGCGAACTCGCCGGGCTGGAAGTTGAGCGGGCCGATGCTGACCCAGATGCGGGCGCCGCCGAACGTGACGCCGATGCCGGGCACCATGGGGAGCAGGAGCAACCCCGCACCGGCGAAGAACAGCGTCCACTTGTACCGGGCGAGGTCGGTGGCCCGTTGGACGAACAGCAGGGTGACGACGAAGGCCGCGATCGCCACCAGGCTCCACCAGGCCTGCAAGCTCGCCAGATCGTCGTCGAGCCGGCTGATCATCACGAACCCGATGCCGTGCAGCACGACGGCGAGCGGGAGCAGGGTGCCGTCGGCGCCGCGGGCGAGCAACCGGACGGCGACGTGGGCGGCCACGATCAGTGCGAGCACGAGGCCGAGGAACGGGCCGATCTTGGCGGGGATCTGGGCGTTGGCGCCGAGCGAGGCGAGCACGTACGCGACGGCCGTGATGGTCGCGGCCATCACGATCAGGGTCAGTTCGGCGGAGCGCCGCCGCCTGACCAGGCGGGCCTCGACGGGCGTCGCCTCGATCGACACGTCAGAACCTCGTCGCGGCGCCGGGCACGCTCAGCCCCCGGTCGTCGTGACCGTGGTGGTGGCGACGGTGGTCGTCGGCGCCGACGCGGTCGGCTCGGTCGTGGTCGTCCGCGGCACGGTGGTCGTGGTCGTGGTGGACGTGGTCGTGGGCGTCAGGCGCTCGGCGACGAAGCGCTCGGCGCTGCCCTGCGACTCGAAGTGGACCCGGTCGTCGACGAGCGCGATCGAGTCCTCGTCGAGCTCGTCGCGGGAGTAGCGGCCGACCGCTTCGCGGGTGGGGTCGAACCACAGCACGCTGTCTTCTCGACCCTGGTAGATCACGACCTGACCGTCGTCGTCGAAGGCGACGAAATAGCCGCTGCGGGCCCACGCCGCCAGGATCGCGAAGCCGAGGATCAGCACCGACGCAACGCCCAGGACCAGCACGAACCGGGCGAGGCGAGCGCCACGCCCGCGGCCGCGTCGTGGCGCCGGCTCGTCGTCGGCGTCGACGATCGGCACGGCGGCGCCGGGGACCGGGGTGACGTCGTCGCCCCCGTCGTACAGCTGGGCGCCCGCGTCACCCGTTTCGTCCGCCGGTGCGTCGGCACCGGGGCGGCGGAGGGGTCCGGCTGGATCGCTCTCGGCACCGGCGTCGTCATCGTCGTACAGCTCGTCGTCGAGTGGGTCGGTGACGATTTGGGTCTCGCCGGTGTTCTCGAGGTCGTCGTCACTCCAGAGCGGGACGACGTCGAATTCCTCGGTCGGATCGGGCGGATCGTCACCCTCGAGCACGTCGACGACGACGACGGTGATGTTGTCGCGCCCACCGGCCGCGTTGGCCGCGGCGACGAGTGCGTCGGCGGCGGCCTGCGGATCGTCGGCGTGGGCCCGCAGAACCTCGGTGATCTCGTCGTCGGTGACCTCGTCGACGAGGCCGTCGCTGCACAACACGAAACGATCGCCACGGATCACGGGCATCGTCCAGGAGTCGACCCGCACGAACGGCTCGATGCCGAGCGCCCGCGTGACGATGTTGCGCCGCGGATGGGTGCGCGCCTCCTCGCGGGTGATCGCACCCTCGGCGACGAGCTCTTGCACGAAGCTGTGGTCGATCGTCACCTGCCGGAGCCGTCCGTGTCGCAGCACGTAGCCACGTGAGTCACCGACGTTGGCGATGCCGAACACCTCGCCGTCGAGCGCGTCGGCAACCACCGCGATCGCGGTGACCGTCGTGCCCATGCCCGCCTGGTCGGGGTTCTCGACCGACCCGTCGTAGATCTCCTGGTTGGCCTCGTTGATGGCCGACACGAGATCGTCGAGCGAGCTCGTCGCTCCGACCGGCAGGCGCTCGTTGAGGCGGGCGACCGCCATCTCGCTCGCGACCTCACCCGCGAGGTGACCACCCATGCCGTCGGCGACGACGAACAGGCCCTCGCCGGCGTGAGCGTGGTCTTCGTTCTGGGCGCGCAGTTGGCCTTCGTGGCTGGCGCTACCCCAGCGGAGTTGTGCCACTACTGGGCCTCCAGCACGGTGTACCCGATCTGGATGCGGTCGCCGGTGTGCACGGTGCGCTGTTGCGAGATACGAGCGCCGTTGAGGTACGTGCCGTTCTTCGAGCCGAGGTCGTCGAGCAACACATGACCGTCGGTGGGCCAGATCCGCGCGTGTTGGCTCGAGACGTAGGCGTCGTCGGTGATCACGATGACGTTGTCGGACTCGCGCCCGACCGTGACGACGGCGCCGATGGCGAAGCTGGTGCCGCGACGCTCCTTCGGTTCGAGCACGACGAGTCGGGCCGGCGTCGTGCCGCGGCCCTTGGCCGGCTTCGTCACGCGTCGGCCCTCGGGGAGCGGGGTGGGTTGGCCGGCGGCGGGGGTCGGCGCCGGTTGCGGCTGGTAGTCGACGCCGCCGCGTGCGTTGGAGGGCTGGCGGACCTCGCTCCACACAGCCCACAGCACGCGCGCGAAGAACAGGTAGAGCAGTGCGAGCAGCACCAGCTTCAAGATGTCGAGTGCCTGGTCGGTCATGGGCGGATGTCGTCGAAGTTGTCTGGCGAGCCGGTCACGAGGCTTCGAAACGGAGGCTGACGGAGCCGACGGTCACGATGTCGCCGTCGGCGAGGCGGTGGTCGGCCATGAGACGCGTGCCATTGACATACGTTCCGTTGGTCGAGCCGAGGTCGGTGATGATGAACCCGCTGCCGGCGCGGTGGATCTG
>JAHEKY010000094.1 GCA_024644465.1 Ilumatobacteraceae bacterium | reverse complement strand
CCGGGACCTGGCGGCCGCCGACGTTCGCCGCACCGGTGCGGCGCATCGTCTCGACCGCCCGCCTGATGTAGCCGGCCGAGAGCTCGCTGCGGCCGTCGACGCGCACGACGACCGGGGCCGAACCCGCTCGGATCGCGATGTTCAGCGCCGCCGGCGTCTGCCCGCTCGGGTTTGCCAGCACGACGAGATCGTCGTCGTGCTCGGCGAGCCGGGCCGCCACCCGCTGGGTGTCGTCGCTCGACGGCCCGACGGCGACGAAGACCCGGACGCGGCCGGGGTACTCCTGCCGGCGGACGGCCGCGACGGCGTCGGCGAGATGTTCCGCCTCGTTGCGGATCGGCATCACGACGTCGACGTCCGGGTAACCCGCACCACGCCGCCAGTCCGGCGCCGCGGCGGTGTCAGCGTCGGTGTCAGACACGCCGACTCAGCACGACCCAGACCGTCCGCAGCAGGATCTGGACGTCGATCACGATCGACCAGTTGACCAGGTACTGCAGGTCGTAGCCGAGCTTGTACTCGGCGTCGGTGTCGTACCGGCCGTGCACCTGGGCGAGGCCGGTGAGCCCGGGCGGCAGCTCGTTGCGCCGGATGTAGCCGGGCACCCGCTTGACGATCTCGGCGACCAACTCCGGGCGCTCCGGGCGAGGCCCGACGAGCGACATCTCGCCGCGGACGACGTTGAACAGCTGCGGCAGCTCGTCGGCACGCATCCTGCGCAGCCATGCCAGCGACGGCACGATCCGTTCGTCTTCGAGCGTCGCCAGGCGGGCGCGACCGTCCTCCTCCGCGTTCGGGATCATCGTGCGGAACTTCACGACCTCGAACTCGGCGCCGTCGCGGCCGACACGACGCTGGCGGTAGAAGACGGGGCGGCCGGCACGCACGAGCACGTAGAGCGACAGGATCCCGATCACCGGTAGCCAGAGCGGCGCGAACAGCGTCACGACGATCAGGTCGAAGTACCGCTTCAAGCGCACCTTGTGGTTCGGCACGGTGTGCAGCCGGAGTGGCACGAACGGCATCCCGCCGACCTGGCGGACCGTCTTCAACCCGAGCAGCGTCTCGCGTGCGCTGACGCGCTGGAGGAACCCGACACCGGCGCCATCGAGCGAGTTCAGCGGCTCCGGGTACACCGAACCGAACGCCGTGACGTCGAGCAGGAGCACATCGGTGGCCGCGTTCTCGACGACGCACGTCGTGAGCAGGTGCGGCGACCCGACGCTGCCCACGATCCGGGCGTCGCGGTCGCTCTCGACGAGGTGGCGGGTCGCGAGGTCGAGCGAGTCGTCGGCGCCGACGAGAACGACGCGCGGAGCGCCCTGCCGCCGACGGGCGAGTTGGCGGCTCAGGCGCCGGTTGCCGACGAGCACGAACGACGCGAGGCAGAAGAACACCGCGAGGTTGAGGCGGGGCATCAGGTAGCGGTTGAGCACGACGAAGGCGAGGCCCTGCGCCGCGACGCCGATCGCGGTGGCGAGCATCGCCCGTGGCATCCACGGCCGGACGCCGAGCCGCGGCTCGCGCTCGTAGAGCCCGGCGAAGTAGTTGACGACGACGTGGATCGCGGTCGCGATCGCGAATCCGACGAAGTAGTGGCTGAGCGCGTATGTGTCCCAGTCGAACCCGAAGCCGAACCTGACGAAGCTGATGACGATCATCAACAGGTACAGCGCGATCGCGTCGAGCAGCGACAGGAACCGGAACCCGCGTGACCAGAGCCACGACGCCTGCGGGCCGACGAGCGAAACGGCGCGTTCGAGCGCGGGTGGGAACGGCTTCGACGTGCTGGACGGCGTCGAGGCGGGGACGCGGGACATTGCTGCCATCTGGACCGAAATCGTACAAGCTGACCACCGCCGCATCGGCGAGGCCTGGTTCCCGCCCCCGGTCCGACCCGCCCGGGTGTGGCGCCCGAGCCGGGTCGCCGCCCTAGTCTCCTCACGTGGCCGACGTCCTCGAACGAATGCGCGCGGCCGTCCGGTCGCCCGGGGTCGCGGTGGGCGTCGCGGTCGCCGTGATCGTCCTTTCCTGGATCCTCGCGACACCCCGGTCGGCCGGACCTGACGAACCGAGCCACAACGTCCGCGCCGGCGCACTGGTCCGGGGCGACCTCGACGGCGAGCGACTGAGGGCGTCCGTGTTCCACGACGGGTTCCGCTTGCCCGCGGAGATCGGTTTCCCCGATCCCGTGTGCTTCGCGTTCGACCCCGACGTGCCTGCGACGTGCGCCAGCGATCTGCCGGTGCCGACGGGGGAGGAGTTGCTCGGTACGAAGTCGGCCGATTACCCGATCTGGGGTCACGTCCTGCCTGGGCTCGGTACGTTCGCGTCCGGTGAGGGGGCTGCGTGGGGCGCCCGGCTGTTCGACGCGATCGTCCCCGTCGCCCTCGTCACGGCAGCGTTGCTGATCGCCGGACGCCGCGGGTCGGTCGGCGCCGGCGCCACGTTGCTCGCGCTGACGCCGATGGCATGGTTCATGTTCGCGGTCGTGAACCCGAGCGGGCTCGTGATCGCCGGCGGCATCGGGCTGTGGGCCGCGCTGCTCGCCCCGCCCGGCCGAGATCGTGCCGTTGGGTGGCTCGCCGCGGCGAGCTGGGCGGCGCTGGTGCTGCCGCGCCGTGACGGGCTGCTCTGGGCAGCGCTGATCCTGGCGTTCGCGCTGCTGATCACGAGCAGCGAACCCCGCGAGCTCTGGTCCCGGTGGAGCCCCGGCGCTCGAGCGGTGGTGGTGCTCGCGACGCTGGCCACACTCGCGTGGGCCGCCCGGAGCGACACGAATGCGGTCAAGGCGCTGTTCCTCGTGCCGCTCGCCCCGGTCGGCGCGGTCCTGGCCCGAGGCGCGTGGCGTCGGCTGCCGCAACGGCCCCTCGTGCGGGCCTCGGCCGTCGGTGCGGTCGCGTCAGTCGGTGCGGTCGTCGTGGTCGCCCTCGCGCTGCGGATCTCCGATGTACGGCGCGGCTTCCTCCGCCTCGTGATCGGGTTGACCGGCGACGACATCACCGAGGCGATCGGCGTGCTCGGCTGGCTCGACACGCCAGTACCGACGTCCGTGCTGTATCTGTGGTTCGTCGCGCTCGGCCTGCTCGTCGGCGCCGCCGCCGTCGCGGACCGGCGCGACCTGCTGCTCGGCGCGGCCGCGATCGTGGCCGTGGCGATCCCCGCGTCGTGGGCCCTCACGTTGGTGCAGACCGACGACTTCGTCAACTACTGGCAGGGCCGGTACTACCTGCCCCTGCTCGTCGGTGTGCCGATGCTCTTCGGCCGGCTCGAGCTCGCCGCCGGCGCCCAGCGCCGGGTCGGAGTCGCCGCCGCGGCGGCCTCCATGACCGTCGTCAACGTCGGCCTTGCGGCGATGATCCGCCGCTACGCCGTCGGTCGGTCCGGTTCGATGCTGCCGTGGGACTGGGACACCTACCGCTCACCGCTGCCGCCGGTCGCGCTGCTCGTCGTCCACGTGCTCGCGTCCGCCGTCCTCGTCGGGTGGGCCTGGCGGCTCAGCCCGACGGCGGAACGACGCCAGGACCGCTGATCGACCACGTCGGCCGCAGCGTGACGACACCGTGCGTCTCGTCGTTCTCGCCGCTGACGACATCGAACGTCCGGGCGTTCTGGAGGTGGTCGAAGACCTGCTGGCGGCCGTACCCGGTGATCTCGGTGTGCAGCACGTAGCGCTGCGGCACGAGCGGCAGGTCGTCGAGCGCGATGTCGACGGTGCCGGACCCCGACACGACCGTCGGGACCAGGCCGACGTTGCGGCTCGACGGTGCAGTCACCACTGCACCGGCCAGGCTGGCGATCGTGATCGCGAACACCGGTGTCTCGACGGGTTCGGTCGCCGTGAAGTGCAGCCGGACGACGACGTCGTCGCCGGCGCGCAGTTGCTCGACCGGCACGCCGTCGACGAGCAGTTCGACCTGCGTGACCGCGAGCCGTCCGTCACCGCGCCGCCGGCCCTCGGTGTCGACGCTCTCCTCCGCGCCGAGCATCGTCTCGGTGTATTCGTCGATCACCTCGGCGGGTTCGCCCTCCGCCCGAATCACGCCGTGGTCGAGCCAGATCGCGCGATCGCAGAAGTCGCGCACGCTGCTCGTGTCGTGCGTGACGAGCACGAGCGTCCTGCCGTGTTCCCGGAAGTCGACGAACTTCTGCATGCACTTCTGCTGGAACGTCACGTCGCCGACAGCGAGGATCTCGTCGATCAGCAGCAACTCGGGGTCGACGTTGATCGCGACCGCGAACGCGAGGCGGACGTACATCCCGGACGAGTACGTCTTGACCGGTGTGTCGATGAACTGCTCGAGACCGGAGAACGCGACGATCTCGTCGAAGCGGGCGGCGATCTCCTTGCGTCCCATCCCGAGAATCGCCGCGTTGAGGAACACGTTGTCGGTCCCGCTGAGCTCGGGGTGGAACCCGGCGCCGAGCTCCAACAGCGCGGCCATCCGCTTCGTGACCTCGATCGTCCCGTCGTTCGGCGTGAGGATCTTCGCCATGCACTTCAGCAGCGTCGACTTGCCGGACCCGTTGTGCCCGATGATCCCGACCGCTTCGCCGGTGCGGACGTCGAAGGACACGTTGCGCAGTGCGTAGAACGTCTCGTAGCGGTTGCGTCCGCCCGCGGCGATGAACGCCTTCAGCGACGAGGCCCGTTCGTGGTGCACCCGGAACGTCTTGGTCACGTCGTGCACCCGCAGCGCGAAGTCCGCCGTGGGAGTCGGCTCGGCGGCGGCGCTCACAGTTCCTCCGCGAACCGAGGGGAGAGCTTGTTGAAGAACCATGCACCGGCGACGAACGCGACGACGGCGAACGCCGCGACGTGCGCCCAGCGGGCGAGGCTCGGGAACTGGTTGTCGTAGAGGATCTCCTGCGCGGCGCGAACGAAGCTTCCGGTCGGGCCCCAGTTGCTCACGGCGCGCACCGCATCGCTGGGAATCTGCTCGGGGACGAAGATGATCGGGCTCGAATAGAACAGCAGTTGGGCGACGATCCCCCACAGGTAGTTGATGTCGTGGAAGAACACGTTCGCCGCCGACAGCGCCAGCGCGACGCCGGTCGTGAACAGCCCGATCAGGCCGAGCAGCAGGAGCATCGGGAGCAGCCATTGGAACATGAACACGCCGAACAGGAGGAACGTCACCGACAACACGAGCAACTCGATGCACACCGTGACGAACTGGGCGACCACGATCGACAGCACGAGGTGCTCGTGCGGGAACGCCACCTTCTTGATCAAGCTGGACGCGCCGTGGACCGACCCGATCGACGCCGTCACCGAGATCGAGAAGAACTGGAACGGGAGCAGGCCGGACAGGAAGTAGAGCGGGAAGTTCTCGAGCCCGCTCGCGTTGCCCCGCGGTGGCACGCCTCCGAAGACCTTCAGGAACAGGATGCTGAAGATGATCATCTGGCTGATCGGGTTCAGCAGGCTCCAGGCCCAGCCGAGGATCGACTTGCGGTAGCGCGTCCGCAACTCCTTCAGGGCGAGGAGGTAGAGCAAGTTGCGGTGGGCCACCGCCGTCCGGAGCGACATGCGGCAATCGACGTTATCGAGTCCCCGCACCGTTGCCAGCGATGACGCCGTGCCGTCCGGCCGCCCGTCGGCCGGGCCGATCGCTAGCATCCGCCCCCATGTCCCCGGACGACGCATCGATCGAGGCCCGGCTCGCCGCGCTCGAGCAGGAGTCCGCCGAGCGGGCCGCGAAATTGCGGGCGCTCGCCGCGGAGGTGCCGGCCGCGGTCAGCCGCCGTGCGCTGCTCACCGGCGCGGTCGGCGACCTGCGCGCCGCGCCGAACAAGGGCGAGATCGTGCGGCGGGGCATGCGCAAGCTCGCATGGGCGCCGCTGTCGGCAGCGCGGCGGCTGAAGCGTCGGTTGACCGCGGATCCGGGTGCGCCCGGCTGACATGACGAGCGCCGACGTCAACGTGTTCGTCGCTGAACGCGGCAACGGCTTCATGCGTGACATCGCGGCGTGGATCACCGAGGCGGCCGCGGAGGGCGGGCGAACCGCCCGCCTCGTCCACGACCGGCTGCCCGAGGCCGACGGCAGCACGAACCTGGTCGTTGCGCCGCACGAGTTCTACGTGCTGCGCGACGACACCGACCGCGAGGTGCGCGCCGCAGCCCGTTGCAGCGTGCCGATCTGCACCGAGCAACCGGGCACGCCGTGGTTCAACCTGTCGCTCGGGTTCTGCATCGGCAGCCCGCTCGTCGTCGACATCAACGCGACCGGAGCGGCGGCAATCGCCGCCGAGGGCTTCACCGCCCACCGCCTGCGGCTGGGTGCCGTTCCATCGATGGACCACGCCACCGGTTCCACCACCGCCCGCGACATCGACGTGCTGTTCCTCGGTGGGGTCACCGACCGCCGGTCCCGGATCCTGGCGGGATTGGCGCCGGTGCTGTGGGACCGCCGCGCCGAGTTGCGCCTCTTCCGGTTCGCCCGTCCGATCGAGGGTGGTGAACCCGGCGTCGTGTTCGGTGCCGACAAGTACGACCTGCTGGCGCGATCGAAGGTGCTCGTCAACCTCCATCGCAGCGACGACAGCGACGGATATTTCGAATGGGCGCGCATGGTCGAGACGATGGCCAACCGGTGCGCCGTGCTCACCGAGCCGTCCAGCGGCTTCGAGCCGCTGCAGTCCGGCGTCCACTTCGTCGAGGCCGCACCTGACGCACTCGCGCCGGCCCTGCTGGATCTGCTCGACGTCGACGAGCAGCGAACCCGGATGGCCGACGCCGCGCACGCTGCCGTGCTGCGCGATCACCCGCTCGCGACCGAGGTGTCCGACCTGCTCGACCACGCCGAGCAGGCGCTCGCCGGATCGTCCGTGTCGGTGTCGATGCGGCTCGCGGCGCGCCGCCGGATCGTGCGCACCCATCGCCCGCCACTGCTCGCCGAGTTCCGGCCGAACGGCGAGCTCCGGCGCCGGCTGTACCGCGCGCTGGTCGACGAGGCTCGCCACCGGCGCTCGATCGGGCGCGCTCGCGCGCTCGTCGAGCACGGCGACGAGAACCACGTCGAGCGGTTCGAGACGCCCGCGTACGCGACGGCGCAGCCGGAGGTGAGCGTGATCGTGACACTGCACGACTACGCGGACCTGGTCGGCGAGACGTTGACGTCGATCCGGGCCTCGACCGACGTCGCGTTCGAGATCGTCGTCGTCGACGACCACTCGCGCGATGCGAGCTGCGAGGTCGTCACGTCGTTCATGGACGCGAACGCCGACGTGCCGATCGTGCTGCTCGCGAGCAGCGTCAACCGTGGGTTGCCGGCGGCGCGCAACCTCGCCGTTGCGGCCTGTCGTGCGGGCCGGGTGATGGTGATGGACGCCGACAACCTCGTGTACCCGACATGCCTGCGGCAGCTGAGCGACGCGCTGGACGCGAACCCCGATGCCGCGCTCGCGTACTCGACGCTCGAGGCGTTCGGTGCGCAGGCCGGATTGCGGAGCGAGTCGGGCTGGCACGTCCCATGGCTGTGCGACGCGAACTACATCGATGCACAGGCGATGATCCGGCGGGCGACGCTCGACCGCCACGGCGGGTACCGATCCGACGCCGACGTGCCGTTCGGGTGGGAGGACTGGGACCTCTGGTTGCGCCTCGCGGTCGCGGGCGAGCACGGCGTGCACGTCGCCCAGATGCTCGGCCGCTACCGCACGCAGCACGAATCGATGATCGCGACGACCAACCTCTTCGCCCAGGAGCTGCGGGCGATGCTCGTCGGGCAGTACCCGACGCTGCCCTGGCCCGAGCATGGGACCCTGCCCGAGAACGCCCGGTCGTAGGATGCCCCCGATGGATGACACCGACGCGGACCTCGAACGTCTTCGAGCACTCGTCGGCCCGTCGGAGACCGCATACGCGGCGTTGCTCACCGATCGCGACGAGGCGCAGCGTCTCGCTCGCGAGGCACTCGCCGAAACCGGTGAGCTGCGGGGCCGGCTGATCGAGGTGGCGGTGCAACTGCAGCGGGCGCGGCAGGACCAGGACCTGCTGCTGCGGCGGGAACGGATGACACCGTTCAACCGCGCCCGCGACACGGCGGCGCGGCGCTGGTCCGAACGGGTCGCCCCGCAACTCCGCCGCATCCCCCGGATCCCCGCCGCGCTCGTCCGGCGCATCCGCGCCCGCTCGACGTGAGCGGTCCGCGTCACCCGCCGTCGACGCCGCGATTCTCGGTCGTCACGGCGGTCTTCGACCCGGAACCCGACCATCTCGCGGCCTGCCTCGCATCGGTCGACGCGCAGACCGGGGCGTCGTGGGAGCACGTCATCGTCGACGACGCGTCGACCGACCCCGCGGTCCGGTCCCTGCTCGACGGAGCCGCCGGCGATCGCCGCACGGTGAAGCGCCGCGACATCAACGGCGGCATCGTCACGGCCGGCAACGACGCGCTCGCCGCTGCGGTCGGCGAGTACGTGGTGCTGCTCGACCATGACGACGTGCTCGTCCCGGACGCGCTCGGCGTCCTGGCGGCAGCGATCGATCGTGCGGGTGCCGACCCACCGGCGGTGCTGTACAGCGATCACGACGTGCTGCGTGCCGACGGCCGGCCGGGCGAGCCGGTCTTCAAGCCGGCGTTCTCGATCGAGCGCCTGCGCAACCACAACTACATCACCCACCTCGTCGCGGCCCGGCGGGCGATCGTCGCCGACGTGGGCGGTTTCCGGGCCGGCTTCGACGGCGCGCAGGACCATGACCTGCTGCTGCGGCTGGCCGAAGTCGCCGCGCCGTTCGAGCACGTGCCCCGGATCCTGCTGCACTGGCGCCAGGCGCCGGCATCGGTGGCGACCGACATCGCCAACAAGCCCGACGCGATCGAACAGGGGCGGCGCGCGGTCGCCGAGCACCTCGCCCGCGTTGGCATCGACGCCGACGTGGAACCGGGCGCCCACCCGGGTGTCGTGCGCATCCGCCGCCGTGTGATCGGCCGGCCGAGCGTGTCGGTCGTCGTCCCGACCAGGGGGTCGCGCGGCCGCGTGTGGGGCGTCGACCGGATCCACGTCCACCACGCGATCGCGTCGATCCTCGCGGCGCCGACGGCGTGTGCGATCGAGGTGGTCGCGGTCATCGACCGTGGCACCGACCCCGTCGTCGAACGCGGCCTGCGCCGCATCGCCGGCGATGCGCTGACGGTCGTCGACTACGACCGCCCGTTCAACTTCTCCGACAAGGTCAACGCCGGCATCGCGGCGTCGTCGGGGGAGTACGTACTGCTCCTCAACGACGACACCGAGCTGATCTCACCCTGCTCGATCGACGAACTGGTCGGCATCGCCCAGCAACCCGACGTCGGCATGGTCGGCGCCAAGCTGCTGTTCGACGACGGCCGCCTGCAGCACGGCGGCCACGTGTACAACGGCGTCGTCTCGCATGCGATGCTCGGTTGGCACGGCGATCACCCCGGCCCCCACCGGCTGCTCGCGGTCGAACGGGAGTGCGCCGGCGTCACCGCTGCGGCGGCGCTGGTGCCCCGGACCGTGCACGACGAGGTGGGCGGGATGGACCCCGCGTTCGCCGTCAACTACAACGATGTCGACTACTCGCTGCGGATCCGCAACACGGGCCGGCGGATCGTCTGGACACCACACGCCTGCTGGTACCACTTCGAGCACGGGTCCGAGCCGCAGCCGGTCAGCCCGGCGGAAGTCGACGCCCTCGAACAGGCATGGGGCGAGCAACTGCGTCGCGACCCCTACTACAACACCAATCTCGCACCGGACCGCTGCGACTGGATGGAGCGGCCGTTGCAGTCGGGATGGCCGCCGTACGAGCAGTCCGCCGACGGCAGCGTCCGCTGGGCCTGACGGTCAGCGCCGCAGCCGACGCACCACGGCGCGCCCGAGCCGGGCGACCCGTCGAGCCTGCGTTCCTGCGGTGCGCGTCGCCGGGGTTCGTGCTCCGGGGTCGTCCGGGGCGAGCTTCCAACACCGGAACCCGATCGTGATCTCGACCCGCCTCGCAGCGGTGCCCAGCGCCTCCGGTACCGGCACGACGAGATGACCGCCCGGGCGGTGCGCGAGCCGGCGGGCGGTCACCGGATGCCCGTCGACCCACTGCAGCGCAGGGTCGGTGAGGTCGTCGAGGTCGAGGCGATGCTGGACGTCGTCGGCGTCGGTGACGCGGATCTCGAACGCGCCGATGTCGACGAGCGCGTGCTCGGTGCCGGGCTGGAACCGGATCGCACGCAGCGAGTCGACGTTGCCGCTGACCCGGGCGACCGACCAGCCGTGGGCGGTCGTGTGCGGAACGCGCTGGTCGAGCAGCGCGGCGAGCTGTGATCCGATCGGGAACGCGGCGAGCGACATCTCGCCGTTCTCGCCCGCCGGGCAGAGCGTGGCGCTGTCGGCGCCATGCTCGACGGCGTCGAGTTGGACTGCGAACGTCGGGTTGAGGCGAGCCGCGACACCGCTGATCCACGCCGTCTCACTCCAGTCGATCATCGACCGGTCGTGGGCATTCGCATAGCTGACGACGGTTTCGAGACCGGCACCGCTGATCGAACGGTGGGCGGTGCCGGCGACGTCGTCGTGGGGCCACGCGCCGAGTGCCTCCGCGATCGCGACCGTCGGTGCCTGGATCACGTCGGCGATCGACGCGGCGAGCGCGGCGCGCACTTCGTGGTCGTCGACGAAGAACGTGTCGGCGACACCGCCCGGTTGCTTGGCGAGGCGGCGGGCCGTCGCAGCGAGCGCACGCTGTGCGCTGGCCAGGGTCGGCGGGATGTGGTCGTCGTCGTCCGGCCGGCAGACCGGCACACCGTCGTCGTCGATGTCGACGAGCGTGCCCAAGCGGGGCGTCAGTACCCGTTCGATGATCTCGGCGTTGTGCGACACGACGCGACTCGCGCGCGACGCTTCGGCGTCGTCGACCGCGGTCGGGAGGTAGGCCAGCATCCGGGCGCCGGAGCGGAGGCGCTCCTCGCCGGGCGTCGACAGCGCGAAGTACAGCCCGATCACGTCGTTCTCGATGCCCTCCGAGCGCAGGACCCGGGTGAGGCCCTCCTGGATCGTCCCGCCCCAGCCGACGTCGGCCAGCACGATCGGGCCGTCGTCCACGACGAGCGCTGTGCGCAGGTACCGCACGAGTCGCGCCCGCAATCGAGCCGACGACGCGACGATCTGCTCGCGGAGCGAGTCGTCGGCCATGATCCGGCGGCAGGCGGCGGTGATGTGCGAGTGCGGTACCTCGCGCGCGTCGAGCACCGCGGCCACCTCGGCGACGTCGAGGTCGAAGGCCGCGGCGATGTGGTCGGGTGTCAGGCTCGCTCGACGGGCGACCGCCGTGAGCAGTTCGTCGGCCGTACCGTCGACGACCGCCGCGCGCATGTCGACCCATCGGGACGCGTGGAGCAACGTCGTCGCCGGGCCGTCCGGCGCCACCTCGTGCATCAACTGTGCGATCGTCGCGCCCTCCCGCAGCATGCAGTGCACGGTCGACGCGCCGAGCCGCTCGGCGGTGACCGCGACCCAGCGTGCGAACCCTGCCATCGCCGGGCCGGCGATCGCTGCGCCGAACTGGAACGACGGGTCGGTGCCGAGCGTGCCGGCGTCGAGCAGCACGGCGCGCACTGCCGACGTGATGCCGCCGTCGAAGCCCAGCTCCCGGGAGCGCGCTGCGATCGCGGCGGTCGGCATCAGCACGTGGCGGTCCTGCGGCAGTACGTCGGCCGCGACGGCGGTGATGCCGAGACGCTCGGCGGCCTCGATGTCGGCGACCGGGTTGTCGCCGACGTGGGCGGCGTCGTCTGGCGCGATGCCGTGGGCGGTCATGACGTGTTCGAGCAGCCCGTACGCCTTGCCCATCCGGTGGTCGGCGGATGTGCTGATGTGCTGGAGCAACCGCTCGTCGACGCCGGATGCCCGCAGGACCGAGCGCAGCTGGTCGGCACTCAGGTAGATGTCGCTGACGAGATGCACGATCAGGCCGTCGTCGACCGCTCGGCACAGCGTCTCGATCATCGGCACGATGGGGCGGAGGTTGTCCACCTCGTGGTGCA
>JAHEKY010000018.1 GCA_024644465.1 Ilumatobacteraceae bacterium | reverse complement strand
GATCGTCGAGGTCATCGCCGACGAACTCGGTCCGAGCCTCCGCTGGGCGCAGGCCCAGGTCGAGCGGATCTCACGCGAATCCGCCGACGGCGGCAGCTTCGGCGGCGGCGGCGGCGGCGGCGGTGGCGGTGGCGGCGGCAGTGCGTCGTCGCGTCCCGCCGACCAGGTCTACGGCGACGAAGAGCCGTTCTGAGCCCGGCGCCGATTCCCGTCCCCACATCGTTCGAACACGAAGACGTCCAGTAAGGAACCATCAATGGCCAGCAAGAAGAACAAGGCCCGGTCGGCGCGAGACGCCAACCCCCGAAAGTTCAAGAAGAAGACGAGCATCCTCGTCATCGAAAAGACCGAGTACATCGACTACAAGGACGTCGATCTGCTCCGTCGCTTCATGAGCGATCGCTCCAAGATCAAGAACCGCCGCGTCGCCGGCAACGATCTCCAGCAGCAGCGACAGGTCGCCAATGCGATCAAGGTCGCCCGTGAGATGGCACTGTTGCCGTACGCAACCCGCGTCGCGTCCACCCGCACCGGTGGGCGGCGTGACCGTGACGGCGGCCGCGACGGTGGCCGCGACGGTGGCCGCGGTCGCGACGAGGCGCGCGACGAGAACCGCAACGAGACGACGAACGACGCGGTCGAGCAGGTCGACGTCGCCGAGACGGATGCGTCCGGCGATCAGCCGGTCGCGGCCGGGACGGAGGAGTCGTGAACGTCATCCTGCGCAGCAAGGTCGACGGCCTCGGCCAGCGCGGCGACATCGTCGACGTGTCCGACGGCTATGCCCGCAACTTCCTGTTCCCGAAGGGCCATGCCATCAAGGCCTCGACCGGAGCGATCGAGCAGGCCGCGAAGATGCGCGCCTCGCGCGACCAGCAGGACCAGAACGAGCGCGAAGCGGCAACGCTGATCGCCAGCGCGCTGGTCCCCAAGACGATCACGGTCACCGCGAAGGCAAGCGCGGAAGGCAAGCTCTTCGGCTCGATCACGGCGAACGACGTCGTCGAGGCGATCAAGGAGCAGACCGACATCGATCTCGATCGCCGCCAGCTCGACGTCGACCACATCAAGACCACCGGGCAGCACACCGTCACGGCGTCGCTGCATCACGACGTCTCGTTCCCGGTGACGCTCGACGTCGTCGCCGCGGACTGACGCCGCACCGCCTCGCCGGTCCGCCCGGCGACGCGCAACATCGCCGGTCCGGCACCTCGACCCACCACGGCGGTCCCACCCCTGGGTGAGGCGCGCCCGTGGGGTTTTCCACATCCCATCCCCAGGTCCGGTCCTCACAGGATGGCAGACTTATCCACAGTGAATCCCCAGACAAGTCGCAGGGTTGTTCCTCTTACGTTCCCCAAGCTTTCCCTGCAAGAGTGGGCTCCTCATGGCAATTGACACACAATTCGGCCACAGCGGCGGCGGTGGTACCCCCCGGGGTCCCGGCGGGGCGGGACGGATCCCTCCCCACAACCTGCAAGCCGAGGAATCGGTGCTCGGTGCGCTGCTGCTGTCCCGCGACGCGATCGGCATCGTCGGCGAGGCGGGTCTCGGCGTCCGGGACTTCTACAGCCCCGCTCACCAGCACATCTTCGACGCGATCCGCTCGCTCTACTCGTCGTCGGGGCCGGTCGACGTCGTCACCGTCGCCGATGAGCTGCGGCGCCACAACCTGCTCGAGGAACTCGGCGGGATCGAGCGGCTCAACGAACTGCAGAACGCGACACCGTCGGTGTCCGGCGCGGAGCACTATGCCCGGATCGTGATGGACACGGCGCTGCTCCGCCGCCTGATCCACACCGCCGGCGAGATCACGGATCTCGCGTTCAGCGAACCCGACGACGTCACGAAGGCGGTCGATCAGGCCGAGTCGAAGATGTTCGAAGTCGCGGAGGACCGCGTCGTCGACTCGACCCGCCAGATCCAGGAACTCCTCAACGAGACGATGGATCAGCTCGAGGAGAACTACGAGCGCGGCGACACGATCACCGGCGCGGCAACCGGCTACGACGATCTGGACGCACTGCTCTCCGGGCTCCAGCCGAGCACGCTGAACATCGTCGGGGCCCGTCCCGCGATGGGCAAGACCAGCTTCGGGCTCGGTCTCGCGACCCACATCGCGAAACACGACGCGAAGCCGGTGCTCGTGTTCTCGCTCGAGATGGGCCACGCGGAACTGACCCGGAGCATCCTGTCCCGCGAGGCGAAGGTCGATTCGACCAAGCTCCGCACCGGCCAGCTGAGCGAGAGCGACTGGTCGAAGATCGGCCTCGCGGTCGGCCGGCTCGAAGTGCCGCTGTTCCTGGACGACAACCCGCAGGTCACCGTCATGGAGATCCGCGCGAAGGCCCGCCGGATCAAGGCGCAGCACGGCGGCCTGTCGCTGATCCTGATCGACTACCTCCAGCTGATGTCCGGCTCGGGCCAATCGGAGAACCGCCAGCTCGAAGTGTCCGAGATCAGCAGGAACCTGAAGGTGCTCGCCCGCGAGCTCGAGGTGCCGATCGTCGCGCTGAGCCAGCTCAGCCGAAACCTCGAAACCCGGTCGGACAAGCGCCCGATGCTCGCCGACCTGCGTGAGTCCGGCTCGCTCGAGCAGGACGCCGACGTCGTGATGTTCCTCTACCGCGACGAGGTCTACAACCAGGAGTCACCCGACAAGGGCTCGGGCGAGGTGATCGTCGCGAAGCACCGCGCCGGCCCGATCGGCACGAAGCGCCTCGTGTTCCTCGGCCAGTACACCCGTTGGGACAACGCCGCCCGTTCGATGTAGCAGCGGCTCAGTCGAAGCGGATCGACGGTACCGCCTGCGGGTGCAGCAGGTACTCGGGCGACCGATGGTTGCGTGGCCGGAGCACGAGCACGACGATGTCGTCGCCGCCGTCGTGGCCGAACCGGTCGACGATCTCCGCAGCGATGGCCTCGCACGGTTCGTCGAGGCGCGTCGCCGCGAACCGGCCGACGGCAACTGCGATGTCGTCCGTGCTCCGGCCGCGCCGTTCGACGAGGCCGTCGGTGTACATGATCAGCAGGTCGTCGATGCCGTAGGTGAACGTCGCGTCCGGGCGGGCCCCGTCGACGCACAGCAACGGACCGCGGCCGGCTTCGACCAGGCTCACTTCGCCGTGTGCCGTGACGTGCAACAGCGGCGGGTGGCCGGCGGACGCGATCCGCCCGGTGGTCGTCCCGTCGAGCATCAGCGCGGCCACCGACGCGTAGGCGGCGCCGGGCACGCCCGACGCGAATGCGTCGAGCGACCCGAGGATGTCCGCCGGCTGCGGCAGCGTCCTCGCCAACGCGTTGGATGCGGCTCGGAGTTGACCCATCACGCCGATCTGGGAGACCCCGTGGCCGACGACGTCACCGACGATCGCGACGACCTGGTCGTCCGGCCGGTCGACGAGGTCGTACCAGTCCCCACCGAGATCGAACTCGTGGTTGTGGGCCCGGTAGTGCGCGGCGGCTTCGGTGCACCCGATCGCCGGCAACGCCGGCGGGAGCAGCAGTCGCTGCAGGTCCAACAACTCGGCTCGCGTGCTCATCCGAGGCCCCCTTCCCGATTGCGCGTTCCGACCGGTGTCCGGCCTGATCACCGACGCTACTTGCCTCCCGGGCGCGCGTCAGGCGGGTCGTGAGGCCCTGATCAGGAGGAACGCCGGCCGATGCCGCTCCTCGGCGAGCGCCGGTGTTGCCGCGATCTGCTCGTCGGTCGGACCCCACTCGTCGAGGAGGTCGACCCGGAAGTCGGCGGCGATCAACTCGTTGACGTACGTCGCAACCGTCCGGTGCTGCTTGACGACACCGTCGACGAACCACGTGGTCGTGCGTTCACCCTCGACGAGGTACGTGCTGACCGGCCACACCGTTGTGCCACCGACCGTCGTCGTGAAGCCATGAGGTGCGCCGGCGGAGAAGATCGGATGCTCGACGGAGAAGACGAACGTGCCGCCCGGTTCGAGCGCGTCGCGCACCGTGCCGAGCAGGCCCGGCAGCGCAGCAACGTAGTGCAGCGCGAGCGAGCTGTACGCGACGTCGATCGAACGCGCCGGGAGGTCGAGGTGCTCGAGGTCGGCCCTTCGGTATTCGACGCATCCCGTCGGTGTCTCCGTCGTGGCACGTTCGAGCATCTTCTCGGAGACGTCGATGCCGAGCACCGAGGCGGCGCCCTGCTCGTGCGCCCATTGCGAGAACCAGCCGAACCCGCAGCCCAGGTCGGCGACGCGTGCGCCGTCGAGCTGCGGCAGCATCGACCGCAGTACCGGCCATTCCGGGGCGCCGTCCAGGCCGTGGCGCGAACGGCGCAGGCGGCTGTAACCGGACCGGAACGCATCGTTGTCGTAGATGTTCTGCGTCATGTCCCCACATCCTGCTGCGTCATTCGCCGCGGTTCACGGAGTCGACGATGTCGATCAGCTCGGCGAGCGTCGCGAGCTGCTCGTCGGGGGTCGCGCCCGCCGGCCCGACACGGAGCGTGTCGACGCCGCAGTCGCGGTACTGGCGGACGCGGCGGCGCACCTCGTCGGGTGGGCCGATCAGGTTCGTGCGCAGTCCGATCTCGATCGGCACGCGCGCTCGCGCCGCATCCCGGTCGCCGGCGCGCCACAGCCGTTGGACTTCGGCGACGTCATCGCCGAAGCCCTGCCGGGCGAACGCGTCGTTGTAGAAGTTCGTCGTCGCGGATCCCATCGCCCCGAACGTGAACGCGTAGCCCGCCGCGTGGCGGCGCCCGGCCTCGTCGACGTCGTCGGTGAACTCGCACGCTGCGGCGACGGTGAGATCGATGTCGGCGAGCGAGCGGCCGGTC
Organism: Ilumatobacteraceae bacterium; assembly: GCA_024644465.1. Classification (GTDB taxonomy): domain Bacteria; phylum Actinomycetota; class Acidimicrobiia; order Acidimicrobiales; family Ilumatobacteraceae; genus Ilumatobacter_A. The sequence goes on along the minus strand of JAHEKY010000018.1, from coordinate 37,491 downwards.
GCTTCGGCGCCCGCCGCGATCTGGTCGAAGAACACGTTGGCGGTCTCGCAGAAGAAGGAGTTGCCGATCCACCCGTCGGCGAGCTCACCGGTCAATTGCAGGTTCGCCGGCCCGAGCGATGCGATGTAGAGCGGCACGTGCATCGGGGTCGCAGCGGAGCGCAGCGCGCGTCCCTCGCCGCCAGGCAGGGGCAGGTGGTACTCGGTGCCGTGGTAGCTGACGCGTTCGCCCGCCGTCACCATCCGGATGATGTCGATCGTCTCGCGGGTACGTGCGATCGGTCGCGCGAACGGCAGCCCGTGCCATCCCTCGATCACCTGCGGGCCGCTCGTACCGATCCCGAGCCGGAACCGTCCATCCGACAACGATTGGAGGCTGAGCGCGGACATCGCGAGCATCGTCGGTGTCCGCGATCCGAGTTGGACGATGCCGGTCCCGAGGTGAATCCGTTCGGTCTTCACCGCCAGTGCACCGAGCGGTGTCAGCGCGTCGTACGCCCAGAACTCGGGCACCCAGACGGAGTCGACACCCAGGCGTTCGGCCTCGACGACGTAGTCGATTGCGGTCGCGGTCGTCGGTACGGCGGTGATCCCGACCCGCAACGTCACGAGCCCTGCTCGAGTCGCGCCGCGACGATCTCTTTCACGCCCTCGACCGTGCGCTGCATGCTCGCGAGCTGCGACGTGATCCGCCGGGCGATGATCCGCGCCTCCTTGTCGGGCATCGACTCGATTGCCATCGTCAGCCCCGACGGGCCGGGGCCGAGCTTCATCGTGTACCGCAGACGGGTCCCGCCAGGTCGCGGTTCGAGCTCGAACCGCCAGCGCGCCCCCGGGTTGTCCATGTCCGATGTGCGCCAGCCGTAGGCGACGTGTTCGTCGTACGCGTCGACGAACGACGGCACCTTGAACTCGCCGAAGTTCGAGTTGAAGTTGGTGCCCACGAACGATGCCCCGACGCCGCGGTCCCCGCGCGGGCCGTCGTCGACCCACTCGGCACCCTGGAACTCGTCGGAGAACGCAGCGTTCATGTTGATGTCGGTGATCACCGGCCAGATCGCGGCCGGTGGGGCGTCGATGTCGATCTCGGCGACCGCGCCGGGCCCGTCGGCGAGCATCACCGGGTCGTTCGGTCCCGACTCGAACGTTCGAGCGAACCCGTCGAAATAGGTGATCTCCCGGGCCGGATGGCGCGGCGCCCGCTCGAAGTCCGTACCGATCGTGTAGGCGACCGGGAACATCACGATCTCGGTCACGTCCGCGGGGATGCCGAGGAGTTCCTTGACGGCCTGGTCGTCGGCGAGGGCGGCGGTGACCCACGCGGTGCCGAGCCCGCGGGCGCGCAACGCGATGCAGAAGCTCCAGGCGGCCTGGATCACCGAGTCGAACAGCCCGGGGCGGCCGCTGCCGTCGTGCCGACCGAGGATCGTCGGGATGACGATCGCCGGGACCTCGGCGAGGTGCTCGACGAGATGGGCCGACGATGCCATGTTGCGTTCCATCGGATGCCCGGACCCGGCGAGGCGTTCCGCCGCACTCGTCATCCACCTGCCTGCCCCGTGCCGGTAGAACTCTGCGAGCGCGGCCTTCTTGGCGGGGTCGCGGATCACGATCCAGCGGCGGCTCCCCAGATTGCCGCCGGTCGGGGCCTGTTCGGCGATGTCGATGCAGTCGAGCAGCACGTCGTCGGCGACGGGGCGGTCGAGGTCGAGCCGGCGGCGGACCGCTCGGGTCGTGGTCAGTGCGGCGTCCACCGCGTCGGCATCGATGTCCATGTGCACAGGTTCGCGTGTCGCCTCGCCCCCGCCGCCATCGCGTCAAAGATGTGTCAGACACAACGTTGACGCGATCACCTCACGCGGTGGACAGCATGCGTCCGGCGATCTCCTTCAGGAGCTTCGCGGCGACCATCGCCGTCATCTCGACGACGTCGCGCGACGGGTTGTACTCGACGATGTCGGCTCCGACGAACGGGCCGGGGAGCGTGTCGATCACGTCGAGCACCTCGCGGACGGTGAGACCGCCCGGCTCGTGGTGCGACACGCCCGGCGCCACTGCGGGGTCCAGTCCGTCGAGGTCGACGGTCAGGTAGATCGGGCCGCGCAGGGTCGAGGCGTCGAACGACGCGAGGTCGCGTGCCCCGATCATCTCGACGCCGAACCGTTCCGCCTGCTCGAACGAGTGCTGGGTCGCGGTCCGGATGCCGAGCTGGACCAACCGCGCCATGCAGCCGTCTTCGAGGGCGCGTGCGAACGGCGACGCGTGGCTCAGTGGGTTGTCGTCGAAGTCGTCGTACAGATCCGGGTGGGCGTCGATGTGCACGACGGTGAGGTCGCTGTGATGGCGGGCGACGGCGCGCAGGATCGGGTAGGTGATCGCGTGGTCGCCGCCGAGCGAGATCACCCGGCGGCCCGTCGCCAACTGTTCGTCGAGCGCGGCGGTGATCGCGTCGGCATCGGCCGTCGAAGCCCGTTCGTTGGCCAGATCCAGGTCGCCGACGTCGCGCAATTCGGGTACGACGTGCACGCCGTGCTCGGTCGCGTCGTTGCCGGAACCGGAATGGAGTGCGGCGCGGATCGCGCCGGGTGCCGCGGCGCAGCCGAACCGGTGGGACGAGTTCGCATCCCACGGGATGCCGAGCACAGCGATCGGCGGGCCGACGCTGCGAGTGGGTCGCGCGGACACCATCGCCGCAGCCTACGACCGCAGTTCGCGACGCCAGACGATGCGCAATCCCGACCAGGTGTCGTCGATCGCGCACACCTTGTTGTCGACGAGACCGAGCGGCAGCGCCACTTCCCGTACCACGTCTTCGGTCATGTCGGTCGGTACCTTCGAGGCCCGCTTCGGCCAGGCGATCCAGAGGCCGCCGTCGGGGAAGATCGTCCGTCCGGCCGCCCCGACCCGCCGCGCGAACTCCGCTCGGGACGTCACGAACAGGACGACCACGTCCGCTCGGCGGCGCAGCGACGACGTGAACTCGACACCGGGCGGGACCGGGTCGAGGGTGTCCCGGAAGCCGGCCGGCTCGTTGATGATCGCGACACTCGCCTCGGGTCGGATCCCGAGCTTCTTCGCCAACGGTGTTCCCGAGTAGCCGGCCATCGGCTCCATGTTCGTCGATGGCCCGTGCCGAACGCGTGCGGGGGGGCCGCCGCACCCCGCGACGAGGCCCACCTGCGGCGCCACGGGCGAGCCAGCTACGTTGGCCCGGTGCCCCTCGATCTCGAATTCGTCCGTGCCCAGTTCCCCGCGTTCGATCGGCCGGGCAACGTCGGCCAGTCGTTCTTCGAGAACGCGGGCGGGTCGTTTGCCTGCCGCCAGACGATCGACGCCCTGCACCGTTTCTACACCGACACGAAGGTGCAGCCGTACGCCGACTACGCGACGTCGAAATCCGCGGGCGAACAGATGGACCGCAGTCGCGAGCGGTGGGCCGAGGCGCTCGGCGTCGCGTCCACCGAGGTGGTGTTCGGACCGTCGACGTCGATGAACACGTACGTCCTCGCTGCGGCGTTCGGCGGCGTGCTCGGCGCCGGCGACGAGGTGATCGTGACCAATCAGGATCACGAGGCGAACACCGGCGCCGTACGGCGGATGGCCGAGCAGAACACCTGCACGATGCGCGAGTGGCGCACCGATCCGGAGACCGGGCTGCTCGACATCGGCAGGTTGGAATCGCTGCTGTCGCCACGGACGAGGCTCGTCACGGTGCCCCACGCCTCGAACATCGTCGGCCAGGAGAACGACATCGCTCGGATCACGGCCCTCGCCCACGGGGTCGGGGCGAGGGTGATCGTCGACGGCGTCTCGTACGCGCCGCACGGTTTCCCGGACGTCGCGGCGCTCGATGCCGACGTCTATCTGTTCAGCCTGTACAAGACGTACTCGGTTCATCAGGGTCTGATGGTCGTGCGCAACGGCCTGCTCGACGAGCTGCCGAACCAGTCGCACTTCTTCAACGCGTCCGTGCCGGACAAGCGGCTGAACCCGGCCGGCCCGGACCACGCCCAGGTCGCGAGTGCGGGCGCCGTGCTCGACTATGTCGTGGCGACGCACACGCACCACGGCGGAGCGGCGTCGGACAGCCTGCGCGTCGCCTGTGAGCGGGTCGGTGCGATGTGGCGTGAGCACGAGGACGCGCTGACGCCGACGCTGCTCGACGCCCTGCGGACGCGGTCGGATGTGCGGTTGATCGGGCCCGGGTCGCTCGGCGCGGTCGACGGCCACCGATGCCCGACGATCGCGTTCTCACCGTTGACGATCGAGCCGGCGACCGTGCAGCGCCGGCTCGTCGAGCACGGCGTCCAGACGAGCTACGGCGACTTCTATGCCGTGCGAGTCCTCAACGGCGTCGGCGTCGACGCGCAGCGTGGTGTCGTCCGGCTGTCGTTCGTCCACTACACGACGCGAGCGGACATCGATCGCGCGGTCGACGCGCTCGATCGCGTCCTGGCATGAGCTGATGGCCGGCCGCGACGAGCCAGCCGGGGCGCCTCGGGACGGGCCGGGCCCGCTGCTCGCGAGTGGCCGGGCAGCCGACGTGTTCGACCTCGGTGACGGCACGGTGCTGCGGCGTTACCGCGACCGGCGTCATGATCCCGGCCACGAGGCGCGAGTGATGACCTACATCGGCGAGCGCGGTGTCGACGTTCCGCGCGTTCTCGAGCTCAGCGGCGATCACGACCCCGCAACCGACATCGTGATGGAGAAGATCGACGGCATCACGATGCTCGCCGATCTGGAGCAGCGTCCGTGGATGGTGGTCGGCCACGCCCGCCGCCTCGCCCGGCTGCAGCAGGAGATCGGAGGGATCGTCGCACCCGATTGGATGATGTCGCCGGGCTGGACCCCGCGCTCGGACGGCGACGCGGCTCACGTCGACCGGGTCGTACACCTCGACCTGCACCCGCTGAACGTGATCATGTCGCGCCGAGGGCCGATCGTGATCGACTGGACGAATGCCACCGGCGGTCCGCCCGGCTTCGACGCGGCGATGTCCTACGTGATCATGGCGACGTACGAGGTCGACAACCCGCGCGATCGTCTCGCGCAGCAGGTGATGGTCTCGACGTTCCGCCGGGCCGCCGGCCGTCGCCGCGTCGACGCGTTCCTCGGCGCCGCGTGTGATCATCGGCTCGCCGATGCGTTCCTCACCCCCGGCGAACGGGTCAACGTCGCGGCGTTGCGGGCACGGATCACCCGAAGCGGCTGAAGCCTCCCTCGGAATCGATCACCTGCCCGCGGATCCAGCAGCCGTCGTCGCTCACGAGGAACGCGATCAGGTTGGCGACGTCGGCGGGAGTGCCCCAGCGCCGGTCGGGGAACATGTCGGCGACGTGGGCAACGACGTCGCCGGACGCCCACCCCGTGTCGACCGGCCCGGGGTTGACGCAGTTCGCGATGATCCGGCTCGCCGACAGTGCATGGTCGATCGAGCGGGTCATCTGGTGCAGGGCACCCTTCGTCACCGCGTAGGCGATCTCACCGTCCATCGGCGCGACGTGCTGGCCGCTCGTGAACCAGAGCATCCGCCCGAACGGCGGGGACGCGAGCGGCGCGGGTTCGTGTACCGCGGCGAACCGCTGAGCGAGCAGCACGATGCTGCGGACGTTCGCGGCCCAGCACCGGTCGAGCTCGGTCGCATCGACGGCCGCGAGCGACTGGTGGGAGCTCCGCGCGTGCACTGCGACGACGATGTCGAGCCGGCCGTGCAACTCGATCGTCTCGTCGATCAGCTCATGCGGCGCGGCCGGGTGCTCGAGGTCGTGGCGGCCGACCGTGAACGGCAGCTCGCCGAGCTCCTGCTCCCCCCAGGGCATCTCTGCGTCATGCGTCGGCCACCCGCTGGCGAACACGGTCGCGCCCATCGCGTCGAGCCGCTGGGCGACCGCCATCGCGATGCCGGCGCGGCGCGACAGGCCCGTCACGAGGGCAACTCGACCGGTGAGCGGCTGCGTCGACACGCCGACGACCGTAACAGTCGCGGCCCATGGTGATCCCGGCCGGTTTCGGCCAGGCAGGGCTGACCGCCGCGTGCTTCAGAGCACGGGGAGGCTCTCGGCGAACCCTTCTCGGAACAGGGTGCGAATCATCGCCGTGTCACCCCGCCGCAGGCGGCCGATCTCCGCGCCGCACGCGATGACGAGTGCGGCGGCGTCCGGTGGGTGTCGCCACGGTTCGACGTCGAGCGAGCGGGCGAGGTCGTCGAGATGCACGACCTGCTCGACGAGACGTGTCCAGAGGTAGTCGTCGAGCCGCATCACCTTGCCGGCGTACACCGCAACCGTTCGTGCAGCGGGCTCGTCGGCGAGCTGCTCGGCGAGCGCAGCGAGACGATCGTCGAGATGCCTGAGCACCGCCCCATGTCCGTCGGCCGCGACGGCTGCGCCGCGATCGCGGATCGCTCGGTGGTCCGACGCGGACAGATGATCGGCGATGTCGGCGAAGTACTCCGCCGCGGTCTCGATGTCGACGTCGGGTCCCGGCGGGGCTGCGGCGAGATAGTCGCCCACGACCCACACTCCGCCTCGGGCGAGATGGCCGGCCAGCGAACCGATCGTCTGCTCCTCGAGCACCGACGGCTGCGGCCACGCGGCGGCGACGCGCGGGTCGGCGAGTGCGTCGCGGACGACGGCGGCGCCGAGCAGGAACAGCTGTCTCATCCCGGGGAACGTAGCGCCGCTCGACCGACGCACGGTCACGACTCGGTATCGTCGGCGCGACTCCGGCCCCGCACCGCGCGGCGGCACCAACTCTTCAGGGACGGCATCATGTTCACGGGAATCGTGGAGGAACTCGGCGTCGTCGGCGAGCGCGACGGCGCGCGGCTGCGCATCGAGGCGCAGACCGTCGTCGTCGACGCCGGCATCGGCGACTCGATCGCGGTGAACGGCTGTTGTCTCACGGTCGTCGACGTCCATCTCGACCACGCGGAACCGTCCAGGAGCTGGTGGGTGGCCGACGTCAGCGAGGAGACCTTCGCGCGGACGAACCTCGGAGCGCTCGTTCCGGGGGATCCGGTCAACCTCGAACGTCCGGTCCGTCTGCAGGACCGGCTGGGCGGCCATCTCGTCCAGGGCCACGTCGACAGCGTCGGCACGATCGTCGAACCAGCACCCGACTTGCGGGTCACGATGGACCCCGCGCTGGCTCGATACGTCGTCGAGAAGGGTTCGATCACCGTCGACGGGATCAGCCTGACAGTCGTCGACGCGCTCGACGACGGCTTCACCGTGGCGATCATCCCGCACACCGCCACGGTCACGACGTTGGGCGCGAAGGGCCCGGGCGACCCGGTCAACCTCGAAGTCGACGTGACCGCGAAGTACATCGAAAAGCTGATTGCGTGGCGTCGGCCCGCGGACCGATGACGGCCGGGCGAGCCGCAAACCGTTCCGAAACACCCTGCGCGATGCTTGAAACCGTCGCCGGACGTCTGCTTGGCTGGTGACCGATGGCATCGACGTCGACCGAACCCACGGACTCGAACCGCAAGGGGTACACGCCCCCGAAGGGCCGACCGACCCGCCGCAGCGGCGACATCGCCGCCCGCCGGGGTCTCTCGCCGACGATCGAATGGATCATCGTGATCATGGTGCTCATCGCGATCTTCGGCGCGATCTTCTACTTCGGCCGCGAGATCGGCGACCACGGTGGCGGCGTGTCGAACGGTGCCGCACTGCCGCTCGCCCGTGCCGTCGCGGCGACGGTCGGCGCCTGACCGCAGTTGCCGCGCCTGCATCGCGCGTAACCTGACGCCGTGGACAACGAGCGGCCCGTCGTGGGTGTGGTGATGGGCTCGGCCAGCGACTGGCCGACGATGGAGCGGGCGGTCGACGTGCTCACCCGGTTCGGCGTCGCGCACGAGGCTCGCGTCGTCAGCGCCCACCGCATGCCCGACGAGATGTTCGTCTATGCGGAGCAGGCTGCCGAACGCGGGTTGCAGGCGATCATCGCCGGCGCCGGCGGCGCAGCGCACCTTCCGGGCATGCTCGCCGCGAAGACCACCGTCCCGGTGCTCGGTGTGCCGGTCGCATCCCGCCACCTGTCCGGGCAGGACTCGCTGTACTCGATCGTGCAGATGCCCGCCGGAATCCCGACCGCGACGTTCGCGATCGGCGAGGCCGGCGCGACGAACGCGGCATTGTTCGCGGTCGCGCTGCTGGCGAACAACGACGCAGACCTGCGGGCGGCGCTCGATCGCTATCGCAACGAACAACGTGATCGCGCCGCGTCGTCACAGCTCCCGCCGGCAGCGCCGTGACCATCGCCGACCCGTTCGCGGCGCTCCACCCGCCGACGACGATCGGCATGCTCGGCGGCGGCCAGCTCGGGCGGTACGCGGTGATGGCGGCGAGGACGATGGGGTACCGCACGATCGTCGTCGACCCCGACCCGTCCGCCCCGGCGGCGGCGGTCGCCGACGATCATCTCTGCACGGCGTACGACGATCCGGCTGCGCTGCGTCGGTTGGAGCTCGACTGCGACGTCGTGACGACCGAGTTCGAGAACCCACCGGCGGCGGCGCTCGCGCGGCTCGCAGAGACGACACGAGTGGCCCCGTCACCTGCGGCCGTGAGTATTGCGCAGGACCGCGCCGCCGAGAAGGCGTTCCTCGTCGACAACGGCTTCCCCGTTGCGCCGTTCGCCGTGCTCGACGATCACGGCGCCGTCGTCGACCCGTCGCTCGTCGCCGGCGGAGCGATCGTCAAGACCGCACGACTCGGCTACGACGGCAAGGGTCAGCGACGGGTGGACGACATCGCAGCGGTCGACGCCGCGTGGGCGCAACTCGGTGGCGTCCCGTGTGTCGTCGAGTCACTCCTGGATCTCGAGACCGAGCTGAGCGTGATCGTCGCCCGGACGGCCGACGGGCGCACGACGAACTGGCCGGTCGCCGAGAACACCCATGTCGATGGCATCCTCGATGTCTCGATCGTCCCGGCGAACGTCCCGGCCGACGTGGTCGACCGCGCCGAGGGGCTGGCGATGGCAGTCGCGGATGCGCTCGACTACGTCGGCGTGCTCGCGGTCGAGATGTTCGTCGTCGCCGACGGGCACCTCGTCGTCAACGAGCTGGCTCCTCGTCCGCACAACAGCGGCCACTGGACACTCGACGCGAGTGTGACGAGCCAGTTCGAGCAGCAGATCCGGGCAGTGTGCGGCGTCGGCCTCGGCGCGACGACGATGACGAGCGGCGGCGTGGCGATGGTCAACCTGCTCGGCGACCTGTGGGGGCCGGACGAGCCGACCTGGGTCGACGCACTCGACGACCCGACCGCCAAACTGCATCTCTACGGCAAGGTCGACGCCCGTCCGGGGCGCAAGATGGGCCACATCACCGTCCGCTCCTCCAACGCCGCCGAGGCGACCCGTCGCGCGCTGGCACTGCGCGCCGCACGCTGACCCGGCCGGGTTCGTCGGCAGGGGTCAGTCGGCCCTGGTGGTGCGGTTCCGCCGCCCGGTGCGGGCGCGCCCCTTCGGCACCTGACGGACGACCGCGACTTCGAATTCGACTTCGGGCACCGGGAGCTCGCCGTCGACAACCTGACGCATCATCTGGAGGTGTTCCGGTGAGCTGCCGCAGCATGCGCCGATGAGCTGGATGCCGGCCTCCTGCTGGCGGTGGGCGTGGGCGGCCATCACGTCGGGGGAGCCGCTGTAGTGGAGCTCGGTCCCGTGCCACTCCGGCATCCCGGCGTTCGCCTTGCTGATCAACAGGATGTCGGGGTTGGCGGCGCGCATCTCGTGCAGTGCCGCCTCGGTGTCGGCGAGGTTGTTGCCGCAGTTGGCGCCGATCGCGGCCACGCCGAGTTCGGCGAGCCGGGCGACGGCGTCGGTGCCGGTGACGCCCATCATCGTGCGGCCCGCGGTGTCGAAGCTGAGGGTCGCACAGATCGGGAGGTCGCTGACGGACCGGGCGCCCTCGACGGCTGCCGCGATCTCGTCGAGATGGCTCATCGTCTCGATCCACAGCACGTCCGCGCCGCCCTCGGCCAATCCGGTGGCCTGCTCGGCGAACGCGTCGGCACATGACGCCATCGTCATCGTGCCCATCGGGGTGAGCAGCTCACCGGTCGGCCCCATGGACCCCGCGATGATCAAACGGCGATCGAACTCGTCGGCGACCTCGCGGGCGATCGTGGCGGCGGCTCGATTGATCTCGATCGTCCGGTCCTCGAGCTTGTGGAGCTTCAGGCGGAATCGGGTCCCGCCGAACGTGTTCGTCAACACGATGTCCGAGCCCGCGTCGATGTAGTCGCGGTGCACGGCCTTGACCCGGTCGGGGTGGTCGACGTTCCACGCCTCAGGGGGGTCTCCCGAGCCGAGGCCGCGTGCGAACAATTCGGTCCCCATGGCGCCGTCGATCAGGAGGACCCCACGTTCGGCCAGGAGTTCGTGCAACACGGTCATGTGAACAGTCTGGCCGCATTTTTCACAGATGTCAGGGCCGGTTTCCGATCCGCTCACACGCGCGGGTCGAGCGCGCGGTTCAGGGGGCCGTGTCGGTCAGCTCGTGGGTGCCGTCGAACGACTCGACCCGGCCGTCGGCGTGCACGGCGAAACGCCCGCGCGTCGGCCCGTGGTGGGGGTCGTCGCGCGGCCACGGCCAGCCGCCGAACTGCGTTGCGCGGTAGTCCTCGAACGCCTGGTGGATTTGTTGTTCGGTGTTCATCACGAACGGCCCGTACTGCGCGACCGGCTCGCCGATCGGGCGGCCCTGCAGGACCATGCACTCGACGCCACCGTCTCCGGCGGTCACGTCGATGGGTGCGTGGGAGTCGAGCACTGCGCCGGTGCCCGCCTCGATGGGGGCGCCGTCGACGGTCACCGACGAACCTGCGAAGGGATACAGCACGCGCTGCGTGTCGCGCCCGGCTGCGGGCGGCAGTGCCCACGACGCGCCGCCGTCGAGACGAAGGTGCCAGATCGCGACGTCGGCGTCCGGGTGCGCGGCCCATGAGCTCGGCGGCGGCTGGGGAGCCTCGGCGATCGGCGCACCGGCGGTCGGTGCGAGCGATCCTGCGATCACCGTGATGTCGACCGTTCGGCCGTCGGCATCGGTGACGGGGAGCATCGGCGTGTGCTCGCTCCACAACATCGTGAAGTAGGGATCGACCATCTTGTCGGTCGACGGCAGGTTCAACCAGATCTGGAACAGCTCGAGCGGGTTCGGACCCGTGCGATCGAGCAGCGGGAACATCTCGGAGTGGACCACGCCCCGGCCGGCGGTCATCCACTGCGTGTCGCCGCGACCGAAACGCGCCGTCGCGCCGAGCGAGTCGCTGTGGTCGCAGTATCCGGTCCGGACGTAGGTGATGGTCTCGAACCCGCGGTGCGGGTGCTGCGGGAAGCCGGGCACGGCCGCTCCGTGGTACATGTTCCAGCCGTCGATGCCGGCGAAGTCCTGACCGATCGCGCGCCCGGTGAGCGCGGCGGCAGGGCCCAACTCCGCGGTCCCTGCGGGGTAGTCGTCGCGGTGGTGGGCGACGAAGAGGAACGGATCGATCGTCGGCCAGTGCATCCCGAGGGGGAACGTCTGCAGCACGGCGCTCATGCGCAGATGATACTCGCTTGCGCGCGCAAGTGACATCTGGTGCGGGACCTCACCGCATCGAGGTCGACGTCGAGCTGATCCGCGAGTCGGCGGCCTGGGGCGGTTCAGCCGACGCGGAGGTAGCGCAGGTCGACCGGCTGCCGGTCCTCGGCGAGCGCCCGCTGCTCGAATCTCGTCAGCGGGCGTGAAGGCGGCCGTTCGATGATCCCGCCGGCCAGGCGCGGCTCGCTGTCGCACGCCCGCTGCATCGCAGCTGCGTAGTGCGCGATGTCGGTCGCGAGGTGGAGTTCCCCACCGGGTTCGAGGCGATCGGCGAGCGCACCGACGACGTCCTCCCGGACGAGCCGTCGCTGGTGGTGGCGCGGCTTCGGCCACGGGTCGGGGAAGTAGATCCTCACCCCGGCGAGCGACGCGGCGGGCACGCGGGTGAGGAACCGCAACGCGTCGCCGTGGACGACGCGGACGTGCGGCAACGGATCGTGTTCGATCGCGTCGAGGACGGCGACGACGCCGGGCGTGTGGACCTCGATACCGACGATCGCCAGGTCGGGCCGGGCGCGCGCCATCTCGACCGTCGTCTCCCCGTGTCCGAAGCCGATGTCGACGACGACCGGAAGCCCACCGAAGATCGCCGACCACTCGATCTCGGGACCGGCCTCCGCCAGGCCCCATCGGGCCAGCCAACGCTCGAGGTCCTGCCGGCGTGCCGCCGACAGCGCCCGGCGGCGGGGCTTGAACGTCGTGTTCGGGCGCGCGACGACGCGGTCGGAACCCGCGGTCGGCGCACGTTCCGGTCCGGTCATCGCGACTCGTCCGCTCGGTACCGGCCGATCATCCGCCGAGCCCGTTGAGGACCTCGGTGAACGATTCGAGGCCCGCTGCCAGCGAGTCGGCAAGGTCGGCGAGTTGCGTCTCCGCGACGTCGACGCCGATCGGCACGTCGATCTTGACGGGGACGTTCGTGTCGATCGGCACCGTCTCGTTGATCGGGATGTCGATGACGAGATCGATCGGCACGTCGAGGTTGACCGGAACGGTGACGTCGAGCGGGATCTCGGTGCCGAACGGCCCGTCGATCGTGATCGTCGTCTCGATCGTCTCGTCGATCGGCAGCGATGTCTTGATCGGCACTTCGATCGTCCGGTCGAGCACGATGTCGGTCTGGATGGCCACGTTCTCGTCGATGTTGACCGTGAACTCCAGCGTCGACTCGCTGAACGTCTGCAGACCGACGACCGCTTCGTCGAGACCGGCCTGGATCGTCGGCTGCAGTTCGGTGATCTGCTCCTGGAAGCCCGTCACCTGGGATGCGAACAGCGCTGCGCCGGCTTCGACCCGCGCGAGGTCGTCGGCGCTCGTCTGCATGGCCGCAGTCGTCTCGGAGAGGTCGTCGCGTGTCGTGGCGAGCATCGAGAACAGCACGACGATCAGCGCAAATGCAGCGAGGAGCGCGACGCCGAGCGCGCCGACGACGACGCCGAGGTGGCGCTGCAGCCATGTCGCGGTCGCGGGCGTGGCGTCCGGCTCGAGGTCGTGTTCGGTCGGACCGATCGGGCCGTCGATCGGGTCCGGAGTGGATTCGTCGGTCATGATCGCCTCCTCGGCGTCGGGTGGGGGTGCCGCGTCGAGCGACGCGGCGTCGAGCGCGGCACGAGCGGGCTCGGGCTCGATCGCGAGATCGAGTGGAACGGTGGACGGTCCCGCAGTGTCGGCACGTCGCAGGAGCATCACGGCGAGCGCCAAGCCGACGCCGGTGACGATGGCGGTCGCGACGAACGTCTCGGCGATCGATTGCGACGTCAGCTCGGCGGATGCCTCGCGCAACGCGGCGTTGAACCCCGGGTCGGTCAGCGGGGGCAATTCGATGGTGCCCCGCAGCGCATTGAACCGCGCGAGGCCCCATGCGGTCAGTGCGGACAGCCCGACGCTCAAGCCGAGCAGGCGGACGACCATCACGACCGCGGCGGCGCTGCCGCGATGTTGCGGCGCGGCGTGGTCGACGACCGCCGAGGTCGTCGGTGCAGTCGTCAGGCCGAACCCGGCACCGAGCACCGCGAGTTGCACCGCGAACAACGGGTACGGCGTGTCGGCACCCCATGTGAACCCCATCAAGGCGTACGCGACCGTCGCCGCGACGAGCCCGAGCACGATCGGGGGGCCGTACCACGTGCGTTCGGTGGCCCGGCCGCCGATGTACGACATCAGTGCCATCGATGCGGTCAGTGCCGACAGGATCCACCCCGCGATCACCGCCGACCGCTCGAGGTCGACCTCGATCGCGTTGACGAACAGCGGCACGTCGACCATCGCGATCACGAGCGCCGCGCCGATCACGAAGTTGACGATCAACGCGGCCTGCACGTTGCGGCCACGCAGCAGCGAGCGCTCGACGAGCGGGTCGGTCGAGCGTCGTTGCCGAAAGACGAACGCGATGCCGCTGGCGAGCGCGACCGGATAGAGCAGTCGCAGGTCGGTACCGCCTCCGCCGGTCAGGTCGTCGAGGCCCTGGACGCTCTGGACCTCGGCCGAACCGAGCAATGCGAGGTTGAGCGAGACGAGCGCGGTCGTCAGCAGCGCCGCGCCGAGCCAGTCGATGCGGTGGCGTTCGCGTGGTCGGTCGTGGTCGGCCAGCGCCCACCACACGGCCGCGAGCCCGACGATCGCGAGTGGGACGTTCAGCCAGAACTGCAACCGCCAGCTGAAGAATCGCACGAGCACGGCTCCGTACAGCGGCCCCCAGACCCATCCGAGCGTCTCGATCGCGCCGAGCGTCCCGAGCGCGCGGGCGCGAGTGCGCTCGGGGTAGACGTCGCCGACGACGGCCAGCGCGATCGGGACCATCGCTCCGCCGCCGATCGCAGTCAGCACTCGACCGACGAGAAACGGGCCGAGTGACGACGACAGCGGGATCCAGATCGTGCCGACGAGAAAGATGAGGTACGCGACCACGAACGTGCGCCGTCGACCGACGACGTCGCTGATCCGACCAGCGATCGGCATGATGGCGATGAACGCGACGAGGTAGGCGTTGACGACCCAGGCGGCGTCGTCGAGCCCGTCGGGCAGCACGACGCCGAGATCACCGATGATCGGGCGCAACATCGTCGAGACGACGGTCAGGTCGTCGGCGGCGACGAACACGCTGAAGCCGACGGCCCACAGGATCGCCCGCGGTGAGGCGGTGCCGTCACGCGGGGAGACCGTCGTCACGAGGAACCGAGGTCTTCCGGCGGGACGATCGTGATGTCGTCGCCGTAGCGGCTGAGCTCCAGCATCCAGTCGATGTCGCCGTCGCCGAGATCGGTCGTGAACCGGACCGCGTTCACGAGGCCGGTGACCGGGTCGATCCAGAAGTCGATGTCGACGTCCTGGTTGCGGACGAGGCCCGCGGTGATCGTGCGCATCTGCTCCTTCGTGGCGGTGCCCCGGACGTGGTAGCCGCCGCGGGCATCGTCGCGTGCGACCAACTCCGCGTCGGCGAGGCCGGCCAGCAGCGGCCGCCAGCCGTTCTCCGGGTCGAAGAACATCGACGGGTCGATGTCGTAGCCGTCGGGCAGCGTCTCGAACTCGCCGGTGATCGGGTTCGACAGCCAGACCTCCTCGCCGAGTGCGATCGCGGCGAGTTGGGTCTTCAGCGAGTCGTTCACCTCGACGTCGAGGACCGCTTGCGCCGATTGCGGAACAGCGAACTCGCCGACGACGCGGTCGATGGCGATCGCCTCGAACTGGTCGATGTAGACGCGCTCGCCCGAGCGCTCCAGGTCGAAGCGGACGCTGGTGACGGCGCCCATCTCCGACGCGGCGGTCGTGAGGATCGTGTCGACGTCCGGCGGGATCGTCGGCCCGCTCGGTTCAGCGCTCGTCGAGCCGGCGCAGCCGGCCGCGAACATGGAGATGAGCGCGGCCGCGGTGGCAACGGCACGGGTCGTCCTGGCGCGCATGCGCTCCTTCCTGCGCGAGCCGACAGTCGGCCCGACATCAGTACAACTGGTCACGGTCATGAACTATTCCATGTCGCCGCCGTAGCGCGATCGCGCCGTGCTCGACACACTGGGCCGATGGCCGATGCCGTGACAGATGACGATCTGATCCGTCGCGCGATCCACCGTCAAGCGGCGTCGATCGTCGCTGCGGTCGCGCCGTTCGGCATCGTCTTCGGCGCGTCCGCGGCCAACGCGGGGCTGACGCTGCTGCACGCGATCGGGTTCTCGACGCTCGTTTTCGGCGGGAGCTCGCAGTTCGCGGCCGCGGAGATCCTCGGCGACGGCGGTTCGGTCGTGTCCGCAGCGGTCGCGGGCCTGCTGCTCAATGTGCGTTCGCTCGCGTTCGGGGTGATCATGGCGCCGGCGCTGACCGGCGCGCTGTGGCAACGCGCGGCGATGTCCCAGCTGATGATCGACGAGTCGACGGCCGTCGGTGCCGCGCAGGACGAGGCGCGGTGGCGGCGCTACGGGTACCTCGTCGCCGGCGTCGGCGTCTTCGTCGTGTGGAACCTCACCACGATCGCCGGACATCTCGCGTTCTCCGGCGCGGGCGACCTGATCACCGATCTGGGGCTCGACGCGGCGGGCCCGGCCGCGTTCTTGGCCCTGCTGTGGCCGCGCCTCGGCCAGGCGTCGCAACGCCGAGTCGCGATCGCCGGTGGGCTGATCGCCGTCGCGCTCGTGCCGGTCGCGCCGCCGGGGATCCCGATCCTCGCGGCGATGTTCGGCGTCGCCGCGTCGCGGTTGCCGAGCCGTGGGGGTGCGTCGTGAGCGACGCGACACTGGTGTTGATCGTCCTCGCGCTGGGCACGTTCACGCTGAAGGCGGCGGGCCCCGTCGTGCTCGGCAGCCGGGCACTGCCGCTCCGCCTGCAACGCGTCGTCGACGTGCTCCCCGCGGCGCTGCTCGCGGCGCTCGCCCTGGTGTCCACGCTGAGCGACGGCCGTTCACTGTCCGTGGACGCACGCGTCGTCGGGCTGGTGGTCGCCGGGTTCGCGCTGTGGCGTCGGGCGCCGTTCGTCGTGGCGATCCTGCTGGCGGCAGCGGCGACGGCGATCACCCGCGCGATCGCCTGACCCGCGGGGAGCAGTCCTCCACACGAACTCTTGATGGAACGTTGCGACAACGTTGCCTCAAGACGCCGACGAGCCACGACGACACCCCAGTCGATGAGGCAATCACCCGTGATCCCCGTGCATCGACGCCGGATGTCGCGTCGCGCCGTGCTCGCAGCGGTGGTCGTCGTCGGCCTCGGTGTTCCCACCTCGTCCGCGCTGCTCGCGGCGGACGCGACCGCGGTCGACGGCGCCGCGCTGTCGACAGGTCTCCAGCCGGCGAAGCGCATCCCCGGTTCGAAGACGACCGTCGCGCCGCCCCCACCTCCGACCACCGTGCCGAGCACGCCGGGCATGTCCGCCGGGGAGCGTGCCGTCTTCGAGCGGGCGAACGCCGAGCGGACGAGTCGCGGCATCGCCCCGCTGACCTACCACGTCCAGCTCGCGCAGGCAGCCGACATCCACGGCAACGACCAGCGCAACCGCCCGTGTGCAGCGGGCTTCCTCACCCACACGGGCACCGACGGGTCGAGCCCGGGTGACCGCATCAAGCGCACCGGGCTCTCGGTGCGCAACTGGGCCGAGAACATCGCGTGCCGGTACACGTCGGCACAGGCGGTGATGGACGGCTGGATGGCGTCGTCGGGCCACCGCGCGAACATCCTGAACCCCGCGCTCACCCACGTCGGCGTCTCCTTGACGTTCGCCGATGACGGCACGGCGTACTGGGTGCAGGTCTTCGGCGTACCGCGCTGACCGCTCGGCCGCTGCGCCCGCGGCGCCGATCCCGCGGAGCGAACGCGGAGCTGCCCCAGCCGCGTCACCTACGGTGGCGGCGTGATCGAGGTGCGCAACATCACCAAGCGCTTCGGTTCGCTGATCGCGGTCGACGACCTCAGCTTCGACGCCCTTCCCGGTCGGGTCACCGGTTTCCTGGGGCCGAACGGCTCCGGCAAGAGCACGACGATGCGCTGCATGCTCGGCCTCGACATCGCGACTGCGGGATCAGCATCGTTCTCGGGACGCTCCTACCGTTCGATCACCAACCCGCTCTTCGAGGTCGGGTCGCTGCTCGACGCGGGATACGTCCATCCGGGTCGCACCGGCCGCAACCACCTGCGGTGGATCGCGATGTCCAACGGGATCGCGCCGACCAGAGTCGACGAGACGCTCGAACTCGTCGGTCTGACCGACGTCGCGAACCGGCGCGTCAAGACGTATTCGCTCGGCATGCGCCAGCGGCTCGGCCTGGCGGGGGTGCTGCTGGGCGACCCGAAGACGGTCGTGCTCGACGAGCCGGCGAACGGGCTCGACCCCGAAGGGATCCGGTGGATCCGCGACGTGCTGACCCACCTCGCTCGGGGCGGGCGGACCGTCCTCGTCAGCAGCCACGTGCTCGCCGAGATCGCGCTGATGGCGGACGACCTGATCGTGATCGGCCGCGGCCGCCTGATCGAGCAGTGCTCGGTCGACGAGTTCGTCGACCGGCACACGACGAAGTGGGTACGCGTCGCCAGCCCGCAACTCGACGAACTCGCGACCGCGGCGGCGACGATGGGCGCATACGTGACCAGGATCGACGACCGGCTCGCAGACGTCCGGGGGGTGAGCGCTCTCGAAGTCGGGGAGCTCGCGGCCCGCGAGGGGATCGTGCTGCACGAGCTGTCGCCGCGTGCCGAGTCGTTGGAAGACGCGTTCCTCCGCGCGACGGCCGCCGCGCAGGAGTACTCGTCGGGCGCCCCGACCGCAGCGGTGCCCGACGGACACGGCCGTGAGTTGCCGCCCCCGGTCGTCGGCGGCCCACCGGCAGGGGACGCGCGATGATCAACCTGCTGCAGTCCGAACTGCTGAAGTTCCGCACGGTCCGGCTCCACGTCTGGCTGACGGTCGGTGCGGTCGGGCTGTTGCTCGTCGTCATCGGTCTCGTCGGACTCCTCAGCTCTGATCCTCGCGGGACGAGCCCAGCGGACTTGATGGGGGTGATCGGGGGCTTCTCGGTGCTGGTCGCGATGACGTCCGGCGTCATCTCGGCGTTGGGGATCACCTCGGAGTTCTCGCACAACACGATCCGGCCGACGCTGGCTGCGACGCCGACGCGTACGAACGTCTTCGTGACCAAGGCCGTGATGTCGGCGGCGTACGGGCTGGTCGTCGGTGCCGCCGCCGTCGCCACGGCGTACCTGTTGGGCGGCCTCCTGCTCTCCGGCCGGGGCGCGACCATCGGGCTCTCGGGTAACGACGGGTCGTTGGCGACGTTCTTCGGCGTTCCGGTGCTGTGTGGGCTCCTCGCCCTGTTCGGCTACGGCGTCGGGCTGCTCCTGCGGAACTCGCCGGCCGCGGTCACGTTGATCATCCTCTGGCCCCTGCTGCTCGAGTCGATCGGGTCGGGCGTGCTGAGCGTCGCGGGCGTCCGCGACCCGGCCAAGTTCCTGCCCTACACGTCCGCCTTCGCGCTGATCATCCCGGACGTGGACGATGCACCCGGTGGCCGGCTCTACGGGGGTTTCTACTTCGGGTGCTTCGCGCTCGCGATCACCGTCGCAGGCGTTCTGATCAACAACCGCCGCGACGCCTGAGCCGGACGGCCGAAACCCGGCGTCGTCGGTCAGTCGCCGACGATCGACCCGGCCCACTCGTCGACCGCGGCCACGACGGCGGCGACGTCGTCGTCGGTGACCTCGAGCGACAGCGCGATGAACCCGCGTGGCGCGATGTAGAAGCCGGCGTCGAGGAGCGCGAAGAACAACAACTCCCGCAGGCGTTCGTCGGCGGTCGCAAGATCCGACTGGGAGCGGACGGGGCCCGCTGTGCCGTGGACGTTCATCAACGAGCCGATCCCGGTGACGCACATCTTGGTTCCACGGCTGCGGAACACGTGCTCGAGCCCCTCGCGGAGGGTGTCACCGCGCGCATTCGTCGCGTCGAGCCGGTCCGGCGTGATGACCTCGGTGAGCGCGGCGACGCCGGCGGCCATCGTCGCGACGTTGTTGTTGAACGTGCCCGCGTGGCCGAGCCGGCCGGCGTGGTGACCCGGCAACGCCTCTGACGCGGGGTCGAAGGCGAGCATCACGTCGCGACTCGCGCCGAACGCCCCGAACGACAGCCCGCCGCCGAGGTACTTGCCGAGCGTCGTGATGTCCGGCGTGACCGCGAGTCGTTGCTGCGCGCCACCGGTGGACAGACGCGACGTCATCACCTCGTCGAAGATCAGCAGCGACCGATGCTCGTCGCACCGGTCGCGGAGCGCCTCGAGGAACCCGGCGGCCGGTGGCAAGCACCCCGCCGAGCCCTGCATCGGCTCGACGAGCACCGCCGCGATCTCGTCGCCGTGCACCGCGAACGCCGCGTCGACCGCGTCGATGTCGTTGAACGGCAACAGCAGCCAGTCGTGGGGCACGGTGACCGCACCGGCGGTCGTGCCGAACGTGAGCACCCCGCCGTGATATCCGTGCTCGAACACGACGATCTTCCGTCGGCCCGTGTGATCCGTCGCCAGCGCGAGCGCCATCAGGTTGGCCTCGGTCCCGGAGTTCGTGAACCGCACCTGCTCGATCGCCGGGAACCGATCGACGATCAACTCCGCGAGACGGACCTCGTTCGCATGGACCGCGCCGAGCGACCACCCGGAGTCGAGGGCGTCGCGAACCGCGGTGACGACCGGGCCGGGGGAGTGGCCGAGCAGACCGGCGGTGTAGTTGCCGAGCAGGTCGATCATCTGATGCCCGTCGACGTCCCAGAGGAACTTCGACTCGGCGCGCTCGACACGGAACGGGAACGGTTCGAAGTGCAGGACGGAGCGGGTGTTCCCGCCCGGCATCACCACCCGGGCCCGGCTGCTCCAGCGGGCGCTGACCGGCCGCGCCCGCGCGTACTCCGCGCGGGCCTCGGCCACCCGTTCGTCGAGTGTCATCCGGCCATCGTCTCAGATCCGGCGGCGGGGGCCGCTCACTTGGACGCTTCGGCGAACCGGTTGACGTCGGCGCGGTGTCCGGCGATGACGATCAGGTCGTTCGGCCCGAGCACCGTCGCGCTCTCCGCATACGTGAACACGCTGTCGTCCGGCTTGATGCACACGATCGTCACCTTGTAGTCGCGGCGCAGGTTGGTCTCGCCGAGCGGCGTTCCGACCAGCCAGCGCGGTGTGACGGTCTCGATCAGGACGAAGTCGTCGTCGAGTGCGAGGTACTCGATCACCTTGCCGGTCAGGAGATGGGCGACACGCGTGCCCATCTCCGCTTCCGGGAACACGACGTTGTGGGCGCCGACCCGGGTGAGGATGCGGCCGTGCGGTTCGGTGAACGCCTTGGCCCAGATGTTCGGCACACCGATGTCGGAGAGTGCGGCGGTCGTGAGCACGCTCGCCTCGACGTCGGCGCCGATGCACACGGCGACGGTCACGGCGTCGGCGACGCCGAGTTGGCGCAGCGCCTGCTCGCTCGTCGTGTCCGCTTCGGCGACGTGGGTCAGGATGCCGACATGCTCCTGGACGCGCGCCGCGTCGGCGTCGATGCCGAGGACCTCGTGGCCCATGCCGACGAGGGTCGTCCCGAGCGCCGAACCGAAACGGCCGAGCCCGATGACGATGAACTCGCCTTCGTGCTCGACGGCGGGCCGGAAGCCGCGGAGGACGGAGTGCAGGATGTTGTCAGCCAATGATCGGCCTTTCCTCTGGATATCGATAGGCCCGGGCGCGTTCGCGTAGCGCGAGGGCGGTGACGAAGGTGACCGGCCCGACACGGCCGGCGAGCATCACGAGGACGAGCATCAGGTGCCCAAACGTACTGATCGTGCCGGTGACGCCCGTCGACAGCCCGACCGTGCCGAACGCGGACGACGCCTCGAACAGTGCCGGCGTGAGCGCGAGGTCGTCGCTCGCCATCAGCACGAGTGACATCGTGACGACGAGGCCGATCGACAGCAGTGCGATCGCGAGGGCCTGGCGGACCATGGGGGTGGGGAGTCGGCGCCGGAACACGTTGACGTCCCGGTCGCCGCGAACCTCCGACCAGATCACGTAGGCGAGCACAGCGAACGTCGTGACCTTGATCCCGCCGCTCGTCGACGCTGGACCCGCCCCGATGAACATCAGCGCACTGATGACGAACAGCGTCGGTTCGTTCATCGCACCGATGTCGATCGTGTTGAAGCCGGCGGTTCGTGGCGTCACCCCCTGGAACCACCCGGACAGGAGTTTGTCACCGAGGTGGAGGGGGCCGAGCGTGTCCGGGTTCGTCCACTCGAAGGACAGGACGACCAGCGGCCCGACGACGAGCAACACGGCGGTCGCGATGAGCGTGATCTTGATGTGCACGCTCCAGGGGAGCGCGCGGCTCGCGATACGGCCCCGGGACGGCCCGCGCAGCCGCTGTCGCCGGATCAGCTCGACGAGGATCGGGAATCCCAGCCCGCCGATGATGAACCCGACGCTCACCGCGCCGACGACGACCGGGTCTCCGACGAACGCGGCGAGGTTGTCGGAGTACAGCGAGATGCCCGCATTGTTGAACGAGGCGACCGAGTGGAACACCGCGGAGTACATCGAGCCTGCGATGCCGTCCTCGTAGCCGCCCTGCCAGAAGCGGACGAACAGCACGAGCGCGAGCGTGCCCTCGACGGCGACGGTGATCCGGGCGATCGCGCGGATCAGGCCGCGCAGTTCACCGATGTCGACCGCGCCGATTTCCGCCTGGGCGAGCATCCGCTGCCGCAGCCCGACCCGCGACGACGCGACGAGCGCGAGCACCGACCCGATCGTCATGATCCCGAAGCCGCCGACCTGGATCAGCATCAGCAGCACGAGTTCCCCGAACAGCGAGAACGTCGCCGCGTCGATGGTCGCCAGCCCGGTGACCGTCGTGGCCGACGTCGACATGAACAGCGCGTCCTCGACACCGAGCCCCGTCGGCCCGTCGGCGGAGACCGGCAGCGCGAGCAGCAGCGTCCCCAGCCCGATCAGGCCCGCGAACGCGGCGACCACGAGCTGCGCCGGGTTGCCGAGGTTGCTCAACCGAGGGAGCCGTGGCACGCAGGGAGCATACGAGTCCAGATGGTCCGCACCGAACGATCATCGGGCATGCTGAGGGGATGTTCCTGGGTGAGGATCTCCTCGCATACCTGGTGTTGGCATTCGGCGCTGCGCTGTGCGTCGGCAACTTCCTCGCAGTCGTCAAGCCACCGGAGCGCCAACTCGACGACGGCAACCTGCGGCAGGCGCCGGTGGCGCGCAGCCTGTTCTACGCCGCGATCGGTCTCGTCGCCGCCGTGTGGGCGCTGGCGTCGCTCGTCAGCTGACCGTGTGACACTGCGTTCACTGGTCGGCCGGCGAGACACCGACGGTCGCCGTCGGGGCGCCGTTGTCGTTGCCGAACAGCGTGACGAGCCATGTCGGGCCTTCGAAGCTGTACTGCGTGTTGCCGTTGCCCTCGAAGTACGACGTCCGTTCGTAGCCCAGGGCTTCGACCGAGGCGGCGTAGGAGGCCAGGTAGTCGGCGGCCGTGCCCGACGGTGTCCCGACCACCGTGATCTGCACGAACCCTCCCGAGCTGCTGTAGGTCCCCTGGACGGTGCTGAGCCCGTCCGGTCGCGGCACGTCCGACGGCCACTCGTCGGGGATGCCGTCGCCCGCACGGAACACGTTCTCGCCGTCGTCGGTCTGCAGGTTGAACCCGCCGCCGTCGTCGCTGTCGCCCGTGATCACCTGGCCGTCCTCGCCCTCGATGACGAACGAGCCGTCCTCGCCGACGCGGATGCTGCCCTCATCGGTCTCGATGTTGAAGCCACCGCCGCCCAGGTCGATGTCGACGTCGCCGCCGCCCTCGTTCTCGATCGCTTCTTCGAGCCCGCGCTCGGCGATCTTCTCGGCGGCCTTGCCGCAACCTCCGAGCGCGATCAGCAGCGCCGCCGAGGCCCCCACGATCATGCTCCTCCGGATGGGCCCGGTCGTCACTGCTGTCTGCATCGCGTGTCCCTCCTGGTCGAGTGCGTCCTCGCCTTGACCATCTTCGCGCGGTGAACGCATGCGTGGAGCACGAAATGGTGCGAGATTGGTCACGTGAGCAGCGCCGGTCCGCTTCGAGTGTCGTTCGTCGAGTCGGCGTCGCGAGTCGACACGCTGCCGGACGCGGTCGTGGAGGTCGCCTTCGTCGGCCGGTCGAACGTCGGCAAGTCGTCGCTGATCAACGCGCTCGCCAACCAGAAGCAGCTCGCCAGGGTGTCGAACACGCCCGGGCGGACACAGCTGATCAACCTGTTCCGGTGCGACGAAGGCGACGCGCTGGGGACGATCGTCGACCTGCCGGGCTACGGGTACGCAAAGGCGTCGAAGGCGGTGCGACGCGACTGGCCGGAAATGATCGAGGGGTACCTCCTCGATCGCGATCACCTCGTGATGGTCTTCGTTCTGGTCGACGGAGAGATCGGGCCGACGAAGCTCGACGTCCAGATGCTCGACTGGTTGCGCTACCACGAGGTACCGCACACGGTCGTCGCCACCAAGCACGACAAGGTCAAGTCGGCGAAGCGGGCGACGCGCAAGAACGAACTCGCCGCCGGGTGCCGGCTCGACAAGGGCGACATCGTCTGGGTCAGCGCGACCAAAGGCGTCGGCATCGACCTGTTGCGATCGCTCGTGCGCTCCCATCTGTCCGGCTGACAGCAGGTCGGCGATGCCCTACCGTGGTCCCCATGCGCTGGGTCCGTGACAACATCAAGATCGTCGCCCCGATCGCGCTCGTCGGAGCGGTCGTGGTCGGCTACCTGGCGTTCGGTGTCTTCGGCATCCACACGTTGTTCATCGACGACAAGGTCGCCGAGGAGGCCCCGGTGTTCGCATCCGGTGCGAACGCGTCCGGCCTCCCGTCCGACGCGGTCGACGATGCGACGACCGACGCGATGAACGACGTGATGGCGGACGAAGGCGTCGAGGCCGAGGCGGCCGTCGCCGAACCGATGCCGGAGATGCCCGCAGCCGAGGTCGTCACGCTGTTCGAGGGCACGTTCGGGCCGCGCAGCCACCCCGGCCGCGGCACCGCCAAGGTGCTCAACGACGGAACAGCGCAGCGCTTTCTGCGCTTCGAGGACTTCGAGACCGACAACGGCCCGGATCTCAACGTGTATCTGACGACCGCCGACGCCGACGCCGACGCCGGGGCGTTCGGCGAGGCCGGCCAGTTCCACGATCTGGGCGACCTCAAGGGCAACATCGGCCCGCAGAACTACGAGATCCCGCCCGACGTCGACCTCGCGGAATTCGACACGGTCGTCATCTGGTGCGTGCGGTTCGGCGTGGCGTTCGCCGCGGCCGACCTCGCCTCGGTCAGCTGAAGTTCAGCCCGGCAGCACCGGTTGTTCGCCGAACGCCTGCGCCTCGGTCGTACCGCGCCCCCTGATCGCCTCGAGCGGGTCGCGGACGTCGTCGATGTAGCCGAGCGCGTAGGCACCGATGCGGTAGCCCATCAGCCGGAGGAGATCGTCGGGCAACGTCGCGGCGACATCGGCGGGGACGGAGAGGTACTGGTTCTCCTCCTGGCGGAGCCAGCCGACGTTGTAGGTGATGTTCAACCCGACGCGCGTCTCGTCGGACTCGTTCGCTCCGCCGCCGTGGTACACCTTGCCGGTGTAGAGCAGGCACGACCCCTTCGCCATCTCGGCGGGGACCGTCTCGTCGTTCCCGTCGTCGTCGAGGCCTCTGCCGAACGACGTGGGGTCGGACTGGCTCCCCGGGATCAGCCGCGTCGCTCCGTTGCGCGCCGTGAAGTCGGTCATTGCCCAGATCGTGTTGCACTGCACGTGGTGGTCGCTCGGGAACTCGAAGAAGTCGAACGCCCACTCGTCGCGGTGGATCGCCTGCGCCGGCGAGCCCGGGCCGATCGCGATCGTCTGCGTCAGATGGAGCTGGTAGCTCTTCGCGCGGTGCAGCAGTCGCGCGGTGACGTCGAGGATCGTCTCGTGCTGCACGAGCTGGTGGCTCGACGCCGAACGGGCGACGATCGCCCCGCTGCGGCGGGTGTTGCGGCCGGTGAAGTCGTCCCCGCCACCGGGCGTCGCGTCGATGTACGGCTGCATCTCGGCGGAGATCGCGTCGATCAGGTCCGTGCTCGCCAGCCGGTCGACGATGACGGCGCCGTCACGCAGCAGCACGTCGTGAATCGCCTCGGCGTCGGCGGTCGGGGGCAGATGATCGACACCCATCGACGCGACGCTACCGAGTCAGCTCGGCGTGGCCGAGTCGAGCAGCGTGAAGAACTCGCCGATGCCGTCGACGTGCTCGGTCTGGCGGTGCGGCTCGAGCGCCGCGAGGATCCCGGCGTAGCTGATCGTGTGGTACGCCCCGGCGACGGCGGCCAGCGTCGATCGATCGAGGCGGTCGAGTTCCGTGCCGGGTGCGTGGCCGAGCCGTGTCGCGCGGACTTCGTGGAACGTCCGGTAGATCGTGTCGATGTGGTCGGGGTCGTCGTCGAACCATGACGCCCACGTGGCAATGTCGACGAGCGGATTGGTGATCGCGCCGTCGGACCAGTCGAACACGCGCACGCCGTCGGCGGTGCTGATCGCGTTGCCCGGGTGGAAGTCGCCGTGCACGAATGCGTCGGGAACACCGACGGCCTCGACGGCTTCGACGGCGGTGGTCAGCGTGGTCAGCAGCTGTTCGATGCGTCGTGGTGAGAGGTCGAGTACCGCGCGCATCGTCGGGGTCGCCAGTGTTCGCCGGAGCTCCCTCGGCAGGTCGCCGATCGGTCGGTGGGGGCAGCCCGCCGCGCGTAGATCGCCGTGGGCGCCTGCGAGACCCGACTGGATGGCGGCGAGCGACTCGAACGCGGCGCGGGTCGGTTCGCGGTCCTCGCCGACGACTTGGCCGGCGATGTCGTCGAGCAGCATCCAGCCCTCGTTCGCGTCGATCGCGATCACCGGCGTGACGTGCTCGGGCAGCGCCGCGAACAGCAGCGACGTGACCGCCGCCTCGTGACGGAACGGGCCGAAGGAGGCCTTGAACCAGCAGCGGCCGGCGGGCGTCTCGACCTGCATCACCGCCGAGATCCCCCAGTGCCGCGACTGGATGACGGCCGTCGGCGGGGGCCGGCCCGCGTCGCGGAGTACCTGCTCGATCCACGATCGGGCGTGCGCGTACCAGCCGTGGCGAGCCCACGGGACCCGCAGCTCGGGAACGGGACGGTCGCCGCGGAGCTCTGCGAGCCGTTCGGCGAGCGCCGCGGCGAGCCCCGGTTCGACGTGGGGCTGACGATCGGTGAGCGGGGCCGGCGTCCATCCTTCGGGGGGCACCCAGGTCGTCGGCGGGGCGGGAAGCTCGACGAGCGCGCCGATGATCTCCGTCTCGGTGTTCGCCGGGTCAGTCGACTGGTCGACGTAGCAGTCGAGCAACGGCCCGGCGAGGCCGATCGCGGGCAGCTCGCGCCACGCGCCTGCGCTCGTGGTCTCGCGTGCGTCGAGGTCGATGTCGAGCGACGGCAGCGCGCCACGTTCCGTCAGGATCGTCCGCCCTGCCTCATCCGGCAGGAGCAATCGGAGCCTCCGACGCTGCACCACGGCGCATCCGTCAGGCGGCCGCGCGGGTCCGGCGGAGGAGCGGGTCGGCGAGCGCGAGCGTCTTGTCCGCCATCCACATCACCTTGCCCGCGGCGCCGGGTGTCGTGTTGTCGACGAGGTTCCCCATCACCGCGAGGGTGATCTTCGCGATCGCGTCGGTGCTCACGGACAGTGCGAGGCCGGTGCGCAGGATCAGCGGATGCCCGATCAGGAACGAGAAGCGGCGGCCCGTCCGGAGGAACGCGTCGAACCGCTCGCCGACGAGCTCGTCGTACCGCTGCGGCGCCGTGGCGGGATCCTCGACGAACAGGTCGACCGCGAGCATCCCCGACTCGAGCCCGTAGTCGATGCCCTCGCCGTTCATCGGATTGACGAGCCCGGCGGCGTCGCCGATCGCGACCCATCCGTCGCCGTGGCGTCGTTGGGCCGACATCGGCAGCCGCCAGGCGCGGGCCCGTTCGAGGTTCGGCCCGAGGTCCCACTCGTCCTGGACCTGGTCGCGGTAGGTCTGGAGCAACGTGTTGAGGTTCAGCTTCTTGAACCCCTTCATCGTCGAGAGTGCGCCGCAGCCGATGTTGACGGTGCCGTCGCCGGCCGGGAACATCCAGCCGTAGCCGGGCACCGCGGTCCCGGTGGCGTCTTTCAGCGACAGGCACGCCTCGAGGTGGCGGTCACCGTGGCGAGGGGTCTCCGCATAGGTGCGGATGGCGAGGCCGAACGGTTCGTCCGCGACGCGGTCGGCGCCAAGCATCTTCGCGACCGCGCCCTGGGCACCGGCCGCGACGATCGTCAGGCCTGCTCGGATCGTGCGGCCGCCGGCGGCCACCCCGGTGACCCGGTCACCGTCGAGAACAGGGAGTGCCTCGGTTTCGTAGACCATCTCGGCACCGGCGTCGGCCGCCGCATCCATCAGCGCCGTGTCGAGCCGGCGTCGGGGCCACACCGCACCGTGGTCGGGGAACCGGTCGGTCGTCGGCCAATCGAGTTCGCGGGTCTTCTTGCCGGCGATCATCCGGAGCCCCTGGATGCGATGAGCGTCGGCCATGTCGATGTCGAGCTCCTCCAACGCGCCGACGGCACGCGGGGTGAGGCCGTCACCGCAGACCTTGTCGCGACCGTGCCGGCCCTTCTCGAAGACGACGACGCGCAGACCGGCACGAGCCGCGCGGATGGCGGCGGCGGTGCCCGCTGGGCCGCCGCCGATCACCGCGATGTCGTACGTCTCGGACTGCACCAGACAACGGTGCCCGAGTTCGCGGTGAAAAGCGACATCGGACGTGGTGAAACGGAGATGGTGAGAGGTGCCGAAGCGTCGCGGGTCGCACCACGGCCTCGACGGAACGGCTGATGCGGAGCGGCGGTGGCGAACCGGAGCGTGCGAGAATGCCGCGATGACCGACGTCGCGGCCGACCGCACCGCTCCGTCCGATCCCGTCGGCGAGGCGGTCGCTGCGTTCATCCGTGAGCTGCTCGTCAATGCGCAGATCGATCTCCGCCATGCCCCTCGCGTGCCGGCGGCCGTCGACGCCGGTCGGGACGAATCCGTGAGTGCCGAGGGCACGACGGTCGTGTCCGCGTCGGCGAACCTGATCGACGGCTGGACGACGACGTTGTCGATCAGTTTCGGCGCGGGTTCGGCCGCGCACGTCGCAGCCGTCCCCGACGCGTTGCTCGCGCTGCCGGAGGCGGCACTGCGCGCGGCGGGCAGATTTCGGTCGACGACGCTCGACGAGGGAGCGCCGTCTCCGGCGATGCAGCGGGCGCTGCGCGACATGGTGATCGTCGAGCTGTTGAGCCACCACGAGGGCTGGAACCATCTGCAGTGCGCACCGCGCGACCTGCTGGCCGCGACGCTCGAGTACCTGATCGAGTTGAGTGGCACCCGTGTCGAGTCACACAGCCTCACCCACGGTGTCGTGATCACCGACGCGCTCCCGGACGAGCCGCGCCTCGAAGTGGCCTACCCGGCCGGGCTGCGCGACGCGAAACGCAGCCCGCTGCTGTTCGACGGGCGACGCTCGGTCTTGGTCGTCGACCAGGACGGCCGCGCCCGGACGGAGTTGCAGGAGCACCACCTCGACCGCATCCACCCGACGGCTCGCCCGCTCGAGGCCGTCGAGCGGGAGTTCGTCGACAGCGGTTCGCTCGTCGCGCTCGCGACGCGCCAGCTGGGCGGGATCGGATTCTTCCTGCGGGAGGATCGGAGTATCTGGGCCTTCGTCGACGGGCAACCGCTCGTCATCCGGCGCAGCGAGCACTGGACGGCGTTCCCCTTGTGGTTGGCCCGTTCGATCGGGGACACGATCGGTGGCGGGCCCGCGGTCGACCTGATCGTCGGCGCGGCGCTGATCGTGTCGGTCAAGTCCGGCGGTGCGATCTTCGCGATCGTGGCCGACGCCGCAGACATCGACACGATCGTCGCACCGAAGGATCGCTACGACCTGCGCGACGAGGTCGACGTGGCAGCGATGCGCCCGGAGACGCGTCTGCACCATCTGATCGAAGGCAACGACCTCGACGTCCAGACGCTCGTACGCCTCGGTGAGCTCGATGGCGCGACCGTGCTCGACCGGGACGGCCGGTTGCTCGCGTACGGTGCGATCATCGCCAGCTCGGACAGCCAGCACGAAGGTGCGCGCACGGCTGCGGCGAAGTCGCTGTCGCATGTCGCGCTCGTGGTGCTCAAGGTGTCCGAGGACGGCGACATCACCGTGTTCAGTGGGGGCGCTCCCGCCGCGACGCTGTTGCCGTCCGGCAACTCGCGCTGATCACGCGAGGGCCGCGAGCAGCTCGTCGACACCGGGTCGAGCATCCGGGGTCGGCGGGCGGAAGATCGCGACGATCCGACCGTCTCGGTCGACGACGACGTCTGCGCCGAGCTGGCGGATGTCATCGGTCGCGGGCCGCAGGCGGCGACCCTGTCGGAGCAGCTGGGCGTACATCTTCAGCGTGCCGAACGACCAGACCTGGCGACGCGTGCCACGGGCGAGACCGAGGGCACGATAGAGGCGACGGTCGACATCGGTGACGATCGGGAACGGCACGTCGAGGTGCGCCCGGTACGCGTCGAGGTGCGCCGGGTCGGTGAACGTGACGATCGCGACCTGGGTGTCACCGAATTCCTCGATGCGCCCGCGCACGGCGAGCACGTGCTCCTGGCACGGCAGTCAAGCGAGGTGGCGGTGCAGGATCAGCAGCAGTGGTCGACCCGTCGCCCGGTGCGCGTCGGTCGTCCACGTGCCGCCCCGCCCGTCGACGAACTCGAGGCGCAACAGCTCGTCGCCGACCTCGAGCGGGCGGGCGGCGTCCGCGCTCACCGGGGCTGCTCCGCGATCGGGCTCATCGAGGCATCGTAGGACGGTCGGCGCACCGCGGTCCGGCGGCCCGACTCAACATGGTGGGCCCCGGCTTGATACGAACGGCGGATGGCTCCAGCGAGACGAGGTCGACGATGAGCGACGTGCTGTTCTGTACCGACACGTTCTGGGGTCAGCACGGCGCCGAGGTCAGCGCGATCGCACCGGGGCTGGAACCGGTGCTGCTCGTCGGAGACGAGCACGTCTCCGACGACGATCTCGCACGCGTGACGATCGCGTTCTTCTCCCATGACGCGTGGCCCGAACGGGCGCGGGCGTTCATCGGGACGGCATTGCGCTGCCCGCACCTCGCCTGGTTCCACACGATGTCCGCCGGCATCGACAGCCCTGTGTTCTCGACGATCGTCGACAACGGCGCGCGCCTCACGACGTCGTCGGGGGCGAGCGCGAAGCCGATCGCGCGAACGGCGGTGATGTACCTCCTCGCGCTCGCTCGGGGCCTGCCGCGCATGATCCGCGCGCAGCAGCGCGGCGCGTGGGAGTGGCAGACATGGCGAGAACTCGAAGGGCAGCGCCTCGTCGTGGCGGGGTACGGCCCGATCGGCCGAGAAGTCGTGAGATTGGGCGCCTGCTTCGGGATGGAGCCGGTGATCGTGCGGCGCGCCGTGCGCGGCGACGAACCGTGGCCCACCCATCCACTGCGCGCGTTGGCCGAGGCCGTCGCCGATGCCGGCGCAGTCGTGATCGCGCTCCCGCTCAACGACGACACCCGCGGGCTCGTGTCCGCGGAGTTGCTCGCGGCGATGCGTCCGGACGCGTTCTTCGTCAACGTCGGCCGCGGTGAACTGGTCGATCAGCAGGCGCTGACCGCCGCGTTGGCGGCGGGCCGCCTGGGTGGCGCGGGCCTCGACGTGACGACGCCGGAACCGCTGCCGAGCGACGACC
This sequence comes from Ilumatobacteraceae bacterium, assembly GCA_024644465.1. Taxonomy (GTDB): domain Bacteria; phylum Actinomycetota; class Acidimicrobiia; order Acidimicrobiales; family Ilumatobacteraceae; genus Ilumatobacter_A. The sequence continues at coordinate 6,090 of JAHEKY010000018.1, read as the reverse complement.
CGCTGTGGCGGCTGCCGAACGTGATCATCACGCCGCACAACTCGGGCAGTACCGACGGCACGAGACGCCGATCGGTCGAGGCGTTCCTGTCGAATCTCGCCCGCTGGGAGTCGGGGGAAGCACTCGTCAACGAGGTCGGACCGAGCTGACCGCCCGGACGCGAGCGAGCCGTGGGGGCCGGTCGCACCCACCGATCGGCAAGACTGCAGCGATGAGCGCGCCGAAGATCCGTGACGTCGACTTCGGCGACCTCCTCCGCCTCGAGCCGCACGGCCCGGACACCTACGTCGCGATCGTCGCCCGCTACCCGTGGGGAGACCGGTTGTTCGGCGGCCAGGTCGTCGCCCAGGCACTGAAGGCGGCGGCGGCGACCATCGAACCGGACCGCTTCGCCCATTCGCTGCACTCGTACTTCATCCGGCCGGGTTCCACCGCCGAGCCGATTCGGTTCGAGGTCGAGCGGCTGCGCAACGGGAGGTCCTTCTCGACGCGCCAGGTCGTGGCGCGCCAGTCCGCTGGTGCGATCCTCAACCTCTCGGTGTCGTTCCAGATCCGCGAGGACGAAGCGGACGCCCAGGTCGCCGCGCTCCCGGACACGTTGCCGATGCCCGACGACGCGTCGCTGCCCGATTCTTCGTGGGGGAACCTGATCGAGCGGCGCGCGGTCGACCTGCCCGCGGATGGTGATCGACCCGGTGATCGGCTCGGGTACTGGATCCGGCTGGCGGCGGATCTCGACGACGATCCGGTCGAGCACGCCTGCGCGCTCGCCTTCATGTCCGACGCCGCGCCCTCGCGCTCGGCACGATCCCCGCACCCGGACTTCGGCAACGACCTCGCCGACCGGGGCAAGTTCCAGGGCGCGAGTCTCGACCACGCGGTCTGGTTCCACCGACCGTGCCGGGCCGACCAGTGGCACTGGTTCGACACGCGCTCGCACGGCCTGGCCGGTGGCCGCGGTGTCGTCACCGGCGACGTGCTGTCGATCGACGGCGTCCACGTGGCGACGATCGCCCAGGAGGTGCTGCTGCGGCGTACACGGTCCTGACATCTCGCGTCGCCTGGCCCCGCGCAGACGGCGCTGAAGTAGCGTCGGGCGGCGATGCGGATCTCGGAACGAGTCGACAATGCGGTGCGTGCGATGGCCGAGCTCGCGTCGGGTGAGTTGGCCGAGCACGGCGCAACGGTGAAGGCGGAGGCGATCGCGACGCGCCAGGAAATCTCGTTGAAGTACCTGCTCGACATCATGCGCGACCTCAAGCGCGCCGAGTTGGTGCGTTCGAAGCGCGGCCCGGACGGCGGGTTCTCGTTGTCGCGGCCGGCTGCGGAGATCTCGCTCGCCGACGTGTTCCGGGCGGTCGACGGTCCGCTCGCCGACGTCCACGACGAGAGCCTCCGCGGCCTGTCGTATCCGGCGCCCGCGACCGCGCTGCCGCAGGTGTGGATGGCGATCCGCGCCAGTCTCCGACGGGTGCTCGAGACCGTGACGCTCGCCGATCTCGTCGGCGGCGCGCTGCCGGTCGACGTCGCCGCGATGGCCGACGAGTATCAACACTCGACCGAGACCCGCCACCGGTGATGCCCCGCCGCCCCCGTTCGCGCCGGCCCTGATCTCACCGGACGCGCGCTCCGACTTCGTCCGGTGAGAGTTGGGGGGACCTGTGCCTCTCACCTCTCACCGCAGCGCCGCTCCGACTCGCTTCGGTGAGAGTTGGGGGGACCTGTGCCTCTCACCTCTCACCGCAGCGGCTGATGGGTAGTCGAGGTGAAGGGGTTGCGGACGGCGTTGTCATCCTTTACGGTATTGTCCGTAGAGTTAGTAGACAATCAGCACGACTGCCCGTGACCCCCCGGTGTCCACGGCGGACAGGACGACGACGTGACCACGATGACCCTCGAGGCCGGGCGCCTCACTCACCTCCAACGGCTCGAAGCCGAGGCGATCCAGATCATGCGCGAGGCGGCCGCCGAGAGCGAGCGGCCGGCGATGCTCTACAGCATCGGCAAGGACAGCTCGTGCATGCTGCACCTCGCCCGCAAGGCGTTCCACCCATCGAAGCCGCCGTTCCCGCTCGTCCACGTCGACACGACGTGGAAGTTCTCCGAGATGTACGCGTTCCGCGACGCGACCGCCGCGGAGTTCGGGCTCGACCTGATCGTGCACCAGAACCCGGAGTGCGTCGAGCGGGGGATCAATCCGTTCGACCACGGCTCCGCGATGCACACCGACATGTGGAAGACCGAAGGCCTGAAGCAGGTGATCGACAAGCACCGCTTCGATCTGTGCTTCGGTGGCGCCCGCCGCGACGAGGAGAAGTCGCGGGCCAAAGAGCGCGTCTTCTCGGTCCGCTCGGCACAGCACCAGTGGGACCCCAAGCGCCAGCGGCCCGAGCTGTGGCAGCTGTACAACGCGCGTCGCAGCAACGGCGAGACGCTGCGCGTGTTTCCGATCTCGAACTGGACCGAGCTCGACGTGTGGCAGTACATCCACCTCGAGCAGATCCCGATCGTGCCGCTCTACTTCTCGGCGCCGCGCCCCGTCGTCGACCGCGACGGCACGATGATCATGGTCGACGACGACCGCTTCCCGCTGCACGACGGTGAGGTCCCGGAGAAGAAGTCGGTCCGCTTCCGCACGCTCGGGTGCTACCCGCTGTCCGGGGCGATCGAGAGCGACGCCGACACGCTGACCGGGATCATCCAGGAGATGCTGTTGGCCACGACGTCCGAGCGGCAGGGCCGGATCATCGACTTCGACGGCGCAGGGTCGATGGAGAAGAAGAAGCAGGAGGGATACTTCTGATGGCCCACGCATCTGACCGTTCATCTGGCCGGACCACTGGCGTGGAGGGCGACTGATGGCCCACGCATCTGATCTGATCGCCAGCGACATCGACGAGTACCTGACGTCGCACCAGTACAAGAGCCTGCTGCGGTTCATCACCTGCGGCAGCGTCGACGACGGCAAGAGCACGCTGATCGGGCGACTGCTCTACGAGACGCACCTCGTCTTCGAGGACCACCTCGCCCAGCTGGAAGCGGACTCCGCGAAGGTGGGCACGCAGGGCACCGACCTCGACTTCGCCCTCCTGCTCGACGGCCTGACCGCCGAACGCGAGCAGGGGATCACGATCGACGTCGCGTACCGTTTCTTCTCGACCGAGCGTCGCAAGTTCATCGTGGCGGACACGCCCGGCCACGAGCAGTACACCCGCAACATGGTGACCGGCGCCTCCACCGCCGACGCCGCGGTGCTGATGGTCGATGCGCGCAAGGGCGTGCTGACCCAGACCCGCCGGCACAGCTATCTCGTGTCGCTGCTCGGCATCAAGCACGTCGTGGTGGCGATCAACAAGATGGACCTCGTCGACTACAGCCACGAGATCTACGACGCGATCTGCGCCGAGTACCTCGACTTCGCGGGCCGGATCGGGCTGGAACACGTGACGTTCATCCCGGTCTCCGCGTTGAAGGGCGACAACATCACCGAGCCGAGCGGGCACACGCCGTGGTACCACGGCCCGACGCTGATGGGCTACCTCGAGACCGTCCCGGTCGACGACGAGGCGAAGACGTCGCCGTTCCGGATGCCCGTGCAGTGGGTCAACCGTCCGAACCTGGACTTCCGCGGATTCTCCGGGCGCGTCGTCGGCGGAATGGTGCGACCGGGCGACTCGATCCGGGTGCTGCCCGCCGGCACGACCAGCAAGATCGATCGGATCGTGACGTTCGACGGTGACCTCGACGAGGCGGTCGCCGGCCAGTCGGTGACGCTCACGCTGGCCGACGAGATCGACGCCAGCCGGGGTGACCTGATCTGTGCCGCCGATGCGCCCGCCGAGGTGGCCGACCAGTTCGAGGCGCACGTCGTGTGGATGCACGAAGACGAGATGCTCCCGGGGCGGCCGTACCTGATGAAGATCGGGACGCGCACGGTCGGTGTCACGATCGCCAACCCGAAGTACCGGGTCGACGTGAACAACCTCGACCACCTCGCCGCCCACACGCTGGAGCTGAACGAGATCGGCGTCTGCAACATCAGCCTCGACCGTGCGATCCCGTTCGACCCGTACACGACGAACCGCGACACCGGCGGCTTCGTGATCATCGACAAGCTGACGCAGAACACGGTCGGCGCCGGGTTGCTGCACTTCGCCCTGCGCCGTTCGCACAACATCCATTGGCAGGACGTGCGCGTCGACAAGTCCGCCCGCGCCGAGCTCAACGGCCAGCAGCCGGGCGTCGTCTGGTTCACCGGCCTGTCCGGTTCGGGCAAGTCGACGATCGCGAACATCGTCGAGGCGAAGCTGCACGCCCTCGGTGTGCGGACCTACCTCCTCGACGGCGACAACGTGCGGCACGGCCTCAACCGCGACCTCGGCTTCACCGACGCAGATCGCGTCGAGAACATCCGCCGCATCGCCGAAGTGTCGGCGTTGATGGTCGACGCCGGCATCGTCGTCCTCGTGTCGTTCATCTCACCGTTCCGTGCCGAGCGGCGGCTCGCCCGCGATCGCGTCGAGGACGGTGAGTTCATCGAGGTGCACGTCGACACACCGCTCGACGTCGCCGAGGAGCGCGACCCGAAGGGTCTCTACGCGAAGGCGCGCGCCGGAGAACTGACGAACTTCACCGGCATCGACTCGCCCTACGAGGAGCCGGAGGCACCCGAGGTCCACATCGACACGACGGCGATGACTGCGGAGCAGGCTGCCGAAGCGGTGATCGACACACTTCGAGTCCGAGGCATGATCGGCTGAACGGAGCCGATGAGTCATGAGCGGTGACTCGTGGATCATGATGATCGTGCTGCTGGGCGCGGTCGGCGTGCTGCTGACCGACCGCTTCGCGCCGGTGGTCGTGCTCGGCGGGGCCGTCGCCGCGCTGCTGTTCACGGGCGTCATCGACGAGCAGGTCGCGCTGAGCGGCCTGTCGAGTTCCGCACCGGCCACGATCGCGGCGCTGTACGTGCTCGCCGGCGCCGCAACGGCGACCGGGACGTTCGGCGGTCTCGTCGACCGCATGCTCGACCGGCGCGGCTCGCTGTTCGGCCCCGCCGGTGGCACGGCGTTGCTGTCGGCGTTCATCCCGAACACCCCGTTGATCGCGATGTTCGCACCGCGGGTCGTGCGATGGTCGCAGCGCAACGGCGTGAACGCCTCTCGATATCTGCTGCCGCTGTCGTACGCCAGCATCCTCGGCGGCGTGATCACCCTGATCGGCACGTCGACGAACCTCGTCGTTTCCGACCTGTTGCAGCAGTCGGGCGCCGAGCCGTTCGGCGTGTTCGAGATCACGGTCGTCGGGCTGCCCGTGGCTGCCGTCGGGGTCGTCCTGTTGTCGACGATCGGCCGCCGGCTGCTGCCCGAGCGAACTGCGCCGTCGACCGACGTCGAGCGGCGGGCGCGTGAGTTCCAGATGGCGGCTCGCGTCGTGGCCGATGGGCCGATCGCGGGACGCACGATCGGCGAGTCCGGGCTGCGCAACCTGGACGGTGTCTTCCTCGCGATGATCGAGCGCGACGGCGTCGACGAGCGGGGTGCGTCGACGCTCGCCGCGTCGCCCGACACGGTGCTCGAGCCCGGCGATGTGTGCTGCTTCGTCGGCGATGTCGCCCGCGTGATCGACCTGCACAACGTCCCCGGTCTCGCCGCCACCGAACAGCACCATGTGTTGACGGCGGAGGGCGCGGGGACGATGATCTTCGAGGCGGTGGTCGCGCCGGCTTCGCGGCTCGTGGGCGCGTCGCTCCGGTCGGTCGAGTTCCGCGGCCGGTACGGGGGCGCCGTGATGGCGATCCATCGCGCCGATGCCGCGCTCGGTGGGCAGCTCGGCCGCATCGAGCTCCGCGCCGGCGACGTGCTGTTGGTGCTGGCCGAAGAGGGATTCGGCTCGCGCTGGCGCGGGGACGCGGACTTCTCCCTCGTCGCCGCCGTCGACGAGCCGCCGCCGCCCCGGCGTGGGCGGTCGTGGATCGTGGTGGCCGCGGCGTTGGCGATGGTCGTCGCGTCCGCGCTCGATGTCCTACCGCTGTTCGAGGCGTCGCTCGCCGCAGCCATCGTTGTGGTCGCGGGCGGAGCGATCACGATG
>JAHEKY010000184.1 GCA_024644465.1 Ilumatobacteraceae bacterium | reverse complement strand
GTCGCCGCCGCGTCCGCCCGCCGTACCGGCGCCGGCGCGATTCGCACCGCCCACTCCCTCCGGGTTGCTCGCGCTCGCCGCGGCGACGGCGGAGCGCGTTCCGGCACCCCCGCCACCCCCGGTCGCCGTCCCGAGCCGGCCCGGACCGCCGCTGGCGGACCCGGAGGTCGAGACGCCCGCACCGGCGCTGACCCGGATCGACGACGAACTGCGGATGCCGGTACGGACGATTCGCCATGCGGTCGTCGCACTCGTCGCGACCGCAGTGCTCTCCGCGGCGGCGATCGCCTCGCAGCCGATCGCGGCCCTGCTCGATGGCGAACCGCTGACCGGTCACTCCGTGACGACCCTCGTCTTCGCGTTCGTCATCGTCGGCCTTGCAGCGTTCGCGCTCCATCGCGTCAAGCCGCTGTTCGACTTCACCGATCTGTGGGCGCGCCGTGCGCCCGAGACGGCGGTCGACACGGCGCCGCCCCGGGCCGACACGCCGGCGCACGTTGCGCACGCGACCGCCGTGCCCGCGACCTCCTCCTTGCGGGCGATCGTCCGCCAGCCCGGCGTCACCGAGGCGCTGTTCTCCGGAATCGGGTTCGGCCTCTTCTTCGTGTTCATCTATCGAGCCGCCGAAGCCGCCGGTCACTGGCCGCTCGTCAGCGCCCGGTTGGTGTCGGTCGTGATGTTCGTCGCGATCGCCCTCGCGACGTCGGTCGCGGTGTTGCCCGATCGGGTGTCGCGCCGGCCCGTCGTGCTCGCCGGCCTGCTCGACGCTGCCGCGGCGGTCTGCTTCGTGATGTCGACGAGGATCGGGCTGCTCTCCGTCGGGGCCGTCATCGCGGCGCTGTATCCCGTCGCGACGGTCGTGCTCGCCAGGGTGATCACGAAGGAACGCATCCGCCGCCAGCAGATGCTCGGGCTCCTCGTCGCGCTCGGGGCGGTCGTCCTGCTCGCCGTCTGAGGCCGTTCACCGCAGGGCGATGACGAAGCAGCGGTCGGTCAGCGTACCGAGCGCGTAGGACTCGTAGTCGACGCCGAAGTCGCTGTAGAGGTGGCGGCACGACTCGCTCCAGGCGAGCGCCTCCGGCGACGAGATCCGGTGCACGACCTGCATCACGCCGCCGTCGTAGACGCGGTACTCGGCCCACGTCCCCGGGAAGTCCTTCGTGCAGCCGACCTCGATCGAGGGGATCCCCGACAGCCGCATCGGGCGGACGCGATGGCGGTGCGTGTGTCCCGCTGCGTAGGCGAGCACGGACGGGCGCCGGGCCGCGAGGCCGTCCAGCAGGTCGCTGCTGTCGGGGTGGAGCCCGAAGTACCCCTCGCTGCGTCGGCCACCCGGGCGTCCGACCCACTGCTGATGGTGGCCCATCACGATCACCGGCACCGTGGACGCCGCACAGCGCTCGTCGAGCCACTGCAGCTGTTCGGGCGCGAGACGACCGGTCGTCGCGCCGGGGATCGCCGTGTCCAGCAGCGCGACGGCGATGCCCGGCAGCTCGATCCATGCGTCGCCCGAGTACGCAGCCTGGTGCCGGTAGGCGTCATGGTTGCCACGCACGACGTGGAGTCGGTCGCCGAACGGTGGGCGGTAGCACGCCTCGAACGCCGCCCACTCCTCATCGGTCCCATCGAGTGAGAGATCGCCCTTGACGATCACCGCCGCGGGATCGATCGCCTCGATCTCAGCGACGGCGGAGCGGTTCATGACCTCGGGATAGGGGTCGTCCCCCGGCGGAACCCGCTGGACCGGGCCGAGCGTCTCGTCGCCGAGGCGGCCCGCCTCCACCTCGCCGAAGTGGACGTCGTTCACGGTCGCGAAGCGGGAGCGGAGCGCACCGGCCGGACGCGGGAGCGTCCGGACGCGGTGGCCGTCGAGTTCGTGCTCTTCGTCGGACGCGAGGCCGTCGAAGCGTCGGACGTGCACCCCGTCGTGGATGACCACGACGTCGTCGGCGACGGTCGTGACGTCCAACTGCTCAGCCTCCGGCGCCGGTCAGCGCCACGGTCGCAGGCGCCGGACGGGAAGGGGGCGGACCCAGTTGCGGCTGCTGAACCGCCAGCCGGTGCTGCGGGGTTCGGCCGCCTGCTCGCCCGAGATCGGCCGGGGCCAGAGGACCTCCATCGCTGCGACGATCGCCGCAGCCTCCTCGTCGTCCGGGGTCGGTGCGACGACGGTCGAGGAACGGTGTGACGGCTCGTCCATCGCGTCAGCCTATTGCCGGGCGCGCGTCGGACGTCAGTCGTCGCCGACGTTCCACGAGGCGCGCGGCGGGCGCGTCACGATCGACTCCGCGGCGTGATCGTGGAAGCTGCGGCGCTGCGGGTCGGCGAACGCGACGAAGAACCCGAAGAGGAAGACGGGCGAGATCAGGGCGCGGAGCAAGAACCGGGTGAACGCCTTCGGCACGGTGATCAGATCGCCGTTCGTGACGTCGACGACGCGAGTCGACCCGACACGGTTGCCGACCCACTGCCCGGTCGAGGCGACGCTCGTGGCGTACAGCCTCGCCGCCAGGAAGAAACCGGCGACCGCGACCAGACCGCCGGCGATGCCCAGCACGGACAGCCTGCCGATGAAGATCAGGAGGAATCCGGGCGCCATCAGACCGAGCGTCGCGGCGAGGTCGACGGCGAGGCCGAGCAGTCGGGCGCCGTACGTCGCGAACACGGGCTCGAAGGCGATGCCCCCCGTCGACTCGATCACGGTCGCGGACGCGCGCTCCGGACGCTGGACGTCGCGCGCATCGGTGAGCTCCATGCCCATGTCGGGGGCCTCGGCACCGCCGGCGAGTTCGCTCAGCAGGTCGGAGAGGTCGATCCGTTCGACCGGGGCGTGGTGATCCGTCGGCGGTGCCGAGTCGTCGACGACGGCGTCGTGTTCGGGATCAGCCGGTGCGGCGTTGGGGGTGGTGAGCGGCGGCAGGCCCGGCGGTGGCGTCCGGAACGCGGCGACGCTCGGCGGCGGTGGCGGAGCGCTCGGCGGGGGCTGCGCGGACCCGGTCATCGCAGGCGGCGCGGCTGCGACCGGTGACGCCGGCGGGGC
>JAHEKY010000183.1 GCA_024644465.1 Ilumatobacteraceae bacterium | reverse complement strand
GTGGCGTGATACCCGTGCTTCGCGCCCGCTCGCCACGCGGGCGGCTGCTCGGCGAGGACGGCGCCGAGCGCGTCGTGGTCGGCGAGGATCTCGACGGTCAGCTTCTCGTCGATCGCGCACAGCCCAGCCTGGTGCGACAGCAACTGCCGGACGGTGCAGTCCTGCTTGCCGTTCTGGGCGAAGGCCGGCCAGTAGGACGACACGGGCTCGTCGTAGTCGAACAGCCCGCGTGAATGCGCGTGGGCCACGGCCAGCGCAGAAACACCTTTCGTCGTGGAGAACATCGGCACCAGCGTGTCTTCCCGCCAGGATGTGCCGGTCTCGGTGTTCGCCGTCCCGCCCCACAGGTCGACGACGAGCTCACCGTCGAGCACGACCGCGACGGCCGCGCCGATCTCCTTGCGATCCCGGAAGTTCGCAGCGAACGCCTCGCGGACCGGCTCGAAGCCGTCCGCGACGGTGCCGCCGATCACGACCGTCATGGAACCGGTCTACTCGCTGGGCCGCGCGCGTGCAACGAGGCGGCCCGCGGCCATCAGCTGCGCTGGTAGTTCGGGGCTTCCTTGGTGATCGTGATGTCGTGCGGGTGCGATTCGGCCCGACCGGCCGTGGTGACCCGCATGAACCGTGCGCTGCGCAGCGCGTCGAGTGTCGCTGCCCCGGCATACCCCATCCCCGAGCGCAGCCCGCCGACGAGCTGGTAGGCGACGTCGCCGAGCGGGCCGGCGTAGGGCACCCGCCCCTCGATGCCCTCCGGCACGAGCTTCTGGCTGGCCGCGCCGACCGCGGTCTTGCCGCTGCTCGACTGGCCGGTCGCGTAGCGGTCGGCACTGTCGCCGGTCATCGCGCCCATCGAGCCCATGCCGCGGTAGCTCTTGTACCGCCGGCCCTCGAACAGCTCCATCTCGCCAGGGCTCTCCTCGACGCCGGCGAGCAGCGAACCGAGCATCACGGTCTCGGCGCCGGCGACGATCGCCTTGACGATGTCGCCCGAGAAGGTGATCCCGCCGTCGCCGATCACCGGGATACCGAGCTGGTGGGCCCTTCGAGCAGCGAACCAGATCGCCGAGAGCTGCGGCATGCCCGCCCCGGACACGACCCGCGTCGTGCAGATCGACCCGGCGCCGACGCCGACCTTCACCGCGTCCGCCCCGGCACGGGCGAGTGCCTCCACGCCTTCTTCGGTGACGACGTTGCCTGCTGTCACCGCGAGGTCGGGCCACGACCCCTTGACGCGCTCGATCGTCTTCACGACGTTCGCCGAATGGCCGTGCGCCGTGTCGATCGACACCGCGTCGACGCCCATCGCGACGAGCGCTTCGACGCGTTCCTCGACGTCGGAGCCGACGCCGATCGCCGCGGCGCAGCGCAGCCGGCCCCGCCCGTCACGCGACGCGTTCGGGAAGTCGAGCCGCTTCTGGATGTCCTTGACCGTGATCAGCCCCGCCAGGCGGCCGTTGCCGTCGACGAGCGGCAGCTTCTCGATGCGGTGCTGCTGGAGGATCTCCTTGGCCTGGTCGAGCGATGTGCCGACCGCGGCGGTGACGAGGTTGCCCGACGTCATGAAGTCGGTGACGGGACGGTCGAAGTCGGCGCCCTCGCAGAACCGGATGTCGCGGTTGGTCAGGATGCCGACGAGCTCACCCTGCTCGTCGGTGATCGGCACACCGGAGAACTTGAACCGGTGCATCAGCGCCTCGGCCTCGTGCAGGAACGCGGTCGGGGGCAGCGTCACCGGGTCGGTGATCATCCCGGACTGTGATCGCTTCACCTTCTGGACCTCGGCGGCCTGGTCGGCGATCGACATGTTGCGGTGGATCACACCGATGCCCCCGTAGCGCGCCATCGCGATCGCCATCCGGCCTTCGGTCACCTTGTCCATCGCGGCCGACACGAGCGGCACGGCCAGCTCGATGTCGCCGGCGAACGTCGCGGTCGTGTCGACGGCGTCGGGCAGCGTCTCCGAGTAGCCCGGGATGACGACGACGTCGTCGAACGTCAGCGCCTCGAAGCGGTCGAAGAACCCGTCGTTCGGCAGGGAGCGGGGGGTGGTCGGCGTGTCGTTCATGCGGTGGCCTCGGTCGTGGTCGAAGTTGCAGCGTAAGGACGTTGGGGGTCGGCGACGAGTCGCGGAGACGGCGAGCAGAGATCGGCGAGCACCTCGACGAGCACCGCATGCTCGGCGGCGTGCATCGTCGCCTCGAAGGCTTCGAGCGTCCCGGATGTGTCGATCGGGACGGCCCGGGTGGCGAGCACGGGGCCGTCGTCGACGCCCTCGTCGGGAACGAGGTGCACCATGACGCCGGTCTCGGTGCGGTTGCCCTCGACCGCTTCGTCCCACGCCCGCTCGATCGCGTGGAGCCCGCCGAGTTCACCCGGCTTCGAAGGGTGGAGGTTGACGACCCGTTGCGGGAACCACCCGAGGAAACTCATCGAGAGGATCCGCAGCCAGCCGGCGAGCACGACGATGTCCGGGTCGAACCCGGCGACGACCTCGGTCAGCCGGGTGTCGTAGTCCGCCCGCGTCTCGCCGGCGCGGGCACCGATGTGGACGGCAGGGACGCCGGCCGCGTTCGCCCGCTGCAATGCGAACACGTCGCGCCGGTTCGACACGACGGCCGCGACGACGCCGTCGATCCGCCCGTCGGCGCACGCGTCGAGGATCGCCTGGAGGTTCGAGCCGTTGCCGCTGACGAGCACGACGAGACGTCGTGTGCGGTGGCGAACTCCGGTGGTCTCGATCACGTTCGCATCGCCTCCCATCGCATCCACATTCAGCCTTGGACGCTACGCACGCGGACCGCCGGGACCGGTGATCCTGAACGAAAAGTCATCCTCCGAGGTCGACGCGCCCGGTGCCCGTGACGAGCCGGCCGATCTGCCAGGTCGGTTCGGCGATCGACGCCTGCACCGCGTCGACGTCGCCGGGGGAGCACACGAGGACCATCCCGATCCCCATGTTGACCGTGCGGTACAGCTCCTCGGTCGACATCTGCGTCGTCAGTTCGCGGACCATCCGGAACAGCGGCGAGACCGGCCAGGAGCC
>JAHEKY010000182.1 GCA_024644465.1 Ilumatobacteraceae bacterium | reverse complement strand
CCGGCGCGCTCCAGGCCGGCGATCGCCGACCGAGCGGCGGCGTGGGCGAAGCTGTCGCGGCACGGATGGGCGAGGACGACGAGTGCCCGCATCAGGCGCTCGCGGCGAGCCGAGCGGTCAGCGCCGCCCGCACCTCTGGCCACTCGGTGTCGGTGATCGAGTAGACGGCTGTGTTCCGAGGCGTCGGCTCGGCGGTGTTGTAGCGAAGCCGGTGATTGCGCAGCACCCCTTCGAACGTGGCGCCGATCCTGACGATCGCGCGGCGGCTCTGCTGGTTTCGCTCGTCGGTGCAGATGGCCACGCGCCACACACCCCACCGCTCGAAGGCGTGCGCGAGGAGCAACAACTTGGCCTCGGTGTTGATCGCGGTCCGCTGCACCGGCGCGGACAGCCACGTGCCGCCGATCTCGATCTCGTCGGGCTCGGCGCGGCCCCGCCACCAGTACGGCTCCATGAACCGCGTGCACCCGACGAGCGCACCCGTGTCGGCGCGCCGCTGAGCGAACGGCAGCACCTCGGCCGCGGCGTGATCGGCGAGCAGGCGTTCGATGTACATCCTCATCTCGGCGTCGCCGTCTGGCACCCAGGTGTGGTCGTACGTGGATCGGTCGTGCGATGCTGCCGCGACCAGGCCATCGACGTGGTCGGGGGCGAGCGGCTCGAGGGTGACGTGTTGCCCGGCGAGGGTCACGGGGATGAGCGGCTCGGACACGGCCAAACGGTAGTCGCCTGCCACAATCGGCCGATGCGTGCGATTCTGTGCCGGAACTACGGTCCCATCGACGACCTCGTCCTCGACGACGTGCCGCCCCCCGAGCTGCGGCCGGGCACGATCAAGCTCGACGTGCTGGCGGCCGGCGTCAACTACGTCGACAACCTGATCATCTCCGGGCGCTATCAGGTCAAGACCCCGACGCCGTTCGTGCCGGGTTTCGAGTTCGTCGGCCGGATCGTCGACGTCGCCGACGACGTCGCCCGCGACGCGCCTCACCTGACGGTCGGGACGCGGGTGCTCGTGGTGTCGGGTGAGGGCGGGTACGCCGAGCAGACGGTCGTGCCGGCGCACGCTGCGATCCCGGTCCCCGACGAGATCTCCGACGGTGTGGCCGCGACGTTCGTGCAGAGCTACCTCACGGCGGTGTTCGCGCTCCGGCACCGCGCGAGGGCCGAACGCGGTCAGTCGCTGCTCGTCCTCGGGGCGGGCGGCGGCGTCGGGCTGGCGGCCGTCGACGTCGGCGCCTCGATGGGATTGCGGGTGTTCGCGGCGGCCTCGAGCGAGGAGAAGCGACAGCTCGCACTGGACAAGGGCGCCGAGGTGGCGTTCGACGTTCGCAACGACGACATCAAGACCGCTGTACGCGAGCTCGTCGCGGCCGAGGGCAAGACCGGCGTCGATCTGGTGTACGACCCGGTCGGTGGCGACCACGCCGAGACGTGGCTGCGCACGCTCGGCGACGGCGGCCAATACCTCGTGATCGGGTTCGTCGCCGGGATCCCGTCGCTGCCGCTCAATCACGTGCTGCTCCGCAATCGTCAGATCACCGGCGTCGAGTGGGGATCGTGGGCGGGTCGCAACCGCGCCGACAACGAAGCGTTGCTGAGCGAGGTGATGCATTCGGTGGCCGCCGGACAGCTGCATCCCGTCGAGCCGACCGTCTATCCGCTCGAACGGACGGTCGACGCCTTGCGCGATCTCGCCGAACGGCGGGCCTCGGGCAAGCTGGTCGTCGTCCCGTGACCGCAGATCCGTTCGGGCTGCGCTCGCTCGACATCGACGCCCTCCGAGCCAAGCGGGGAGCGAAGTGGCGGGCTCACGGGGCCGACTTCTCGGCGTGGGTCGCCGACATGGATTTCCCGGTCGCTCCCGCGATCACCGTCGCGCTGCAGGAGGTCATCGATCGCAACGAGTTCGGGTACCCGAACTGGGGCGGGCCGTACGCCCGCTCGCCGGCAGCAAGGCTGTTCGCGCCCCGCATGGTCGAGCGCTTCGGGTGGGAACCGCGCGACGATCGGATTCACGACCTGATCGACGTGATCCAGGGAGTGCGGGCGACCGTTCACCACCTGTCGGCGCCGGGCGACGGCGTGGTGCTCCATCTGCCGGCGTATCATCCGTTTCTCCACACCATCGACGAGATGGATCGTTGCCTGGTCCCGGTGGTCCCGGTCGACGGGGCGTTCGACTACGACTCGCTCGAAGCCGAGCTGGCGGCTCGTGGCGCTTCGGTCTGGATCCTGTGCCATCCGCACAATCCGCTCGGCCACGTCTTCGAACGGCCCGAGCTCGAGCGGATCGCCGAGATCGCGGATCGATTCGATCTGACGGTGATCTCCGACGAGATCCACGCCGACCTCACCATGCCGGGGTCGATCCACATTCCGTTCGAATCGCTGGGGCCGGACGTGTCGGCACGGACGGTGACGGTCACCTCGGCATCGAAGGCCTTCAACCTGGCCGGTCTGCGCTGGGCCGTGCTCCATGCCGGCTCAGCGCGTGCCCATGACGCGCTCCGGTCGTTGCCGGGGCACTACCTCGGGGCGCCGAACCTGATGGCGGTGGCCGCGACGGTCGCGGCGTGGACCGACGGCGACGGATGGCTGGGGGCGGTCATCGAAGTGCTCGACGAGAACCGAGCCGCCTTGGCGGACCTGCTCGAGGCGCACCTGCCCGGCGCCGTCTACACCGCGCCGGACGCGACCTACCTCGCCTGGATCGACGTCCGGCCGCTCGGACTCGGTGACGACCCGGCGGCGATCTTCCGCGAGCGCGGGGTCGACCTGAGTCCGGGGCCGCAGTTCGGTCCACAGGGTGTCGGCCACGTCCGGCTCAACTTCGCCACCAGCCCGCACCTGCTCGAGGAGACGGTGCGGGTCATGGCGGGCTGAGCCGGACGCAGCCAACGCCGGCGGTCGGACCGCCGGCCGGGAGGTCACTCGTCGACGCCGCCGTCGTCGGGGTCGCCGTCGACCTCGTCCTGGACCTCGTCGACGCCGTCTTCGATGTCCTGCTCGGCGTCGTTCAGGTCCTCTTCGACGTCTTGTTCGACGTTGTCGTTGATGCCGT
>JAHEKY010000181.1 GCA_024644465.1 Ilumatobacteraceae bacterium | reverse complement strand
CGGTGACAGCAGCACCGGATGCGCGAGGAAGAACTCCGACCAGGTCCGCATCAGGTGGAAACGCGCCGCCTGGAGGTCGAGCGTCGACTGGAGTGTCGGCGTGGGGTACTGCTCGATCAGCCCGTCGACGACCGATCGCGCCTGCTCGGACATCGCCAGATCGAGCAGCGGGCGTTGGGCGTTGATGTCGGCGATCAGGAGCATCGCCCAGAGCATCGACGTCTCCTCGTAGTCCGGAGGTGTCGCCTCGATCACGTCGTGGCCGGCATCGGCGAGCAGATCGCCGGCGCGACGGACGGCAGCGGCGATGTCGGGATGGGTCGCACCGCCGGGCGGATCGGCCATCGCGGCGACGGTGACCTGCTCGCCGCCGCCGAGATCGGTGAGCGTGGCAGGGACCGACCGCGGATCGCGCGGACTCCAGCCGGCGATGGCGCGCAGTCCGGCGCGGACGTCCGCGACCTCGCGGGCCATCGGTCCCTCGCAGAGCATCTGCTGGGCGCCCAGCATCAGTTCCTCGGGCGGCACGACGGTTGCCATCGGGACGACGCCGATCGTGGGCTTGAGCGACGCGATGCCGCAGCAGTGGGCCGGGTTGCGCAGCGAGCCGCCGATGTCGTTGCCGAGCCCGATCGGGCTCATCCCGGCCGCCAGCGCCGACGCCTCGCCACCGCTCGATCCGCCGGCCGTGACGCCGGGATGCCACGGGTTCCGCGTCAGTCCGTGGAGCGACGAGTCGGTGTGCACGCGCAGACCGAGATCGGGCAGGTTGGTGCGCGCGAACGGGATCGCGCCGGCGGCGCGCATCCGCTCCACGGTCGGGGCGTCGATCGGCGCGACCGCGTCGGCCAGGGCGGGAACCCCCTGGGTCGTCGGCGTGCCGGCCAGATCGATGTTCTCCTTGACCGTGCACGGCACACCGTGCAGTGGTCCGAGCTCGTCGCCGGCGGCGACGGCGGCATCGGCGGCGTCGGCCGCCGCGAGCGCCTCTTCGTCGAGCCGTCGGACGATGGCGTTCAGATGCGGGTTGACCGCGTCGACCCGGGCAAGATGGGCCTCCATCACCTCACGGCTGCTGGCCCTCCCGGACCGGATCTCGGCCGCCAGATCGAGGGCTCCGAGTTGCCAGAGTTCGCTCATCGACCCATCATGACGCACCCATGACCAGCCCCCCGAACCCCGACTCGGCGGTGCCGTCGACCGCGCCGGCGGACTGGTGGGCGGGGGCGCGACCGAAGACCCTCCCGGCGGCCGTGGTCCCGGTCGCGGTCGGCGCCGCCTGCGCCGCGGGCTCCACGGCGGAGTTCGGCGACGGCGTCGTGTGGTGGCGGGTGATCGCCGCGTTGGCCGTCTCGTTGCTGCTCCAGATCGGGGTCAACTACGCCAACGACTACAGCGACGGCGTCAAGGGCACCGACGACGTGCGGGTGGGCCCACTGCGTCTCGTCGCGACCGGGACGGCGACGCCGGGCGCGGTCAAACGGGCTGCGCTCGCCACGTTCGCGCTCGCAGCGCTCGTCGGCGTGGGCCTGGCGGCGACGACCACCTGGTGGCTGATCGCCGTCGGCGCCGTGGCGATCCTGGCGGCCTGGGGATACACCGGCGGCCCGAAGCCGTACGGCTACCTCGGTCTCGGCGAGGTGTTCGTGTTCGTCTTCTTCGGACTGGTCGCCACCGTCGGGACGGCGTACGTCGCGATCGAGTCGGTGCCAGGCGTCACGTGGATCGCGGCCACCGGTGTCGGCTGCCTCGCCTGCGCCCTGCTCGTGATCAACAACCTGCGCGACATCCCGACCGATCGCGAGGTCGGCAAGCGCACGCTCGCCGTCCGCCTGGGTGACCGAGCGACCCGGTGGTGCTACGTCGCCCTCATCGCCGGCGCCTTCGCGGCCGTGATCGTGTCGGCCATCGTCGGACGCCCCTGGTCGCTGCTCGCGTTGGTCGCCGTGGTCGCGGCGATCGCGCCGGCGACGACCGTGCTACGCGGTGCGAGCGGCGGGGCGCTGATCCCGGTGCTGGGAGCGACGGGTCGGACGCAGCTGGCGTACGGCGTGCTGTTCTCGATCGGCCTGGCGATCGGCTGAGAGCTCGTCGCGAGCGTTCGATCGCGCATCGCGGGCGGTGATGGCGTGCACCCGGAGCTGCCCGTCGACGCCCTTGATCGTCGTCGATGCCGAGACCACGGGGGGCAACGTGGCGTGGGTCCGGGCCGCGTGGTAGCAGCGGTCCGAGAGGAGCACCTCCCCGGCACGGCAGCGATCGGTCAGTCGCGCCGCGATGTGGATGGTGAGCCCGACGTACCAGTCGTCCCGGTACGGCAGCACACTGCCGTGATCGAGTCCGATCCGGATGCCGAACGGGTCCTGCCGCGCCGCGGTCTCGCGGAGCCGGAGCGCGCACCGCACCGCGGCGCCGGGATCGTCGAACAGCACCATGAAGCCGTCGCCGAGGAACCCGCCCAGTTGCCCGCGCTCGCCGGCGACGATCGACTGCACCGCCTGGGTGTGACGGTCGACCAGCCGGAGCCAGGCCGCGTCACCGTGGGCGTGGAGGATCTCGGTCGACGCGACCACGTCGCTGAACAGCACCGTTCTCGTGATCGCGGTCGCCTGATGATCGGTTCGTTCGTCGCTGCACAACTGCACCTCCGCACAGAGTCCGGCGCCGCCGTCCAGATACATCCGGTCACCGCCGTCGACCCTCCGAGCCGACCCGGGTGCGACCAGGCCGGGCCGGGCCCCCGGAGCTCGGTCCCGGGAAACACGGTTGTCCAGGGCCGAAGGCCCGTTCCTGCGGACGATCGGCTGGAGTATGTTCGAAGCCGAGTCCAAACGGAGGGAGAGGGACATGCGTGTCTCACGGACGTGGTCAGTGCTCGCAGCGGTGTCGCTGGTCGTGGCGTCGTGTGGAGGTGACGACGACGACGCAACCGACGACGGTGCCGTGACCACCGACGCCGGCGACGACGCAGTTGCCGACGACACCGGCGACGATGCGGCCGACGACGCGACCGACGATGCGGCCGACGACGCGACCGATGATGCCGGCGACGACGCGACGGACGACGCGGCCGACGACA
>JAHEKY010000017.1 GCA_024644465.1 Ilumatobacteraceae bacterium | reverse complement strand
TCTGGTGCTCCGGGTCTTGGGCAACCCGTTGCTGTGGATCGGCCTCGTCTGCGTCGTGTTGCTCGTGCAGTACGTCAGGACGCCGAAGACGGACGCCGGCGCCACGCTCGGCGACGTCGAAGCGCACTGACCGCCTCGCATTTCCTTCGTTGGCGCCTCAAGCAGCCCGTGTTCACTGCCGATTGACAAGGGTGCAATCGATCACGACGACTCCGATCGTTCCGGCCGCGTCCCGGCGCACGCGCCGGCGCACCTCGGACCGGCTCGCCGATCGTGGGGATGCCGTGGTCGAGAACGAACGATTCGGCCCCGACATCATTGCCGTCGCCGCGTTCGCGGTCGCCGGTGCGGTCCACGCCACCGGGATCGCGAGCACGCTCACATACCCCCTGATCACGTCTGCTGCGGTCGTCATGGCATTCGTCGGTCTGCGGCGCCACCGCCCGCGCATCATCTGGCCGTGGGCGACGCTGCTGGTCGTCGGCCTGCTGTGGACGATCGCCGGCGTGGTCCGTGACGCGACCGACGCCACGGGTGACCTGACGGGAGCGAGGTCGTTCCTGCCGGACCTCTTCGCACTTCCCGGCTATGCGTTGTTCGGCGTCGTCGTGTTCGGCTTCGTCAAACGGCGCAATCCGGTCCGCGACGTCGACGTCCTGCTCGACGCGGTGCTCCTGACCGCAGGCGCCGGGCTGATCGCCCACGAAGTGCTGATCGGCCCGACGCTCGACCTCGCGGACACGGCGATCGCGGCGCGGTGGGCGATCGCGATCTACCCCGCGATCTCGACGTGTCTGCTCGTCTTCGCAGCCCAGATCGCATTCGCGGCCTCCGAGCAGCGCAGGGGGTTCTCGTTCATCGTGGCCGGCACGTTCTGCCTCGTGCTCGGGGACCTCGTGTTCGCCCTCGGCGAGGTCGGAACGCTCGCACTCCCCCGCCAGATCCTCGAGCTGCCGTACCTCGCCGTGGCGGCGCTGTTCGGCTCGGTCGCCCTCAACCCGGACGTCCACGCCGACGACGAGGAGGAGCGGGTTGCCCGGACGGCGAAGTCGATTCTCGGCGCCGATCGCCTCGCTGCGCTGTTGCTGGCGCTGTTCGCGCCGTTGATCGTCGTCGCGACGCCGAACGACGGCGAGTCGCTGTGGATCCAGGCCGGGATGTGCGCCATCCTCGCACTGGCCGCGGTCGTTCGGATGGTGCGGGCGATCAAGTCACAGGAACTGCTGCAGAGCGAACTCCTCGAGCGCGCGACGCACGACGAGCTGACCGGCCTGCCCAGCCGCTCGCTGATCATCGACGACATCGTCGTCCGCCTGCAGGATCCGGCGCACAGCGCCTGCGTGCTGTTCCTCGATCTCGACGAGTTCAAGAACATCAACGACTCGATGGGCCACAGCGCGGGTGACGAGTTGCTGATCCTCGTCGCCGAGCGGATCGCCAATGCGGTGCGCCCGACCGAGGTCGTCGGTCGAGTCTCCGGCGACGAGTTCGCGATCGTCGCGAGCCTGCCGTCACCCGACGACGCGAAGGCGTTCGGCGACAGGATCCGGCGCGTTCTGCGTGAACCGTTCCGCCTGGAGACGGGTGAGGTGTTCACGTCCGCGTCGATCGGTATCGCACTGATCATCGGCGACGAAGCCGCCCGGTCGGCGACGACCGCCGAGCAGGTTGCCGAGCTGCGCGGGCGAGCCGCTGACCTGATCCAGCAGGCGGACACCGCGATGTACCGCTCGAAGGAAGCGGGCAAGAACTCGACCACCGTGTACGACGCGTCGATGAAGGAGCGGGTCCAGGAGCGGCTCGACATGGAGCGCGAGCTGCGGCACGCGCTGGACCGCAGCCAGATCGGGGTGGTGTACCAGCCGATCGTGCGCGGCCTGTCGGGTCGCATCGAGGGCTTCGAGGCGCTGATGCGCTGGTCGGTCGACGGCCGCAACATCTCACCCGGGCAGTTCATTCCGGTCGCCGAGGAGTGCGGGCTGATCATCCCGCTCGGCACGCACGTCCTGACCGAAGCGTGTCGACAGGTCGCGTGGTGGCGGCAGAACATCCCGGGCGCCGAACACTGCTACGTGTCGGTCAACCTCTCTGCCCGCCAGGTGTTGTCGAGCGACATCGTCGACGTGACGCAACGAGTGCTCGACGATTTCGGTCTTCCCGGCGAGGCACTGTGGCTGGAGATCACCGAGACGACGCTGATCGAGGACACGCTGACGACGAGCGCGGTCATGCAGGGCCTGCTCGCGATCGGCGTCAAGCTGGCGATCGACGACTTCGGCACCGGGTTCTCCTCGCTCGCCTACCTGAAGCGGTTCCCGGTCGCCCGGGTGAAGATCGACCGGGCGTTCGTGATGGGGCTCGGCCAGAACGAATCCGATTCATCGCTCGTCGCTGCGATCATCGCGATGGCCAAGGCGATCGGCCTCGACACGGTGGCGGAGGGCGTCGAGACCGTCGAGCAGGCCGAACTGCTGATCGAGCTCGGCTGCAATCAGCTCCAGGGCTTCCTGTTCTCGCCCGGCGTACCGCCCGAGGAGGTCGTTGCCACGATGGTCAACCTCGATGGCAAGATCCGTCGCATGACGATGTCGCAACGGCGGTGTCGCGACGCCGAGCGCACGACCTGACGCCGACGACTCAGATCTGTTCGATCGGTCGCGGCAACTCCGCGATGTACCAGGTCTGCTGATCGGCGATCGACACGGTGCCATCGGGAAAGCTGGATGCGATCCGCCCGACGAGCGAGTCGGTGTCGAACGCGTCGCGGTTGAACTGGCAGATGTCGAACGCGAGGATGCCGCCGGCCTTCGCGGCGACCTGCCACAGCTCGGTGTAGATGCGGTTGAACAGCGTCAGCCCACGTTGCCGGTGCGACACGGCGACGAGAATGCCGTAGTAGATCCTGTCGTCCGCGGCGTGGTCGGGATATCGGGCGCGGAGGAAGTCCGGGGAGATCTGCGGGACGCTCTCGAGGTCGTTCGTGACCATGCCGAGACCGGCCGGTTCGGTTCCCGCCCAACCGACGATCTTGGTGATCTTCGGGTTGGCGAGCTCGTCGAGAATCTCTTCGCGCGAAAACACGTGTTGCAGCATTGCGAGTTCGCCGAGTGGGGCGAAGTTGACGTGGTAGGTGTTCCAGAGCTTCTCGGCGTCCTCGCCGGTGACCACCGACTCCAGCGTGACGGACAGCTCGGGCGAGGCCGCATGCCGCTCACCGATCGTGGCCGCCGATACCGATTCCTCCCCAGGGGCGCTCGGGAGGACGACGCGCGTCGGCGGGAGAATCGTCGGGCGACGATCGGTCCGTCGGGCGTCGCTCGGTGCGTGGACACCGGCGTCGCGTGGTGGGGGGGATGCCATTCGTCGCGAGTGTACGCGACGCAGCGTGTCGGCGCCCGGACCGAGCGCGCGATCATCGCTGACCAGGGATTGTCTGCGCTCAGGAGCCGCAGGCGACCGGCGGGTCGGCGAGCGTCTGCGGGTTGCTGGAGAAGAGGTTGTGGAAGAAGTCGTCTGCGTTGACGTCGGTGTCGACGCAGTTGCCACCCGCAGCTCCGATGCGGCGCTCGTAGCTCTGGATCACGCGCCCGCCGATCGGCGGCAGCGGCGTGCCCTCGGTCTGTGACAGGCCGCCGGTCGACACCGCGTCGACCACGGTGGAGGAGGCATCGAGGAGGTACACCCCGGAATTGTTCTGGACGGAACCGGCCTGCCAGATGTCGGGCGTGATGCCGTTGTTGACCTGGAAGGGCACGCTGGCGATGAGGAGATGCTCACCGCTGTCGATGAACCCGGCGAGCACCGCGACGATGTCGTTGTTCTGGTTGCGCAGGACGTAGCCGGTCAGGTTGATCGTCGCCGCGGTCGGGTTGTACAGCTCGATGAACTCGTCGTTGCCGCCCCCAGGGCCGTCGAAGCGGAACTCGCTGATCACGATGTGATCAGCCGGCGGTGGTGGCACGAACGGCGGGGGCGTCCCGCACGCCTCGGTCACACTCGAGTTCTGAGGGTTCCGAGTCGTCAAGTTGTGGAAGAAGTCGGTGGAGTTGTCGCCGACGTCGATGCAGTGACCGACACCCGAGCGCCGCTCGTAGCTCTGGGCCACCATTCCGTCGAGCGGCGGAAGGTGCGTTCCCTCGCCATAAGTCGAACCGAGTCCGTCCTGCCACGGGACGGGGCCCGTGCCGACCGCGTCGACCTCGACGCCCGTCTTCGTGAACAGGGCCACACCGGCCCCCTTCGGGAGCTCGCCGGTGTACGCGAGGTCCGCACCGAGCGCCGCGGCGACACTCGACTCGGCGAGGAGGTAGTACTCGCTCGCGGCCATGTTCGTGCCGTTCGGGATCACGATCGTCGGCAACGGCGTGTTGTTCCCGTCGGAACGGCGGATCTCCCACCCGCCGATGTTGACGGGGGTCGACGTGGGGTTGTACAGCTCGATGAACTCGTCGGCCACACCACCCGGGCCAATCGTCGTGATCTCGCTGATCACGATGTTCGGCAGTGCGTTGACGGTCCACGCCACGACCTGCGCGTCGTTCAAGTTCGTCGGCGAACCATCCGTCTCGGTGACCGTCACCGTCACCGAGTACGTCGCGACGCTCGTCGGCGACCCCGAGATGACACCCGTGACGGCGTCGATGCTCAGACCGGCGGGCAACCCGGTGGCCGAGAACGTCAGGTTGTTCGGTGGGACATCCGGGTCGGACGCCGTGACGGTCAGGTTGATCGCTTCGCCGATGTAGCTCGCCTGATCAGCGATTCCGGCCAGCACCGGGGGGTTGTTGACCTCGTTGACCGTGATCGTGATCGCCTCCGAGTCGGACAGGGCACCGGCCCCGTCGTCGGTGACGGTGAACGTGATCGGATGGGTGCCGTCCTGGGCCTCGGAGGGCGTCCAGGCGAAGTCGCCGGTCGACGGGTCGAGTGTCGCGCCGGCCGGCAGGCCGACCGCCGAGTACGACAGCCCGTTGGCGGGGACGTCGGCGTCGGTCGCGGTCAGCGTGAACGCGAGTGCTGCCAGCTCGTCGACGGCTCGGTCGCCGATTGCGCCGAGCACCGGTGCAGTGTTGACGTCGCTCACGGTGATCGTGATCGTCTCGGTGTCGTCGAGGGCGCCCGCACCGTCGTCGGTCACCGTGAACGTGATTGCGTGATCGCCGTCCTGCGACTCGGCGGGCGTCCACGCGAAGGCGCCGGTCGAGGGGTCGAGCGACGCGCCGGCAGGCAGCCCGGACGCGGTGTAGGTGAGGCCGTTCGCCGGGAGATCGGCGTCGGACGCCGACACGGTGAAGGTCAGCGCCGTCTGCTCGTCGACGGTCTGGTCGCCGATCGCGGCGAGTACGGGGGCGGTGTTGACCTCCGAGACGAGGATCGCGACGTCTTCGGTGTCGGTCAGGGCGCCCGTGCCGTCGTCGGTGACGACGAACGTCACGAGGTAGCTCGCCGGTCCCTGAGGTTCGGACGGCGTCCACGAGAAGTCGCCCGTCACCGGATCGAGCGTTGCGCCGGCGGGCAACCCGGACGCCGTGTAGGTGAGACCGTCGGCGGGCAGATCACCATCGGTGGCCGCCACGGTGAAGGACAGTGCGACGAGTTCGTCGACCGACTTGTCGCCGATCGGCGACAGCACCGGGGCCGTGTTCACCTCATCGACCGTGATCGTGATCGACTCGCTGTCACTCAACGTTCCCGCGCCGTCGTCGGTCACGCTGAACGTGACCGGGTACGCGATGCCGCCCTGCGCCTCGGCCGGCGTCCATGAGACATCACCGGTGACGGGGTCGAGCGTCGCACCGGCCGGCAGCCCCGTTGCGGAGAACGTCAGCCCGTTCGCCGGCACGTCGGAATCGGTCGCTGCCAGGGTGAACGCCAACGTCGCCTGCTCGTCGACCGACCGGTCGCCGATCGCTCCGAGCGCCGGATTCGAGTTGACCTCGTCGACGGTGATCGTGATCGTCTCGGAGTCGGCCAGCGCACCGGCGCCGTCGTCGGTCACCGTGAACGTGATCACGTGCGGGCCGTCGTCGGTTTCGGCGGGCGTCCACGAGAAGGCGCCGGTCACCGGGTCGAGCGTCGCACCGGCGGGCAGCCCGGACGCGGTGAACGTCAGCCCGTCGGCCGGCAGGTCCGGATCGGTCGCGGTCAGCGTGAACGTCAGCGGGGCGAGTTCGTCGGCGGAACGATCCCCGACGGGCGCGAGGGTGGGCGCCTGGTTCGTCTCGCCGACGAGGATCGCGATGGTCTCGCTGTCGGAGAGTGCACCGGTGCCGTCGTCGGTCACCGTGAACGTGACGAGGTAGCTTGCTGCGCCCTGCGACTCGGTGGGGGTCCAAACGAAGTCACCGGTCACGGGGTCGAGTGTCGCGCCGGCGGGCAGACCGGTGGCGGAGAACGCGAGCGAGTCAGCGGGCACGTCGCTGTCGACGGCGTTCAGCGTGAATGCCAGCGGCGAGGATTCGTCGACGTTCTTGTCCCCGACCGGAGCGAGCACCGGCGCACTGTTGAGCTCGTTCACGGTGATCGCGATCGTCTCGGAATCGGCCAGCGGGCTCGCGCCGTCGTCGGTCGCGGTGAACGTGACGGTGAACGTCGCCCCACCCTGGGCTTCCGACGGCGTCCACGTGAAGTCGCCGGTCACCGCGTCGAGTGTCGACCCGGCCGGCAACCCGGAGGCGGAGAAGGTGACGGTCTCGGCGGGCAGATCGCCGTCGGTCGCCGTCAACGTGAATGCGAGCGTGGCCGCTTCGTCGACCGAACGGTCGCCGACCGTGGCGAGCACCGGGGCCGTGTTGACCTCGTTCACGGTGACGGTGATCGACTCGGAGTCGACGAGCGCACCAGTTCCGTCGTCGGTGACGCTGAACGTGATCGCGTGGTCGCCGTCGTCGGTCTCGGCCGGCGTCCATGCGAAGTCGCCGGTCGACGCGTCCAGTGTCGCGCCCACTGGCAGCCCGGTCGCCGAGTACGCGAGCGAGTCGGCTGGAATGTCGCCGTCCGAGGCAGTGAGGGTGAAGGCGAGCGTCACGAGCTCATCGATCGAGCGGTCGCCGATCGGCGCGAGCACAGGGGCGGTGTTGACCTCGGTGACCGTGACGTCGATCGTCTCGGCATCGGACAGTGCTCCCGCACCGTCGTCGGTCACCCGGAACGTGATCGGGTACGTCGCTCCACCCTGTGCCTCGGTCGGCGTCCATGCGAACGCGCCGGTCGCGGGGTCGAGCGTCGCGCCGGTGGGCAGACCGGTCGCGGAGAACGAGAGCCCGTCGGCCGGCACGTCCGCGTCGATCGCGTTGAGCGTGAAGGTGAGTGGTTCGGTCTCGTCGACCGTGCGGTCGCCGATCGGTGCGAGCACGGGCGCGGTGTTGACCTCGTTGACCGTGATCGTGATCGTCTCGGTGTCCGTCAGCGAGCCGGCCCCGTCGTCGGTCACCGAGAACGTGACTGGCACCGCGAGACCGCCCTGCGCTTCGGTCGGCGTCCACGCGAACGCCCCGGTCGCGCTGTCGAACGTCGCACCGGCGGGCAGGCCCGTCGCCGCCAACGTCAGCGCGTCGGCCGGCAGGTCCGCGTCGGAGGCTCCGACGGTGAACGCCAGCGCCACCAGCTCGTCGACCGTCCGGTCGCCGATCGGGCCGAGCACCGGGGCACCGTTGACGTCGTTGGCCGTGATCGTGATCGTCTCGGTGTCCGTGAGTGAGCCGGCCCCGTCGTCGGTCACCGAGAACGTGACCGGCACCGCGAGGCCGCCCTGGGCTTCGGTCGGCGTCCACGCGAACGCCCCGCTCGCGCTGTCGAACGTCGCACCGGCCGGGAGGCCCGTCGCCGCCAACGTCAAAACGTCGGCCGGCAGGTCACTGTCGGAGGCTCCGACGGTGAACGCCAGCGCCGCCAGTTCGTCGACCGTCCGGTCGCCGATCGGGCCGAGCACCGGGGCGGTGTTGACGTCGTTGACCAGGAGCGCGATCGACTCGGAGTCGGTGAGCTCGCCGTCGGAGACGGTGAACGTCACGAGGAAGCTCGTCGCACCCTGCGTTTCGCTGGGTGTCCACGCGAAGACACCGGTCGCCGAGTTCAGGGTCGCCCCGGACGGAAGACCCTTCGCCGAGAACGTGAGCACGTCTGCCGGCACGTCGACGTCGGTGGCGGTGAGTGTGAACGTGAGACGGGCGAGTTCGTCGACGGTGCGGTCGCCGATCGTTGCGAGCTGTGGGCGCGAGTTGCGTGGCGCGACCGTCACCGTCACCGTGCCGATGGCGCTCAATCCGGTGCCGTCCGCGACTTCGTACGTCACCGTGTGCGTGCCGAACGTCGTCGGTGCGGGCCGATACGTGATCGTGCGCCCGTCGGTGGTCGCCACCCCGTCGTCGCTGCTGACGGCGATGATCGACAGTGCGTCGCCGTCGCCGTCGCGGTCGTTGGCGAGCACGTCGATCGTCACGACGCCGTCCTCGTCGACCGAGGCGGTGTCGGCGACGGCGACCGGTGCGTCCGGTGTCGGGCGAACCGTGATCGTGACGACCGCCGAGGAGGTGTTGCCGGCGCCGTCCTCGATCGTGTACGTGAACTCGGTACTGCCGAACCAGTCGTCGGGGGTCGCGAACTCGAACCGCGTGCCGCCCAGGTGGGTCACCGTTCCGTGGTCCGGTGGCGAGGCGACCCGTGCCGTGGCGGCGCGTTCGTCGTTCGCGCCGACGTCGAACACGATCGTCGCGCCCTCGTCGGTCTCGAGCGAGTCGTTCACCGCAATCGGGGGTGCAACCGTCGTGGCCGGCACCGTCGCGGCGGGCGCGGTGGTCGGCGGCGCGGTCGTCGTGGTCGTGGTGGTGGTGGTCGTCGTTGTGGTGGTGGTGGTCGTGGTCGGCTGCGGGGTCGTGGTGTCGACGACGATCTCGAGGCTGGTCGGCGGCGGCAGGGTCTCCACGGGCGCCGTGGTCGTCACGGCCGGAGCGGCCGCGTCGACGACCGGCTGGAACTCCTGCGGCGCGTTGTCCAGCACGCCACCGACGACGAGTGTCGCGGCCGTCGCCGCGACACTGGCGGCGCCGCCGATGACGGGCGCGATCGGGGTGCTGCCGACCATCGGGAGCTGCGCCAGCCACGACAGCGGGCCCATCGCGATGCGCAGTCGCCCCAGCGAGACGTTGAGGAACGCCCGGACCACGTGATCGTCGAACTGCGTGCCGGCGCACCGCGCCAGTTCTTCGCGACCCGCGGCGGCGCCACCGGCCTGCTTGTACGAGCGAACGCTCGTGATCACGTCGAACACATCGGCGACCGAGACGATGCGCGCCGCGAGGCTGATCTCCTCGCCGGCCAGCCCGTTCGGGTAGCCCTTGCCGTCCCACCGCTCGTGATGCTCGCCGACCGCGTCGACCCAGTCACCGAGCCAGCCGCGCAGCGGCTCGCACAGCTGTGCGCCCCAGCCCGGATGCTGCTTGATCACGTCGTACTCTTCGTCGGTCAGCCGCCCGGGCTTGTTCAGGATCTCGCCCGGCACGAACAACTTGCCGACGTCGTGCAGCAACCCTGCCCACTGCAACAACTCGAGATCCTCGTCCTTGAGGTCCATCTCCTCGCCGATCATCCGGCTGTACGCGCGAACGCGTTCGGCGTGACCGCGGGTCAGGCGATCGTGAGCGCTGAGCGCCGCGACGAGTTCGATCAGCGTCTCCGCGCCCTCCGTGGCGTCGTCGGGCAGGCCACGCTCCTTGATCTCGGCGACCCGCATCTCGAGTTGTCGCACGGTCTGGGTGCGCAACGCGGCCCGGTAGCGCGACGGCGCCCGATCAGGGAAGACGAGCGAGAGCTGGAGCAGTGCTGCGAGTGGCAGCAAGCGGCGGGCGGCCTTGTCCGCGAGATAGAGCACCGAGGTCGCGACGAGCGTCAGCGCGATGAACCAGATGACCGTCGGCGCGACCCCCGGCGGCCTGGTCACCGCGCGCGCGACGTAGTGCGTCGCGAGGACGGACACCGCGATCGGCAAGATCCACGCGATGATCCTGATCAGCCGAGCCGCGCGCGGGCGCCCAGCCCACCTGCCTGCCTCGCGCGCGTGCTCCTGTGCCAACGTCTTGACCTCCACTTGATTCATCGGTCCGTGAACTGCCCGACATGAGGCCTGCATTGGGCGAATCAGGGGTCGTTTCAGGTCGATCGCGGGCGACGCGCGGGCTGGATCGCCCCGTCACGACCACGATGAGCGCGCGACGACCACGCGACCGTGAGATTTCGGCCGCACGCGGCGGCGGGCGCCGTCGCCGCGCGGCGTCAGGACTGCGTCGCGAGTGTCGCGTCCGCGTCGGCTTCGATCCAGGGCCCGACGCCGCTGAACCGGTCGACTTCGACGCGGACGACCACACTCGTGGGCGAGTCACGCAGGGCGAGCGGGTGGCGGCGCAGACCGGTGTACTTCATCGCCAGCCGGTCCATCAGCTCGGGGTTCGGGCCGGGTTCGATCCGCGCCCGGCCGCGGATCACCAGGTGCCGCTGATAGCCGCGCTCGTTGCGCTCCTCGTCCTCGATCGACAGGATGATCCGCGAGTCGCGGGCGAGGTTCTTCGCCTTCTCGCTGCGTGCGTCGGTGCCGAACAGGACCTCGTCTCCCTGGGCGATCACCCAGACGACCGACACCTGCGGACTGCCGTCCCGGTTGGTCGTCCACACGTGGGCGACGGCGTCCGATCCGAGCAGCGCCTGAACCAGGGCGGGAATGGCGGTCACGGTGGCCTCCTTCGCGCGAGGGCCCCTCGCACGTCGCCCCCACCCTAGTGCTCTTGTGAATCCGGTGCCAGCGGGCTCAGGCGTGCTCGGGGACGCGCTCGCGGATCAGCTGGCCGATCTCCCGGGCGCGGGCGATCGGCAGCAGGCCCGACGAGCGGACCTTCTCGCTCAGCGCGCGCGGCCAGGTGATCCACACGTCGCGGGTCTGGAACGGGCGACCCATCAACGGCCAGACCGCGTCGATGACGCAGACCACGCGGTGGATCGGCACATCGCCGACGTCCAACGCCCGCAGCCGGCCGTGGGCGTGGCGGAGGATGCCGAGCTGGTCGACGAGGTCCATCCGCTCGACGCCATCGAGATACAGCCGCTGCTCGGCGCTGTTGCGCTGGCCGTGCGCTCGACGCTCGACGCGCCCCGTGAGGTGGATCGAGTCCACCAGCCAGATGCCCGACGGCGCGACGACGACATGGTCGACTCGTGCATCACGCGGCTGGAACGCGACGTCGTGCAGCACGTCGCCGAGCCCGCGCAATTCCTTGTCGAGGTGGGCGCCGAGATGTCGGTCCGCGTGACGCGTGAGGACCGGCCGCTGCAGCCATCGCGTGGGCGTCGGGGCCGGCTCGAGGCCGAGCACATGGTTCGCCCGGGAGTCACCGGGCAGCTGGCGGTTCACGCACGTCTATCGGCCGCTGAGCGCCCAACTGAAGCCGAAACTTCGGCGCGGCGGGCACGGGGGCGGCGCCGCCTACGATCTCGTCGATGGGACGCACGTCGAGGTTCTCGAGACGAGCGCCCCGAGTCGTGCACGCGACGCCCGCGCACGCTGCGATCGGGCAGCGAATCGTCGCGGCAGTCGAAGAGGGCGTGCACCAGCGATGGGGCCCTGCGCTCCTGCGTGCGGCCACCGCGGACGGCACGAGCGTCGACGGCCGCGTCCAGGCGGTGACGGCAGGCTTCCGCCAGGAGCTCGGCGTCGCGGGCGCTGCCGCCGGCGGTGCGTCCGCCGTGCCGGGCGTCGGCCTCGCGACGACGTCCGCCGCGTTCGCGCTCGAGTTGGCGTGGTCGACCGTACGCCTCACCGACCTCGTCTTGACGATCGCCGCGTTGCACGGCCATCGCGACGCCACCGTCGAGGAACGGCGACTGTGGGTGTTGTCGATCCTGACGTACGGCGACGGCGCGACGTCGATGGTGACGAAGCTGGCGAGTGAACTCGGCGGCGGGCTCGGCGGCTCGGCGGGTCGTTCGGTGCCGGCCGAGACCGTCCGGCAGCTGAACAAGGCGATCGGTGTCGCGATCGTGACCCGGTACGGGACGCGGCGGGGGGCGCTGGCGGTCGGCCGGGCGATCCCGTTCGGCGTGGGCGCAGCGCTCGGGTACGGGCTGAACTCCTACATGGTGAAGGCGACGGCACGTCACGCGGACGCGTTCTTCGCGTCCCTGCCGGTGCGCGTCGACTCGATCCCGACGGCGGCGACCGAGGTGCCGGACCCGAGGTGACCGCTACTCGGCGCGCCCGCCGTGGGCCGCGTCCCAGACCATGCCGTCGTCCGACTGCCCGCCGAGCAGGCGCCGGGCCGGTGTCTGCTTGTCGATGTGGCCGATCAATCCGCGGTACGTGCCGAACCCGCACAGCCGTTGCAGCCTGCGGTCGAACGTGCGGATCGTGTCGAGCGGCAGCCCGAGCTGCTGGTTCTCCTGCTGGCGGACCCATCCTGCGCAGTAGTTCATCGCGATGCCGCAGCGCCGTTCGCCGGTCGTGTTCGCTCCCCCTCCGTGCCAGAGCGAGCCGTGCCACACGAGGACACTGCCCCGGGGCATCTCAGCGGGCACGGATTCGAACGACGCGCCGTACTCCGGCGAGTGGTCGGCGAGGTGGCTGCCCGGGATGATCCGCGTCGCCCCGTTCGCCTCGGTGAAGTCCGTCAGCGCCCACATCGAGTTGCACACGGTCGCGACGTGCGGCTTGTCGAGCGGCATGATCTGATCGTCGGCGTGGATCGGTTGTGCCGATTCGCCGGGCCCGATCGCGATCGACGAGATCGTCGACACGAGGCACTCGGAGTCGAGCACGCCTTCGACGATCGGCAGCACGATCGGGTCGGTGGCGATCTGTTCGAACAGCGCGCCGTGGGCGAGGAGGTTGTAGATCCGCACCGTGTCGACGCCCTCGAACGTGTTCGCCGCCGGCGTGACCCCCAGCGCGCCCTCGAGCTCGTCGAGCCGGGCGACGATCGCCGCCGCCCGTGCCGCGTCGAACACATCGGCAACGATCGTGTAGCCATCGCGGGCGATCGCCCCGAGGTGATCGGCGAGCGTGGTCATCTCACGACAGTAGGGCGCGAGATGCGTCGCTCCTGCGCTGGGGTTTCTGGACATCGTCAAGAAATGTGTCAAGCCGATTGCCGATTGTTCCGATCTCTTGGTGTGGCCCCGAAGACGGTGCCACGAATCGACGATCCGGCAGCACTCGGTGTCGGACACGCCGCTGACACCACTGCGGACACGCAGACGGAGGTGACGAAGGTGACCACGAGCGAACGGCGAGCCGCAGAACCGCCTGCGAGTACCGCCTTCGCCGGACGGCGCCCCACCGAGCTCGCGACCGTGTTCGGGGGTGGCGGCGTCTTCGGCATCGCGTTCAACCTCGGCATCGCGGAGGCATTCGTGGACGCGGGCATCGACGTCGGCCGCGCCGCCGCGCTCGGGACGTCTGCCGGCGCCTGGGCCGCGGCCCACCTCGCGCTCGGAATGCGCTTCATCGACACGTTCGAGGGCTTCCAGGACGAGATTCCACGTCGCCCGGACCTGCGCCGGGGCCGGATGGCCGCGATCTGCCGCGCCGTGTTCGGCGCCGACACGTTGTGTCCGTCGGTGCGCGCCGGCGTCGTCGCGCTGCCGACGCTGCGACGGGAGACCCTGCGCGGGGACGAGCACCGCGTCGCCGACCTGGTCGCCGCGTCGTCGGCCGTACCGGGGATGCTCGCCCCGCAGCGGATCGATGGCGTCCGCTACGTCGACGGCGGATTGCGATCGATGGCGAGCGCCGACCTCGGCGATCGAGCCGCACGGCTGCTCGTCGTACTCCCGATGTCCGGCCCGATGTTCGGCCCGGCCGGCCGGCTGATCGAACGGCGCACCGTCCGGGAGATCGAGGCGTGGCAACGTCGTCACCGCGGCGCGGAGGTGACCGTCGTGCGTCCGACGTCCGACATCGCCGCACTCGTGCGCCGACCGGACCACCTGTTCGATCCGGCGCGCGCGAAGGAGTGCCACGGTCTGGCCTACGACCAGGGCGACGCGCTCGCCCGGGCGTGGGTGAGCACGGCGGGCCACGCGGCCTGACACCGGGGTTCGGTCGACGGCCGGCGCGCCCTGCGGCGCGCAGCGCCTGGCAGAATCGCGCGATGGCTCACCGCGTCGGCATCATCGGCCTCGGCACCGTCGGCTCCCGCTTCGTCGAGCAATTCGGCCGCCATGCCGACTTCGACCTCGTCGCGGCGTGGGATCCCGACGCAGGCGCCTGCGCCGAAAACGCGGATGCGGTCGACATCATGGCGGATGCCGCGGCCGTGATCGATACAGCCGATGCGGTCTACATCGCCGTGCCGCCCCTGTTCCATCGCGAGTACGCCGCGGCGTGCGTTGCCGCCGACACGGCGATCTTCTGCGAGAAGCCGCTCGGCATCGACGTCGCCGAGAGCCGGGCCCTCGTCGCACTGGTTGCACGGAGCGGGCTGCCCGCCGGCGTCAACTTCGTGTTCAGCGCCGCGCCGTCCGCGACGGAACTCGCCGCGCTGGTCCGGGCCGGTGAGATCGGAGACGTCGTGCGCGGCGACCTCCGGCTGCACTTCGCCGAGTGGCCGCGGGCATGGCACGCGAACGCGCAGTGGTTGACGCGCCGGGATCAGGGCGGCTGGATCCGTGAGGTCGTGTCGCACTTCCTCTTCGTCGCCGGCCGGACACTCGGCCCGGTCACGCTCGGGACCGCTGCGGTGACGTTCGCCGACGGGCCGAGCGGAGTGCTCAGTGAAACCGACGCCTTCGCCCGTTTCGACGCCGACGGTGTCCCCGTGGTGATGTCCGGCACGAGCGGCGGCGTCGGCCCGGACGTCGTCGACCTGACGATCCGAGGGACGTCCGGGTCGTTGCGGATCTGGGACTGGTACCGGCTGCAGGCGACCGACGGCGGCGAGTGGGTCGATCGGTTGAGCACCGATCGGGCCGCGCTGGCGGCGGACGCGTACGCGGCTCAGCTCGGCGAGCTGGCGAAGATGCTGCGCGGCGAACCGCACCGCATCGCGACGTTCGCCGAGGCGCTCGCCGTCCAGGAGTTGGTCGAGCAGGTGCTCGCCACGCACGCGTGACGACCCACCGCTGGCGGGCGGTGGGTCGTCAGCGTGTGATCACTGCCCCGTGAGGCAGTGGGTCGACTCCTAGACCTCGTTGACCCGATCGATGGATGGTGGCGCCACCGGCCCGAACGTGCCGAGGTAGTTCGTCAGCGCGTTGAGGTCGTTGCCACCGTCGAGCCGCGGCGACGTGACGCCGCCGAGGGTGACGAAGTTGTCCCCGCCGTCGGCGAGGAAGCTGTTGACCGTCACGTTGTACGTCGCCGCAGGGTCCAGCGCGACGCCGTCCAGCTCGACGTTGGTGATCGAGACCGCAACACAGTCACCGGCCGCGATCGTCTTCGACAGGTCGTAGGTGAACCCGTCCGACACGCCGAGGTGCAGGAACGGCCGGCTCGAACCGGCCGGCTGGCACTGCTCTTCGAGCACGGAGATGATCTCCGCCCCCGTCATCGCGTACGTGATGAGGGTGTTGCCGAACGGCTGGAACGTGAACGCCTCGCCGAACGTGACGACACCGTCGCCTTCCGGTGGATCCTGGGACTGGGCGTATGTGAGGTCCGACCGGACACCGCCCGGGTTCATGAATGCGACATCGGCACCGTTGGCCGACGTCGACCACAGCTGGGCGTCGGCGACGAGGTTGCCGGCCGCCGACTCGACGCCGCGATCACTACCCGTCGGGATTCCACCGCGGGTGATGTCGGCGGTGATCGTGCCGATCGGCGTCCCACCGGCCGCGTCGACGAGCGGTTGCCACTCTTCGATGATCGACTGGATCGCAGGATCCGCCTCGACCGGCGTGTTGTCCGGCGTGAGGGAACGGGCGCCTGCCGGAACAGCGGGGCCCGCCTGGATCACGGCGTGGTTGGCCGCAGAGCTGAGATCGCGGCGGACGTCACGCGTCTTGCGGTCGAGCACGAGGTTCACCTCGGTGACGACCCGGCCGAACGAGTAGGCACTCGTGACGATCCGCGGGTCGCCCGCTGGGTCGTCGAGCACGCAGTTGTACGGCAGGTGCGTGTGGCCGGTGATGATCGCATCGATCTCGGGGTCGAGCGCGTCGTTGATCGCGACGATCGGGCCGGAGATGCCGACGCAGGCGTCGAGATCACCGGGCGGGGGCGTCTGCGAACCGCCCTCGTGCAGCAGCACGACGATCGCTTCGACCTTCTGCGCCTTGAGGATCGGCACGAGCGCGTTCGCCGTCTCGGCCTCGTCGAGGAACTCGTAGCCGGCGATGCCCGACGCTGCGACGAGCGTGTCGGTCGCCTCGAGCGTCATGCCGATGAACGCGACGCGCACGTTCTTGATCTTCTCGATCTTGTACGGCGGCAGCGGCGATTGACCGGTCGCTGTCTCGACGACGTTGGCGGAGAGCCACTGGAAGTCGGCACCCGGATACGGCTCGGGGAAGTAACACCCGTCGACGGGGTGACAACCACCGTGCTGCATCCGCAGCAACTCGTCGACGCCTTCGTCGAACTCGTGGTTGCCGACGCCGGAGATGTCGAGACCCATCTCGTTGAGCGTGTGCACGGACGGCTCGTCGTGGAACAGGCCCGAGAAGGCGGGCGAGCCGCCGATCAGGTCGCCGGCGGCGACCGTCAGACTGTACTTGTTGCCTTCGCGGAGCTGCTTCAGCTTCGTCGACAGGAACGCGGCGCCACCGGCCGGCTGGCCGTCGAGCGTGCCGGGCGTGTTCGCCTCGACATGGCCGTGGTAGTCGTTGAACGCCAGGAGTTGGAGTTCGACGACCTTCTCGCGCTTCGGCTTCTTCTCCTTGTGGCTGGCCGCCGACGTCGTGTTCCCGTACGCGGCTGCGCCGATCGACATCGCGAGGACCGTGAGACCGACGACGACTCGCCGGCGGGCGGTCGGCGCGGTGCCTGCTCGCTTCGTGGACATGGTGCTCTCCCTTGCTCAGTGACCTGAATCAGTGACCCGAATCAGAGGATGGTCGTGGCGGCAAGCAACCTGTTCCCTCCCGCCGACGCGCGAACGTAGCCGATCTCACGAGGGTCGGAGAACGCGTGGCCGGCCGGCGGGCGCCGGACGACGCGCCGCCGACCGTCGCGCCTGCTATCCGAAGCCGCCGTGGCTGACGTCGACCCAGACCAGGCGGTGGTCCGAGGACGGGAACGGGAATGTGCCGGCGAGCGGGAACAGCGGATCGGTCGACAGTGGCCAGAACACGCCGGCGTCGGTGATCCGCAGTTGCTTGCTGGGCAGCACGTAGTCGGCGCGCAGGTTGCCGGGGGCACCACCGAACGGCGCCGGCGGGAACCCGTCGAAGAAGTCGGCGGTGTCGAACGCGGGGTCGCTGAGGTGCAGCGTGTTCGCGTTGCCCTGGAGCGCCGACTGCTCGGTTCCGCCCGCGCTGGACGGCGTGACCTTCGTGTTGACCCGGGGATGGTCGAGCAACTGCTGGATCGAGCCGGGGATGCTGTCGCCGTCGAGCGGGTCGGAGTTCTGGTCGCCGGCGATGACGAACATCGAACCGGGCTGCAGCCCGCCGACGTTGCCGTTGTCGTCGTAGATGTAGCTGCCCTGGGCGGCCCCGGGGCCGACGTAGTCCGCCCAGAACCTGATTTCGTCGTGGTTTCGGGTGCCATTGCGATCCTCGGGGCCGTCGAACACCGGCGGCGTCGGATGGCTGACGAGGAAGTGCACCGTCTTCTTGCCGACCTGGATCGGCACGTCCCAGTGGCTCTTCGACGACAGCCGGAAGGAGTCGAGCTCCGGTCCGGGCGTGTACCAGTCGCCCGGGGCGGCGGTCGCCGGGTCGTCGGGCAGCAGCGCACCGGGCATGTCCTTCCACTTGAACATCTGGAAGGTGCGCACGTTGGCGTGGTCGATCGGGTGCATCGACAGCACCGCCATGCCGAACTGGCCGGGGAAGAAGCCGAACCCGTAGGAGTCGTTCGGCGTGAAGTCGCCGGCGGCACCACTGTTGTCGTAGTCGAACCCGGAGAAGATGCCGGTGTTCGACGGGGCGATGAACGTGTACGGGTAGACGATCGGCGCGGCGCTGCCGTGTGGCACCGACAGGTAGTTCGCCTGGAAGTCGGCGAGTGCGGCCGGATCGAAGTCGAACTCGTTGATCAGCAGCACCTCGGGGCGCACCCGCTGGATGATCTCGGCGATCACGTCGGGCTGGGCGCTGCCCGGCGCGGCGAGCTCGATGCCCAGTGCGCCGGCTGCGCCTCGGTTCAGCGAGGCGTTGAACGTGGCGAACCGGACCGGGTCCGGCTGGCCCTTGCCGCCGGCGTCGACCGGGTTGGCAAATGCCGCGGTTGCGGCGAGCGCCAGCGCGGCGGCGAGCGCTGCGACGCGACGCGAACGGATCGTGCGGAACATGATTTCCCCTCCACTCCCGGCGCGCTGGAGCGTGCCGCGGACTTTCGATCTTCGCGCACGCCGCGACCGATGTCGACAGGCCCGGGCCGGCGGACGGACGCGAGTGGATCGTGCAGGTGGTTGCTCCGGCGTGGCAGGCTGGCGCCGATGCCGCGAACGTCGACACGACCAGTGGTGACCACCCGGTGACCAACGCCGACAAGCTGGACGAGGTTGCGGCTGCGATGCGGTCGATCGTGACCTCGGCGTCCGAACGCGACAGTGCAGCCGGCTACTTCGCAGCGATGTATCTCGGCGTCACCGACGTCGTCCGGGCACGCCTGGTGGCCGGTGCGTTCGCGACGCCCGATCGCTTGGTCGACCTGACAACCGTCTTCGCGCGCCGGTACCTCGACGCGTGGGAGCGGTTCGAGCGCGATGCGGCGGACGATCGCCCGAGCGCGAGTTGGCAGGTGGCGTTCGACGCCGGCGAGCGGTGGCGGCCGACGGTGCTCCAGCACCTGCTGCTCGGGATGAACGCACACATCAACCTCGACCTCGGAATCGCATCGGCGCACGTCGCGCCCGGCCCGGCGATCACCGGCCTGCGTCAGGACTTCGACGAGATCAACCGCGTCCTCGCGAGCCACGTGGCAGCGATCCAGGGCCAGCTGAACCGCATCTCACCGCTCTACCGCTTCGTCGACGAGGTGTCCGGGGCGGTCGATCGCGCGGTGATCAACTTCAGCATCGCCCGCGCCAGGGGCGAGGCGTGGAAGCTGGCGACGTTCCTCGCAACCGCGGAGCCTGCTGCGGCGGCGGCACGCATCGCGGAGCACGACCGCATCGTCGCCGCGATCGGCCACGCGATCGTCCATCCGGGGCCGTACAGCTCGACCGGGTTGCTGGCGGTGCGGCTGACCGAGCGGCGCAGCCCGCGGGCGATCATCGACGTGCTGACACCGGCACCGACCTGACGTTCACGACGCCGGCCGTCGGGTCGCGCTCGGTGATGAGCGGCTCGTGGCCGGCCAGGCCAGCTCGCGGTCAGCGGGCGCGTACTGCATCCCACGCAGCGAGCGTGACATCACACATCAGCCGGTGTTCCCGGGCGAGTGCCTGCGTCTCGTCGCCGACCGCGCGCCGGCTCAGCGCGTTCACCGCGGAACGGTTGCCGCGGAAGTACGCGCCGAGCATCCGGGGCTGGAACACACCGCGCTGTTCGACGTCGACCGCGCCGACAGGGCCGCCGGCCGGCGGGTCGATCGGGTCGAGGCCGAGGCCCTCGAGCGCGACGTAGGCCTCCTCGTCGTGTGTCCGATCGGCGAAGTCACGTCCGCGATGGCGGTAGACCTCGGTGCCGTCGGGGTCGAACACGAGTGTGCCCGGGAGGGCGATGCCGCCACGTTCTTCGGGGTCGTACAGGCCGAGCGGCCGCAGGAACGTCACGCCGTCCGGGTCCGAGACGTAGCGCACGTGCGGCGTCGGCCAGCGGGCGAACATCGCGGCCTGGCGTTCGTCGTCGTCGACGCTGATCGCGATCACCTCACCGCCGGCGTCGTGGATCCGATCCGTCTCGAACGCCAGCCGCACGAGCTGGCCGCAGCAGTACGGTCACCAGTCACCGCGGAGGGTCGTCAGGATGATCGCCCTGCCGGCCCGCCGCAGATCGAGCAGGGCGTCGGTGAACGTGGACGGAGCGTTCGTCACGCCCCGATCATGGCCCGCCGGATGCGTCGCGACCGCATCGGAACGCGTCGCCTCATCGTCAAGGTTTCGTCAAGCTGCGGCGGCCGGTTCGGACGCGCCGCGGGCCCGACCACGTCGTGCGATCGGGCCCGCGTCGGGTCAGCGTGAGATCAGTAGATGAACGGGGCGAAGTAGGCGCCCATCACCCCGCGGTGTTCCGGGTCACGCCAGTCGGCGTGATGGTCCGGGGCGCCCTCGACCTGCTCCTTGGTCATGTCGATGAAGACCTTCTCGTCGTCGACGTTGATCTGCTTCACGGCCCGGGCGGGGATGACCCGCTTCTTGCCGAAGATCCAGAAGCCGGTGTCGACGACGAGGTAGGCATCGTCGAACTCGGCGCTCGAATCGTCGATCGTGCCGATGTGGCCGTCGGTGGCCTCGACGTCGTACCCGACGAGGTCGACGTCGGTCGCCTTCGCGTCCGGCCGGTAGTTCCAGAGGTCGGTCATTGGTCGTACTCCTTGTGGTTGGGCTTGCTCAGCCGCCCGTCGACCTCGCGCATACCCCGCGCCGGAGCGCCTCAAAC
Organism: Ilumatobacteraceae bacterium; assembly: GCA_024644465.1. GTDB lineage: Bacteria > Actinomycetota > Acidimicrobiia > Acidimicrobiales > Ilumatobacteraceae > Ilumatobacter_A. The sequence goes on along the minus strand of JAHEKY010000017.1, from coordinate 22,582 downwards.
CGCGCGCTCCGTCGCGTGGAGGGGACCGCTCGCCCGTGCCGGCGCACGTGTGGCAGGCTCGGGCGGTGAAGTCGTTCGGTATCGACCCCGCCGTGCACGCCTACGCCGTGGAGCACGCCAACCCCCGTGGCGACGTGGTCTCCGAGCAGCTCGCCGAGCGGACGCGCGAACGATTCGGCGCGAGCGCGGCGATGAACATCGGCGGCGACCAGGGCCGGTTCCTCGAGGCGATCGTCTCGATCAGCGGTGCCCGGACCGTCGTCGAGGTCGGCACGTTCACGGGGATGTCCGCGCTCTGGCTGGCACGCGGGCTGCCGGCCGGCGGGCGGTTGATCTGTTTCGAACTCGTCGACACGTACCTCGCCACGGCGCGCGAGGCCTGGGAGGCAGCCGGCGTCGCGGACCGGATCGAGGTGCGGCTCGGTCCGGCCGCGGACGGACTCGCGGCGCTCCCGGAGGAACCGCACGTCGACCTCGCGTTCATCGACGCCGACAAGGCCGGCTACGCGACGTACCTCGACCTGCTGCTCCCGCGCGTCGTCGACGGTGGCGCGATCCTCGTCGACAACGTGCTCTGGAGCGGCGCGGTCGTCGACCCCGACGACACGTCGACGGACACGATGGCGATCCGTGCGTTCAACGATGCGGTCGCGCAGCGCGACGACTGCACCGCCGTGGTCCTCACGATCGGCGACGGCATCACCCTGATCCGACCCCGTCGCTGAACGACGGGGTCAAGCCTCCTGGCGCGCCTTCAGTGTCGCGACGCCGTCGCCTTCGAGCTCGTCGAAGACCGGGCGGCGCGTCATCGCCAGCAACAGTGCCTCGCCGGTGCCCTTGACGACCTCGCCCTCCCCGTGCGCCCAGTCGAGGTCGGTCGCCTCGAACCGCAGGCCGTCGAGCACGCCCTTCTTCTCGAGCAGCAGCGACGCGCGCTTGTTCGTCGTCAGGAACTCGAGGGCGGTCTGGACGAGTTCGGGATCGGGAGCTCCCGGCAGGTCGAGGCCGCGCCGGACGTCCTGTTCGTGGACCACGACGTCGGTCACGGTCAGCTCGCCGGGGAAGATCGGGACCGACGCCTTCTTGCCCGCCTTCGTGCGCAGCGTCGTGACGAGTTCGTCGGTCGACCGCTCGGCGAGGCCCTTGGCCATCGTCACCGCCGCGGCGTCGAAGTCGCCCCGCTTCTTGGCGACGTTGAACATGAACTTCGGGAACGGCACCTCGACGAACGTCGCGAGGTGTGCCGTGACGTCGTGCGCCGTCCATCCGTCGCACAGCGTCGAGTGCTCGAGTTGCTGCGGCGTGAGTTCGGCGACCATGTCGGCGTACTCCTTGCGGGCTTTCGCGGCCAGTGTCCATCCATCGGTCATGCCCCCATCATTGCCGATTCCACGGGGTCGTCCCGACAGCTGCCGCGCGGTGTGCTGCGGGTGGTCGCAGGCGACCGAAACCACTGCCCGTGGCGAGTTCCGCCTCGGGATCTCGCGCTGCGCGGCAGGGCGGGCCCATTGACGTCGTTGGTACTGTCGGATCAGGGGACAGAACACAAGGAGGGACACACACATGGGGGTCATCAGCCTCGTCTCGTTCAAGACCGCGCCCGGTCGACTGGAGGATCATCTTGCGCTCATGGTCGGCGCCACCGCACGGCTGCGGGGGCTCGGCTTGGCAGCGATCACGCTGCAACCGATCGCCGGGACCGACATCGGATCGCTCGCGGTCGCCGTCAACTACCCGAGCAACGCCGACCACGTCGCCGGCCTCCAGAAGGTGCAGGCCGACGCCGGTTGGCAGCAGTTCTACGCCGACGCGGTGAAGGCGAAGGCCGCCGAACAGGTCGAGTCGTCGCTGTTCGCCGATCTCGACCCGACGTTCAAGCCGGACCCCGGCCGGCCGCTCGGAGCCGTGTTGACGACGCAGTGGCGCGCCAAGCCCGGCCGGCTCGAGGAGTTCCTCGGGCGGGTGCAGGAGGCAGCCCCGATCATCGAGCGCCTGGGTGGGACCAGCCGCACGATGCAATCGGTGATCGGCGCGTATCCGGCGACGATCATGATCCCGAACGGCTTCACCGACCTGGACGCATACGGCGCGTATGCCGACAAGGCCGCGGCCGACGCGGAGTGGCAGGCACTGTGGGGCGGCTTCATGGCCGATCCGAGCGCCGACCTCGTGCGGAGCGGGATCTACGTCAACATCAGCGGCGACTGATCACGTCGCCCTCAGGCCGTCGCCGGGCGCATCGCGCGGCGACGGCTCCGGCGCGAGCAGCGTCGCCATGATGTCGGCGAGCTGGGGGACCTGATCGGGTCGCAGCCGGTCGAACAGGTGCCTGCGGACCGACGCGAGGTGCTTCGGTGCCGTCTCGACGAGCAGCGCGCGCCCGTGCGGCGTGAGCTCGACGGTCGAGCCGCGCCCGTCGGCGGCGTCGCCGCCACGGGCCACGAGCCCGCGCTCCTCCATCCGCCGCAGTTGATGCGAGAGCCGGCTCGTCGACCAGCGCATCTGGGCGGCGAGTTCGCCCGACCGGAGGCGGTCGTGGGCCGCGTCCGAGAGGTTCGTCATCACTTCGTAGTCGGCGTCGGACAGACCGGCGTCGTGCAGCAGGTCCCGACGGATCTCGGCGAGCACCGTGTAGTCGATGCGGCGCAGCCCGCGCCACGCCTGTTCCTCGGTCGGGTCGAGCCAGCGTGTCGTCGCCATGACCCGACCCTACCCGAATTTGTTTGACATATCAGCAATCGTCACTATACTCACTGACATGTCAGACACTTCCGACCGAGTCCCGCTGCCACAACCGCCGCACGTGCTGATCGTCGTGTCGAGCACCCGCCCGGGCCGCAACGGCCCATCGATCGCCAGGTGGGTCGACACCGAACTGGCCGAGCGGGGCGATGTCCGGGCGACCGTCGCCGATCTCGCTGAGATCGGTCTGCCGTTGCTCGACGAGCCGCATCACCCGTCGGCGCGCGACTACGTCCACGAGCACACGAAGCGGTGGAGCCGGCTGGTCGCGAGCGCCGACGCGCTCGTGTTCGTCCTGCCGGAGTACAACCGCTCGATGCCCGGCTCGCTGATGAATGCGCTCGACTTCCTGTACTGGGAGTGGCAACACAAGCCGGCGGCGTTCGTGTCGTACTCGGGCGGCGCGTTCGGAGGCGTCCGCTCGGTCGAGATGGCCAAGCAGGTACTGGCGACGCTCGGGATGTTCCCCCTGCCCGACATGGTCAACCTGCCCCGCATCGACGACCACGTGCGCAACGGCGTGTTCACCGCACCGGACGGCGCGGCGCGGACACTGGCCGCCGTGACCGACAAGTTGCTGACCTTCGTCACGGCGACGCGCGGCCTCCGCGCCGCGTGACCGGCGGGGGTGGCGCCGGGTCGGCCTGACGGTCAGCGGCCGATCGCGTCCTCCTTGACGAAGCGGAGGTACGGCAGGCGGGTCTCCCAGCCGTCGGGATACTTCTCGGCCGCCGCCTCGTCGGAGACGCTCGGCACGATGATGACGTCCTCGCCCTGGTTCCAGTTCGCGGGTGTCGCGACCTGGTGATTGGCGGTGAGCTGGCACGAGTCGAGCAACCGCAGGATCTCCGCGAAGTTGCGGCCGGTCGTCATCGGGTACGTCAACGTCGCCTTGATCTTCTTGTCCGGGCCGATGATGAACACCGAACGGGCGGTGGCGTTGTCGGCGGCGGTCCGCCCGTCGGAGGTGTCACCCGAGTCACCGGGCAGCATGTCGTACAGCTTCACGACCTCGAGTTCGGGGTCGCCGATCAGCGGGTAGTTCACCGTCTGGCCGGTCGCCTTCGTGATGTCGCCGACCCAGGCGTCGTGGTCGGAGACGCCGTCGACGCTGACGCCGATGATCTTGCAGTTGCGCTGGGTGAAGTCGTCCGCGAGCGCGGCAACGGCGCCGAGTTCGGTCGTGCACACCGGCGTGAAGTCCTTCGGGTGCGAGAACAGCAGACCCCAGCCGTCACCGAGCCACTCGTGGAAGTTGATCCGGCCAACGGTCGTGTCGGCGTCGAAGTTCGGGGCTTCGTCGTTGATTCGCAATGTCATCTCCTGCTCCTCTGCTCGTCGGTGACCGACGTTCGATCGGCCACCCCCCAGTTATCGCGCGAATCCGGTCCGGCCGAAAGTGGCAACGTTCACGGTGGCGTCGCGGCGGCGCCGGACGTGAGGGGTCACGACGGCGGCGGCCACGAGCAGCGCCCCGACGACCTGGAGCGGGGTCAGACGCTGGTCGAGTACGAGCCAGCCCAGCACCGTCGCAACGAGCGGGCTGAGCAGGACGAGGAAGCTCGTCATCGCGATCGGCAGCGCCCCGATGCCCCGGAACCACAGGCTGTACGCGAGCCCGGTGCCGACGATCGACAGCCACGCGAATCCGAGCAGGTTGGTCGCGGTCGGCACGGGCGGGACGCCCTCGACGAGGAGTGCGACCGGGACGAGCATCACGCCACCCGCCGTCAGCTGCCACCCGGTGAACGTCAGCAGGTCGACCGGGCGCCCCCAGTGCTTGGTGAGCACGACGCCGGTCGCCATCGACACGGTGCCGGCGAATGCGGCGAGCAGGCCGACGGCGTCGAGGCGAGCGCCGGGCTGGAGGACGAGCAGCCCGACACCGGCGATGCCGGCGATCCCGGCCAGCGCGGTCCGACGGGTGAACGCCTCGTGCAGCACGACGGCGGCGATCGCCGCCGCGACGAGCGGTTGGATCGCGCCGGCGGTCGCGGCGACACCACCGGGCAGGCGGAATGCCGCGATGAAGAGCAGGGCGAAGAACGCACCGATGTTGAGGAAGCCGAGCGTGATCGCCCGTACCCACCAGACGCCTGCCGGAAGCAGCCGGGTGCGGAGCATGAAGGCGACGCCGACGGGCAGGGCCCGCACCGTGGCGGCGAGCATCGGCCGGCCGGCGGGAAGCAGTTCGGTCGCGACGAGGTACGTCGTGCCCCACACCGCCGGTGTGAACGCCGTGATCGCCGCGATCCTCCGGAGTGACGAACCTGCCGGTTCATCGGCCGGGACGGCGACCGATGAAGTGGTGATGAGCTGGGCGGTGGTCATCTCGTTCTCCAATTGTCTCGATGTCAAGATATCTCTACTCTCACATTATCTTGACGTCAAGATATTTGTGTAGAGTGAGGCGATGGAACGCGATCAGGTCGATGACATCCTCGAACAGTGGGGCCGAGAGCGCCCGGACCTCGACGTGTCCGCGATGGGCGTCATCGGGCGGATCAGCCGACTGGAACGGGCGATTCGGCCCCGCTTGAACGCGGCGTTCGCAGAACACGGCCTCGAGTCGTGGGAGTTCGACGTGATCGCCACGCTGCGCCGTTCCGGAGCGCCGTTCCGGCTCACGGTCGGTCAGTTGCTCGACTCGATGATGATCACGTCGGGGGCGATGACGAACCGCATCGACCGGATCGAGCAGCGCGGTCTCGTCGAGCGCTCCCCCGACCCCGACGACGGCCGGGTCGTCCTGGTCACGCTGACGTCGCTGGGCCGACAGGTCGTCGATGCTGCCGTCGCGGACCACGCCGCGAACGAAGCGACGATCGTCGGCGTGCTCGGCGAGCGCGACCGGGCGAACCTCGCGGCGATCCTGCGCCGCTTCCTCGTCGCGCTCCCCTGACGGGGCCGCGGTCGGCGTCAGCCGGCGGCTTCGATGTGGTGCTTGACGTTCGCGACCGTCGTGTCCATGTCGGCCTGCGCCCGCTTGCGCATCGACAGCGGCCACATCACCGCGAGCACCGGCTTGATGAACCACCGCGGTTCGAGCGCGACGTTGAGCGCCAATTGCGTGCCGCCGTCCGACGGCGTGAGGTCGATGTCGAGGACGATCTTGACCTTGCCGTCGTCACCGACGTGGCGCTGGTGGGTCATCGGCTCGAACGCGGTGACCCGCCATTCGCTCTCGCCTTTGAACGGTTTCAGCCCGCCGTACTCCTTGTAGACGTACCCGTCACCGAATTCGCCGCTGCCGGCGTCGACCATCCGGTCGGTCGCTTCGACGAAGTCCGGATACCGCTCCGGGCTGTTCATCAGCTCCCAGATCGGCTCGGGCCCGGTGTTGATCAAGGTCGAGGCTCGTACGTCGGCCATCGTGCACCCCACTTCTCCGAGTTGTGTTCGTTGCGCGACGAGCCTACCACCGGCCGCGATTCGCGAATTTCGGGGCCGATCCGCGGCGCCGGGAAGCCGCTTCGGGCGGCACCGAACGCGGGAAGTCCGCGCATCGCCTAGCGTTGGGCCATGAGACGTCCGGTCCGCATCGCGATGCAACTGCACCCGCAACACGGCCGCTACGAGGCGATCCGCGAGGCGGTCGCGCGGGCAGAGGCACTCGGCGTCGACATCGTCTACAACTGGGATCACTTCTACCCGCTGTACGGCGACGCCGACGGTGCGCACTTCGAGGCGTGGACGATGCTCGCAGCCTGGGCGGAGCAGACGTCGCGCATCGAGTTCGGGTGTCTCGTCACGTGCAACTCGTACCGCAACCCGAATCTGCTCGCGGACATGGCGCGGACCGTCGACCACATCTCCGGCGGACGGCTGGTGTTCGGCATCGGTTCGGGCTGGTTCGAGCGCGACTACGCCGAGTACGGCTACGAATTCGGAACCGCCGGCGGCCGTCTCGACCGGCTCGCCGAGTCGCTGCCGGTGATCCGCGCGCGGTGGGAGCACCTCAATCCGGCGCCGACGCGGCAGATCCCGATCCTCGTCGGCGGTACCGGCAGGCGCAAGACGATGCGGATCGTCGCCGAACACGCCGACGTGTGGCATGCGATGTTCCCGTCGGAACCCGACGAGCTGCGGCCGGTGATCGACGCGCTCGAGGGTTGGTGCACGGAGCTCGGCCGGGACCCGGCCGCCATCGAGCGGGCGGTCGGCCTCGAACCCGACGACCGCGCGCGGATGTTGGAGCTGCACGCCGACACGTTCATCGAACTCGGCTTCACGCAGATCACGATCGGTGCCAACGGGCCGGACTACCCCTTCGACCACGTCGACGACTGGCTCGCCTGGCGCGACGAAGTGAACGTCGGCTACTCCGGCGCCTGAGACAAAGTTGTGTCAGACACAACTTTGTCTCAGCGCGACGTTTCGTCGGTGCGGATCCAGTCGCCCGTCGGCCGGTTGACGGTGTAGATCGAGTCGCGCCGCTTGGCGACGATGCCGGTCTCGCCGTCGTCGAGGATGGCGTACGCCTCGTCGAGTGACAGCACCTCGCCGGTGCGCCAGCCGGGCCCGTCGAGACGGAGGTCGTCGAGTTGACGGCGGCGCAGCTCCCACGGCAGCGCCGTGATCGGCCGCCCGTCGACCCACAGCACGTCGAACGCGACGAACACGACCGGCGCCCCGGTTCGGGACGCGTTGCGGGCGCCGCTGTCGCTGCGGATCCGCAGCCGGCGGGCGAGCCCGGCACGGTCGTGGCGGACCGCCCCAGCGGTGTCGACGGGCACGATCACCCCGTCGAGGATCAGTTCGCGGTGGCCGATCGCCCTGCCGATCCGGCGGACCTCCGGGAACTGGAGCGAGATGTCGGCGCCGGTCGCGTCCGTGATCACGACGCGACCGGTGTCATCGGTGACGATCGCGCGGACGCCGTTCCAGTGCCGCTCGTGGGCCCAGACCGCTCCCCCGTCGTCCGGTACGTCGCCCGGCGTCGCGGTCATCGGGACGACGCCGATCGGCACGGCGACGCGCTGGTCGTCGGCGGGCGGGTCCATCCGATGGATCAGCCAGTCCCGGCTGCCGCGCATCGAGAACAGCGAGTACTTGCCCGACACCCGTTTGCCGTGCAGCGTGACGACGACCTTCTCCGGCTCCATCTTGTGCGGCTCGTACGTGCCGGTGTCCCACTGCGTGCTGCGGCCGGCGCCGAACTCGCCGTCGAAATCGTCTCCTTCGTGGTCGAGGAATTCGAGGCCGTGGTCCTCCGTCTGGACGGCGAGACGGTTCTCTTTCGGGTTCCACGGCAAGCCTCGGGGCAACGCCCACGACCGGAGCACACCGTCGTGTTCGAGCCGCAGATCCCAGTGCAGGCGCGTCGCATCGTGCTGCTGGATCACGAAGCGTCGGACGTCGGCCACCCGCCCAGTCTGGCGAGACAACGTTGTGTCAGACACAACTTGTCAGCGGGTGACGGGGCCCGGAAAGCGCGTCGCGGGCAGCGCGGCGACGATCATCGCGACGAAGGCGAGAGTGAGGACCGTGCGGGTGCCACCGGCATCGGACGTGACGACGGCGGACACGACGACGCTCGTCGCGATGCTGCCGACGTAGCGGCTCATCGACAGCACGCCGGCCGCCGAACCGGTGCGTCGCGCTGCGACCGATTCGAGCGCAGCGGTCATCATGTTCGGCATCGCGGTCCCCAGGCCGAGACCGAACACCGCGAGTCCAGCGACGAGGAGCACCGCACCCGACGTTGCGCCGCCGATCAGCAGCGCGGCGGTCGCCGCGGTCGCGACGGCGAGCCCGACCTGGGTGGGCGTGCGCCGACCGAAGCGGTCGCCCAGCCGGCCGCCGATCGGCCCCGTGACGATCATTCCGATCGTCAGCGCGGACAGCAGGACGCCGATCGAGCCGGACTCCCACCCGCGGGCATCGAGGATGATCGGCGTCAGCAACAGGAGCGCGTACTGGGCGAGCGTCGTCAACGCCTGCACGGAGAACGCGGACACGAAGACAGCGTTGACGATCCGCCCGTTCACGCCGTCGCTCCCGTCGTCGCTCGCACCATCGCTGCGGGTGGCGCGAGTCGCAGCCTCGACTCGCTCGGCGGCCGGCGCCGGGTCGACCCGCATCGTGACGACGTAGGCCGCAGCGGCGACCGGGACGTTGAAGAGGAAGATCGCCTGCCACCCGAACGCCTGGGTGAGCAGCCCGCCGATCACGGGCCCACTCGCTGCGCCGACGCCGAGGACGGAACCCATCAGGCCGAACGACCGACCCCGTTCGGCGGGCGGGGTCGCCGCCCGCAGCAACGACTGCACCGACGGCGAGAGTGCCGCCGCGAAGGCCGCCTGCGCGGTGCGCGCGACGACGAGCATGATGAATGTCGGCGACGCCGCGGCCGCGACCGAACCGACGATCATGCCGAGCAACGCGAACCGCACGGTGCGGCGCGCGCCGAGCGCGTCGCCGATCCGCCCCGCCAACGGCTGGCCGATCAGCATCGCGACGAGATAGACGGTGATCAGGATCGCCGAACGCCCCGTCGAGATCTCGAAGTCCGCTGCGATCTCCGGCAGCGCGACGGCGATCATCGTCGAGTTGAGCGGTACGAGGCCGACTGCGGCCGCGATGCCGAGCACGGACGCGGTCGAGACGCCGCGCTCGGCGGTCATGCGTTCGGTGCCGTCATCGGCACAGCTTCACCGGCGCCGCACCGGTCATCGACGGGTCACGACAGGATGAGTACCTCGCCGTTCGTACCGTCGACGCGGATGCGGTCGCCGGTGCGGATTCGCTTCGTCGCATCGACGGTACCGACGACGGCGGGGATCCCGACCTCGCGGGCGACGATCGCGGCGTGGCAGGCGTGACTGCCGTGGTCGGTGACGATGCCACCGATCAGGTGGAGGATCGAGTTGAACGCCTCACTCGTCGCCGATGCGACGACGATTTCGCCCTCGGCGAGATCGAAGATGTCGTCGATCTGTCCGATCAGGTGGGCGATGCCCTCACGTGAACCGGTGTTGCCCGACAGGCCGACGATCGTGGAATCGTCACCGGCTGCCTGATCGAGCTCGCCGAGGATCGACTCGATCATGAACCCGGTGCCCGACATCAGCCGGGCGAGCGGCGGTGGGAGTTCGTCGACCGGCGGCGGAGGCGGGGGCGGCGGGCCGAGATGGCGCGGCGCGCCCTCGGCGGTCAGTGCCCGACGACGCTGGCGACGCTCGTCGAGCGTGTCGGCGAGCGATCCGTCGGCGAGCGCGGCGGGGACTTCGGCGAGTGTCGCGTCGAGGATGTCCTCGGTTCGTGCGAGGTTGCCGCGGGCGTGGGCCCGTCGTCCGGCCTCCATCAGCGCGAGGCGCAGCAGGCCGATCGCCGACATCTCGCTGTAGATGCCGCGCTCGTCGCGGAGGCGGTAGTTGGCTCGCGCTTCGCTCAGCAGCTCGTCGAACTCGGCGTGGTGCTCGGCCGGCACCTGTGCGCGGACTTCCGCGGCGAACGTGTCGGCGCGGCGCCGGGCCTCCCCGGGGTCGGCATCGAGCCCGGCGGCGAGCTTGCCGAGCACGAGGGCGGGGCTCTCCCGGATCGTCGGGTTGACGACGTCGAACCCGTCGATCAGGCGGCAGTCGACTGTCTGCAGATAGTCGTCGACCTCGGGGACGAGGCGGCGCAACTCGGCGACACGGTCGGCGGGGTCGCCGTCGCCGCGGAGGAGCTGCTGCGCCTCGTCGGACGCGCGGATCGCGTCGACGGCGGCGCGCATCTCGTCCGGGAGGATGCCCGACACGGTCGAGTACCCGTCGAGCACGCCGAGCATCGCGTGAGGTGGCCGGCCGGACCAACGGCTGGCGTGCAGCGCGAAGTCGCCGACCGGCAGGACGGCGGCCATGTTGAAGCGGTGGTGCTGGTACACCATCTGGGAAACGTGCTCGCCGACGGCGTTCACGTGCTCGACGAGTGCGGCGTCGTCGAGGGCGGCCAGGTCGACGCCGGCGAAGTGGCGGTGTCGTTCGATCGCCTGCGGCTTCCACTCATCGTCCCAGTCGGCGAGATCCTGCTTCCACAGCTTGTTCTCGAAGACGGCGGCGGCGAGCCCGAGGCGCCTGCCGAACTCGGCGTTGATCTCGTCGGGTGTCTTCGGCCCGTCGGGCCCCGGCATGTCGAACGGTTGTGGCTGGTGATACGTGAAGCCGTTGACAACGCCCATCGCCAGGCGGTCGAGCAGCACGCCGTAGCGGCTGAACGTCTCGGTGAACCCGCGGTTGAATCCCGCCGGGTAAACCTCCTGCATGATCGCCGACTGCGACACCGGCGTGTGTGCGGAATCCTGCTGCCACGGCCCCGGGCCCGGCGGGTTCCATTCGGTCATGCTGCCCCTCCTCGTTCATGTTGGTTCCACCCGCGTTCGCCGGTGGGCGACCCACGCTACACCACCCGTCACCAGGCCATTTACCGCCACCACGCATCGTTCAGACGTCGTGACGCGCGGTGGCGCGGCGGGTGTAGCGTGTCGCTCCCGACCGCTGGTCGGAGCGTTCGAGGGTCAGCAGTCCGGGCGTTCGCAGGTGCGGTCGCCCCACGAGTCGAAGGGGGTTGTGATGTCGGATGACCGGTGGGTCGGCGATGGCGATGCGATCGCCGAGGCGGAGGCTCGCAAGCGTCGGGAGCGGGCGATCGGCACCGCGGTCGGCGCGGGTGCTGCGGCGCTCGTCGTGGCGGTCGTCGTGATCGTGTTGATCGTCGTGAACCGGGGCGACGACGATCCCGACGTGCTCGGGTCGGTACCGTCGACGACGCCGGCCGAGACGACGGTGCCGGACTCGGCGCCACCTGCCGGCGACCCGACGACCGTGCCGCCGACCGACCCCCCGGCGACGACGGTCCCGGCGACGACCGAGCCGGCGACGACGCTGCCGGCGACGACGGTGCCGGCGACGACCGTCCCGACCACATCGACGACGGCGCCACCGCCAGCGGCAGCGGGCTGGACCGCGGCGACCGAGCAGTTCCCCGACCTCGCGTTCATCGCGTGTTGCGGCGCGAACTGGGTCGGCGAGCCGTCACCACCGGTCCCCGCGGACGCTGCCGCACCGCTGGCGCCGGGCATCTACAACCTGCGCGCCGAGTTCGTCGAGGCCCCCGCCGTCTTCTCGGACGGGTTGATCACGCTCGAGGTCCGGCCGTACATGCGCTGCGCCGACCTGGCCGGCATCGGATTCTGCGAGGGCGAGGAGCCGTTCCCGGCGGACGAGCTCGGCGTGCCGTCCGATCCGACGCGCGTCTTCGACCTGTCGTTGGACGACTCGGTCCGCGTCGCGGTGTCCGGGTTCGCGTGCAGCCCCGGTGAGTTGTCGCTCGATCAGCAGGTCGGCACCGGGACCGATCTCGCGAAGATGGCGGCCGCTCTGGACGCGGCGTACGAGGCATCGATCGGTGTACGCCTGCGCGAGGGCGTCAGAGCGGCGCAGATCGTCGCCGACCTGACCGCGGCGCCGGCGAACGGGTTCACGAATCCCGGCTGTCCCGACTGGACCGAGCTGATGTGGACACCGTCGAGCGGCCCGGGGGTCAAGGCCGACGGCATCCACCGGGTCGATACGGAGTCGAACGAACTCCCGCTCGAGTCGGCGTCCGCCAGTTGGGTCCGGCCGACCGCGCTCGTCGTCGACGACGACGGCAGCTTCACGCTCTACTTCTACGCCGGCTTCCTCAGCTGACGACAAAGTTGTGTCAGACACAACTTTGCTTTTCAGCTGATCGTCGGCGACAAAGTTGTGTCTGACACGACTTTGCTGCGGGTCAACCGGCGGTGGCCGGGAGGCCGGCCGTCAGCTGCGTGGCGATCTCGTTGATCGCGTCGGCGTCGACCCACCCTTCCTGGAGGATCGCCGCGCCGAGCGCGGTGGGCGGGGCAATGATGACTTCGTGGATCGTCTCGATGTGGTCGCGGCTCGGCCAGTGCGAGTGGGTGAAGCACACGGCGGGCCGGATCGGTACGGCGCCCATCCCAATCGGTTCGGTCAGCGTTCGTACGGCGTCGGTCAGTACTTCCATCGCCTGGACGAGCTTCGCTTCGCGGCGCGTGCCGACGCGCATGTCCGAGTCGCCGGGGTGGACCCAGTCGGTCGACCGGTAGCCGATGCGTCCGGCGAAGTTCGTCGAGTCGATCACCCAGATGCCGTTCGCGGCGATCACGACGTGGTCGATCGTCCCGGCGGCGTCGGGCAGCTTGCGTTCGTGGAGCACGACGGCGTTGTCCGTCGCGATCTCGTCGAGGTAGTCGGCGACCCGACGCGCCCGAGGCTCGTGACGCTCCCACGCGGCGACGTGGGCGGGCAGGTCGTCGAGGTCGGACGGCGCGCCGTCGCCGTAGCGCGAGGAGCGCCCCTGGTCGGCTGCCGGACCGGCGTCGCCGAACGTGATCGTCACGTCGCCGGCGGCGGCACTCACGAGTGCGGCGGTGTTCGCGCTGACCGGTTCGAAGTCGAGCGGGCGGCACCGGGTGCAGATCACCTGTGCTCGCGAGGAGTCCCACCAGGCCATCGACGAGACGCGGGTCGTTGCGTAGCAGGCTGCACACGTCGATTCGCTGCGCAGCGTCATCAGCTTCATTGCCATGTGGAGTTCATCGGCGCGTTCCGCGGTCAGCTGTAGCGGAGCGTGGCCGATTTCGGCCGCGGCGGACTCAGTGTTCCGACCGGGCGAATGGCCGTCCGTGGCAGGTTCAGCTGCGGCGGAGTTCGCCGATGCGGCGGCCGTGGCCACCGCACACCCAACACGTTTCGCCGCTGTCGAGGAGCCAGCTGACGTCGCACGCCGCACACACCAGCGCCCGCCCTGTGCCGTCGAGGGTGCACCAGTGCAGGAACGACGTCGTCGACGGTTCCGTCACCGCCTCGGCCGGCTCGGCCGGGCGCAGCACCATCTGGTCGAAGGTCATGTCCGACCTATCGGCAGGTTCGACCCGGCGCTTGAGGGTTCCTTGAGGGGAGCCGGGTCGGTGCGATCCATGCGGAGCGGATACCCAGGCCGCGCCGCGATCACACATCGGGGCGCCGATGTGCGCCTCCGGTGGCTGCGACACCGGGGTCGGAGACGTGTCGGACCCGATCGCGCGTCGGCGGTACGGTTCATCTGTGGCCGTGTTGGTGTTCGAGGCGGTCGAGCGGAGCCGCCGACAGATCGTGCTGCGGTACCGCATCGACGGCGTGCGGTTCTCGACGAGCTCCTGGTACGACACGGTCGACTTCGACGAGCTCGCCGAGCGGTACGGCGCGGCGTACCTGCGCACGATCGAGTTCCACCTGCTCGCATTCGAGGCGAACAAGGCGGCGAGCCTCGCACCCGACTCGATCGACGCGGGGCCGTACGCGGATCTCGTCACCGACGAGTTCTGGCAGCTGTGGGAGACGATCTTCCACAACGTCTGGGCGGTGTGGCGGTTCGAGAACGATCTCCCCGGCTACCGCCTGCCCCGGCCAGGGCGCAATGCCCGGCCCGACCAAGGCGGGCCCGCACCCGTCGGCACCGCACCCGTCGAGGTCGTGCCCGGTGACGTCGAGACGTTGATGCTCTGCGGCGGGGGTAAGGACAGCCTCGCGAGCATGACGCTGCTCGAGGGCGGCGGCGTCGACTACGACGCGTTCGTGTACAGCCACTCGACCTACGGCCGCGGTTCGCACCAGCACGAGCTGATCGACGGGCTGCTCGCACACACCGGTCACGGCCGGCTGCACCGCGGGTGGGTGTTCGACGATGCGCTCGACTCGCCGGCGGCGAACGTCGATCCCGCTCGCGGCGTCGCCCGGATGATCGCCGCGGAGACGGTCAGCTCGTACTTGACGGCGCTGCCGGTCGCGCTCCAGCACGGGTACACGAACGTCGCGCTCGGCGTCTCCGCGAGCACCGACGAGCACAACCTGCACTGGGAGCGCACCGGCGAGGACGTCAACTACCTGTGGGGCATGAGCAGCGCCGCCGAGCAACTGCTGCACGACTACGTCCGTGAGCATCTCGTGTCGAACCTGTCGATGTTCCACATCCTGCGCCCGGTGCACGACGTCGGCGTGTTCACCCTGCTGCACCGCAACCTCGACGCGGTGCCCGCAACGCATTCCTGCGCGCAGCTCAAGCCGTGGTGCTGTCGCTGCGCGAAGTGCATCTACGTCTGGATGAGCTACGTGGCGTGGCTGCCGGAGCAGGTCGTCGCCGACACGTTCCGGCGGTCGGCCGGCGCGGGGTCGGGTGACCCGGCGCGGTGGGGCGGCGTCAACCTGTTCGCGCTGCCGGAGAACCGGACGGTGCTGCGCAAGATGCTCGGGTTGGAGAGCTACAAGCCGACCGATTGCGTCGGGACGGTCAGCGAGGCGCGCCTCGCGTTCCTGATGTGCCGGCGCAAGGGCCTCGGTGGCCTGATCGCCGACGACATCGACCTCGCACCGTTCGACGCCGAGATGGCCGCCGCACTCGCGCGCTACGCGCCGCCGACCGTGCCCGGCCCGACGTTTCCGCCGGCACTCGCCGCTGCGATCGAGCCGCAGCTCGCCGGAGTCGAGGTTGCCGCGCGCCAACTGGCCGCTGACGTGATGACCGGCGGAGGCTGACGCCGCGTCGCCGTCCGGTGGGCCGTGCCGACCGGACGTGTGAGACTGCGGCCGTGGGCAGGAGCATCGCGACATGGTGGCGATGGATCGTCCGACCGTGGCGTTCGGGCGGGCTGATCACGGCATTGATCGCGTCGTTCGCGCTCCCGGCATTCATGGCCGCGAGCGCAGACGTGTTCCTCGTCGGTGCGTCCGACTCGATCACCCGACAGGTGCTCGACGACAACCCGGGCGGGCTCGACGTCACCGTGACGGCCACCGGACGTCTCGAATCGACCGCTGTCGCCGGGCTGGACGCGGCGCTGCGCGAGCAGCTCGGCCGCGGTGGCCGGATGGACGCGCCCGTGCGGACGGTGTACGCCAACCTCTCGCTCGCCGATCCGCCGGCCGATGGCGAGTCACCTCCGGAGGTGATCATCGGCTCCGCCGCCCGCTTCGTCGCGCGGGAGGGCGCGATCGAGGCACTCGCCGTACTCGAAGGGGATCGCTCGGTCGATGGCCTCTGGATCTCCGAGCGCCTGTCGACGCGGTTGGACCTCCCTGCCGGGTCGCTCGTCGCCGTCGGGCCCGGGGAACCGGTGCCGATCAGCGCGGTGTACGCGGACCTGTGGGACGGCGCGCGGGATCCCTACTGGGACGACGTGCCGGCGGTCTTCGTGCCGACGTTCTCGGCAGTGTTCGGCGGGCCGCTGTTCGAGGCGATCTTCGTCCCGGAACCGCTGATGCTCGACCTCGGCGTCGACGGCATCGTGCGCTGGGACAGCGACGTCGCGGACCGTCCCGACTCGTACGACGAGCTCGTCGGCCACAGCCGCCGGATGCGCGGGCTGGAAGGTTCCTTCACCCAGTCCGCCGACGTGGCCGGCGCGATCGCCGCGTTCTCCGGCGAGGGTGGTCCGGTCCCCGTCGTGGCGACCGACGTCTTCGACCTGCGGTTCGACATCGAGGCGGTGATCGCGGAACTGGACCAGCCGATCGCGACGGCGGCGATCGGCGGGATCGCCCTCGGTCTGATCGTGACCGCGGCCGGCGCTGCCTTCGCCGTGCGCAAGCGGGAGACCGAGGTCCGGTTGCTGCGCGCCGACGGCGACGCGGCGTGGCGGTTCGCGGCGCGGGCGCTGGTGCAGTTCACCGCTCCGGCGGTGGTCGGCGCCCTGCTCGGTGTCGCCGTGGCATCGGCGCTGGTTCTCGTTCCCGGCCGATCCGGAGCCGGCGCGATCGATGTCGGCGCGATCGTCGGGACGGTCGCCGTCGGTCTCGTGCTCGCGGCCGCGATCACTGCGTTCGCGGCGATGCGGGTGCTGCACACGCGGCGTGCCGCCGTCGCTGCTCTGCGGCTGGCGTGGTTCCTGCCGGTCGTCGGCGTCGCGGCGGCGGCCTGGGTCCAGGTCGGTGCGGGTGGCGACGTCGGCGAGGTCGATCCGCTCGTGATCGCGTTCCCGCTGATCGGCCTCGTCGCCGGCGTCGGCCTCGTCGTGCTCGCGGTGAGCCGGCTGATGCGGCGCATCCATCGCACCGGTGGCACGCTTCCGCCTGCGCTCTTCCTCGCATGGCGCCGGATCACTTCAGCAGACGCCGGTGCCGTCCTGATGTCGGTGGCGATGGGTATCGCCCTCGGTCTGATCGTGTTCTCGACGAGCCTCGTCGACTCGCTCGACACAGCGAGCGAGGCGAAGGCGACGACGGTCGTCGGCGGGGAGACGCAGGTCCGCGTGAATCGTCCGTTCGACGGCCCGATTCCCGAGGACACGACACTCGTGCTCGCCCAGACGACGCGGCTGACGATCGGCGGCGACCCGGTGAACATCCTGGCGATCGATCCGGAGACGTATGCGGATGCGGTGTCGTGGCATCCGTCGTTCGGGTCGTCCGCGGCCGACCTCGTCGACGCGCTCGCCACGCCGGTCGATGCCGACGTCGCGGCCGTCGCCGCCGGCAGGTTCGCGGTGCCGGGCGACGGTGGCTTCGGCACGTCGAGCGTTCTGTCCTACGTCGTCATCGACGACGTCGCCGCCGCGCCGCTGACGCCGGAGGTCTTCCCGACGTTGGTGGTCGATGCCGACCAGGTGGTCGCGGTGGCGCGCCGTGATCACGAGGCGCAGCGACCGGCGGACGTCGATCCGGACGAATGGGCCGCCGGTTTTCGCTCGCCCCTTGCCCTGTATCGCCCGATCCTGCTCTCGCAGCTCGACGCGACGACCGCGACCACGTTCCTCACCACGAACGGTGTCGACGTCAGCGATGTTCTGACGCTGTCCGACCACTCGAATCTGGTCGGGAACCGGACGGCGCGATGGACGTTCGGCTACCTCGGCCTCCTCGCGGCGATCGCCGGCCTCGCTGCGGTCGGCACGCTGTTCTTCTACCTCTCCGAGCAGCGGGAGCGACGCCAGCTCTCGATGGTGATGGCCGAGCGGATGGGCCTGCGACGTCGCTCGGCCGCGGTGGCGGCAGTCGTCGAGGTGCTCGGCATCGTGGTGGTCGCGTTCGTCGCCGGCACGCTGACCGGCGTGGTGCTCGCGAGCCGCATCTTCGATCGTTTCGAGCCCGAGCCGCGGATCGTGCCCGACACGGGGCTCGACCCACCGTGGGTCCTCGTCGCTGCGGTCGGGGCCGCGGCGACCGTCGTCGTGGTCGTCGCGGCACTGGCCAACGACTCGATGTCGAGGCGGCGCTCGTACGCGGAGGTGCTCCGTGGAACGTGATCGGCGTCCGGTGATCGAGTGCGTCAGCCTGCTCCGTGTCTTCGAATCGGCGACCGGCCGCGTGCAGGCGGTGCGTGGCGTCGACCTGACGATCGAGTCCGGCCGTACGGTCGCGGTGGTCGGGCCGTCGGGAAGCGGCAAGTCGTCGCTGCTGCGGATGATCGGGGGGCTCGACGAACCGACCGCGGGCGATGTCACGATCGACGGCGTGAACCTCGTCCGCCTCTCGCATCCTGCCCGGCGAAGGATGCGGGCGCGACTGCTCGCGCACGTCCACCAGCGGCCGACGGACAACCTGCTCGGCCACCTCACCGCACTCGATCAGGTGGTGCGCGTCGCGCAACGGCGCGGGGTGGGCGTCGACGCGGCGCGGGAGATGCTCGACGGGCTCGGTCTCGCCGACCGGGCCGACCACCTGCCGGATCAGTTGTCGGGCGGCGAGCAGCAGCGACTGGCGTTCGCCCGTGGCGCGGTGGGTGCGCCGGCGGTGATCATCGCGGACGAGCCGACGGCCGAACTCGACACGGCGAGCACCGACCGTGTCCTCGATGCGATCGAGCGGCTGGCCGGCGACGGCATCACCGTGGTGGTGGCGACCCACGATCAGCGCGTGCTCTCACGGGTCGACGAGGTCGTGACGTTGCGCGACGGGTCGATCGCGTCGGTCACCGAGGCCGGCACCGAGCTGGCCGTGATCGATCACGCCGGGCGGATCCAGCTGCCACCCGACGTCCGCGAGCACTTCCCGGACCGGCGGGCGCGCGTCTCGTGGGACGCCGACCGCCGGACGTTCACCGTGGAGGAGCCGTGACCGCGATCGTCAGGCTCGCCGGGGTGACCAAGCGGTATCGACGCGGCCGCGAAGTCGTGACCGCGGTCGACGACGTGTCGCTGGAGTTGCCGCCGGGTTCGATGATCGCGCTGGTCGGCCCGTCGGGGTCGGGCAAGACGACGTTGCTCAACCTGATCTGCGGTGGCGACGAGGCCGACGACGGCACGATCGCGGGACCGCACGACACGGCGGACTGGTCGCAGCTGGCGATCGTGCCGCAGACGATCGGGCTGCTGCCGGAGCTGACGATGCGTGAGAACGTCGGCTTGCCGATTCGTCTCGGTGCGCCGGCTGCGACCGATGTCGGGGAGGTGATGGAGCGGCTCGGGATCGGGCTGCTCGCCGACCGGCCGCCGGAGGAGACCTCGCTCGGCGAGCAGCAGCGGGCGGCGGTCGCCCGGGCGCTGGTGACCGCGCCCGGCCTGCTGATCGCGGATGAGCCGACGAGCCACCAGGACGAGGCGAACACCGACCGCGTCGGCGAGGCGCTGGCCGACGTCGCCGCCTCCGGCTCGTGCGTGTTGGTCGCGACTCACGACGGCCGGCTGCTGGATCGTTGCACGATGGTGTTCCACATGCGCGACGGCGTCGTGACCGGTGCGGGTGACGGGGTCGGTGTCGACGCCACGTGACGGCGCGGCGAGCGCCCTCGGGCGCGGCGATGGTGACTCACGCCGCGTCGAGGTCGAGGGCGAGGCGGAGGCCGGCTTCCACCGCGGCCAGCGTGGCGAAGTCGAGTCGGCCGACCGTCTCGCCGAGCAACCGACGGTCGACGGTGTAGAGCTGGGTGACGTTGACGACGGAGTCGCGTGGGAGCCCTGACGCCTCGGCTGCGACGAGCACGTTGCCGGGCGCAGTCGCGAGGGCGAGGTTGGAGCTGATCGAGGCGACGATCACCGTGTTGAGCCGGCTCTGATTGAAGCGATCGGCCGAGACGACGAGCACCGGCCGGCGGAACCCCGGCGCCGAGCCGATCGGCTCGGGGAGCGCAGCCCAGTGGATGACCCCGCGCTCGATCACCACTCCTCCTCGGTCAGCCAGCTCTGCACGGCTGCCGTGAAGAACGGATCGGGTTCCTGGTCGATGGCGGTGTACACCTCGTTGAGCCGCTCGGTCACGTTCTCCCGATCGGCCGCTTCGAGGTACTCGGCCAGCGCGGCGGCGTAGAGCTCGGAGCGGGACATCTTGCGCTGCTGGGCGAGGCGATCGGCCGCCCGGAAGATCACGTCGGGGATCGACACCGCAGTCTTCATGACCGGAGTATAACCGGGTATGACCACCCGCGGCGAGCGCTCGGGGCGGGGTGGGTGGTTGCGACATCGGTCCTCCAGTCGTGGGACTGTCGGAGGGAGTCGGTGCGAGCAACCGTACCGCCGGGGTGTCACGACCCGCGTCGGTGCCCGGGGTCAGCGGCGGGCGATGGGCGGCAGATCGGCCGTGAGATGGGTGGCGATCGCGTTGATCGCGTCCGGGCCGAGCCAACCGTCCTGGAGGATCGCCGCGCCGAGGGCAACGGGCGGCGCGACGATCACGTCGTGAATCGTCTCGGTGTGCGCCGGGCCGGGCCACTGCCCGTGCGTGAAGCACACTGCGGGCCGGATCGAGGACGCGGCGACGTCACCGACCGGCGCGACGATCGACCGGACGGCGTCGCACAACTCGGCCATCGCCGTCACCAGCTTCGCCTCGCGTCGGGGGCCGGCCTGGAGGTCCGCCGCGCTCGGGTGGACGAGGTCGCTCGACCGATACCCGATCCGCCCGCCGAAGCGGTTCGTGTCGATCACCCAGATGCCACTGGACGCGACGACGACGTGGTCGATCGTCGCCCGGAGGGCGGGCACCATGCGATCGTGGAGCACGACGGCCCGGCCGGCGGTGATCTCGTCGAGGTAGCGCACGAGGGTCCGTTCATCAGCGGCGCGCTGTTCCCAGGCCGCGATGTGCAGCGGCAACCCCGCGGGGCCGGCCCCGCCGTCGTCATCGGCGGTGTCGCCGGCTGGACGTGCAGCAGTGCGACGGGGCTGATTCGCGGGGTGGCGGGCGATGCTGGCGGCGACGGACTCGGAGACCGCGACGTCATCGGCGCGCACATCGACGACGACGTCGATCGGCGCGGCTTCGACCGGCTGGAATTCGAGGGGGCGACAGCGTGTGCAGACGACGTGGCCACGTGACGTGTCCCACCAGGCCCGCGTCGCCCTGGCGACGCCGCCGTAGCACGCTGCGCACGTGTCGTGCTGGCGCAGGTTGATCAGTTTCTTGCCCATGTGTCAAGAGATCGGCAAGAAGTGCTGCGTACTGAAGTCCGGATCGTTACATCGGTCGGTGCCGGGTGGGAACTGTGGTCGGTCGGGCAGAACTCGCGCGGTTGCGGCCCCGGTCTACGCTCGACAACGATGGGCCACGATCACGATCACGAGCACAGCGAGCTCGATCCGATGGACGTCCGGGTGCGCGCGCTGGAGACGTTGCTGACCGAGAAGGGCTACGTCGACCCGGCCGCGCTCGACGAGCTGATCGACGCGTACCAGACCCGAATCGGGCCGCGCAACGGGGCGCGGGTGGTGGCGCGCGCGTGGGTCGACGACGAGTTCCGCGAGTGGCTGCGCACCGATGCGACGGCCGCAATCGCCTCGCTCGGATACGGCGGCCGGCAGGGCGAGCACATGGTGGCCGTCGAGCAGGCGGCCGACACGCATCACATGGTGGTGTGCACGCTGTGCAGCTGCTATCCGTGGCCGGTGCTCGGCCTGCCGCCGACGTGGTACAAGAGCGCGCCGTACCGGTCGCGGGCGGTGCGCGACCCGCGCGGCGTGCTGGCGGAGTTCGGGGTGGAGCCGGCCGACGATGTCGAGCTGCGGGTGTGGGACTCGACGGCCGAGGTGCGCTACCTCGTGATCCCACAGCGCCCCGCCGGCACCGACGGGTGGTCCGAGGAGCAGCTCGCCGACCTGGTCACGCGCGACTCGATGATCGGCGTCGGCCTGCCCCTCGACGCTGCCTCGACGGAGGCGGCTCCGGGGTGAACTACGTGACGCACGCCGACCTGGGCGGCACGACGGGCCATGGCCCGATCGAGTACGAGCCGGAGGGCGTGGTCTTTCACCACGTGTGGGAGGCGAAGGCGCTGGCGCTCACGCTTGCGGCCGGTGCGCCAGGCGGGTGGAACATCGACATGATTCGCGCGGCGCGCGAGACGCTGCCGAACTATGCCGACCAGTCGTACTACGAGACGTGGACGGTGGCGTTGGAGCGGTTGCTGGCCGCCGGCGAGCTGGTGTCGGCCGACGAGTTGGCGACTGGACATGCGTTTGCGCCGGGTGATCCGAGTCGACGGGTGCTGGCGGCCGGACAGGTGGCAGCGGTGCTGGCACGGGGCGGGCCGGCGTCGCGTCCGGTCGACGAGCCGGCGAAGTTCGACGTGGGTGATCGGGTGCTGACACGGGCGGGGCGGGTCGATCACCACACTCGCCTGCCGGGGTATGTGGCGGGTCGGGTCGGCACGGTCGAG
Organism: Ilumatobacteraceae bacterium; assembly: GCA_024644465.1. Classification (GTDB taxonomy): domain Bacteria; phylum Actinomycetota; class Acidimicrobiia; order Acidimicrobiales; family Ilumatobacteraceae; genus Ilumatobacter_A. Next base: position 232 of record JAHEKY010000017.1, on the reverse strand, counting down.
CGGCTGCACGGCGCGCACGTGCTGCCGGACGCGAACGCGCACGGTCTGGGCGAGCAGCCGGAGTGGCTGTACACGGTCGTGTTCGACGCGCAGGAGCTGTGGGACGACGCCAGGCCGGGCCAGCGGGTGTCGGTCGACGCGTGGGAGTCGTACCTCTCCCCCGCCGGGGACGACTCGTGACGGCGGCTGGGTTGCTGCCGGGCCAGCCCGAGGCCGACGGCGAGCCGGTGTT
>JAHEKY010000180.1 GCA_024644465.1 Ilumatobacteraceae bacterium | reverse complement strand
TGCGACATGTACCCCGAACACATCGCCGAACTGCACCGCCGGTTCCTCTGACTGCCGTGCTACGGTCCGCTCGAATCCACGAGGAGGACCTTGCATGAACCCTGACCAGGACACCGCGCGGAAGGGCGCCCCGTACGAAGCGCCTCGCCTCGTCGAACTCGATGCGGGTCTCGCCGACGGCAAGACGACCTACAGCCCCTTCGAAGAGGGATCGAGCCGCGCGCCGAGCTGATCAGTGACCCGGGACCCCGCGGCACTCACCGGTCGACGACGTCGCAGTTGAACGACAGCGACACGCGGTCGACATCGGCCCGGTGCGGCGCCACCATGTGGACGAGGTGGGACGGGAACAGCAACAGGTGCCCGGCAGTCGGCGCGATCGTCGCCAGCGTCGGGTGACCGTGCCGGCGCCCCACCGGGTCGATGAACACGACCGTGCCGTCCTGCGGCCCGTCACCGTCCGGCACCGCCAGGTGAAGGACGCCGGACCAGTCGCTGCCGTGGTGCGAATGGGGCATGTTCCAGTCGCCCGCCGCGTTCACGAGCACCCAGGACGCCGTCATCGCCAGCTTCTGATCCGCATCGATGTCGCCGCTCGCACGGAGGAACAGCTCGCAGATCGCGGTGATCCGTGAGGTCACCCAACGCAGCTCGACGTCGTCTCGCTCGTGGAGATCAGACGACGAGTGCCAGCCGCCCTGGTTGCTGCGCGGGGTGCCAGGGTCGACGGCCCGCAGGCGACCGATCGCCGCGAGGACCGCATCACGGCGGTCCACGCATCCTGGCACCTCGATGCGGTGGATCGCGACGCTGAAGCCGAGTCCGTCGGGGGCCGGCTGGTCGAGGTCCATCAGCACGGGTTTCGCGCTCAGAGTCGAGCGACGACCTTGCCGTGCGTCTTGCGGTCGGCGAGATCCTGGAGCGCAGTCGCCGCATCATCGAACGCGTACGGCGGGTAGAGCGGCGGGTCGATCGTGCCCGCTGCGGCCATGTCGAGCAGCGTCGTCATCTGATCGTGGAGCGACTCGGGGAATCGGCCCAGCGACGCGCCCCAGTGGACGCCGACGATCGAGTAGCTCTTCAACAGCGCGTGGTTCGTCTTGACCTCCGGGATGCCGGCGACGAAACCGATCACGAGCAGCCGCCCGTCCCACCCCATGCACCGTCGCACCTGGTGGAACGTGTCGCCGCCGACCGGGTCGTAGGCGACGTCGACGCCGCCGCCACTCGCCTCGCGCACCGCGTCGACCCAGTCGGGTGTCTGCTGGTGGTCGATCACCACGTCGGCGCCGACGTCACGGACGAGGTCGGCCTTCGTCTGCCCGCCGACGATCGCGATCGTCCGCGCGCCCATCGCTTTCGCGAGCTGGATCGCCGCTGTGCCGGTCCCGCCCGCTGCGCCGGTGATCAGCACCGTCTCGCCCGCCTGCAGACTCCCCCGATCGCGGAGCGCGTACAGCGTCGTGCAGTAGTTGATCGGGATGGCCGCGGCCGTCTCGGGCGAGACACCCTCGGGGACGGGGAACACGGCAGCGGCGGGATGAGTCACCTGCTCGGCGAGCCCGCCGCTGCCGAGGAACACGACCCGCCGGCCGACCGTCAGGCCCGACGCCTCGTCGACGCCGTCGCCGAGTGCAGCGATCGTGCCGCAGGACTCACCGCCTGGTGTGAACCCCGGCCCCGACTTCACCTGGTACATCCCGCGGCACTGGAGCACGTCGGGAAATGCCAGCCCGACCGCCTCGATGTCGATCAACACCTCGCCAGGGCCCGGTTCCGGCGCCGCTTCGTCGACCAGCTCGAGTTGGTCCCGCGGGTCGCCGAGTTCCTTCAGTCGCCAGATCTTCATGTGCGCACCGTACGCGACGCGCCGCGGCCGCAGTCAGGCAGGCGTCGACGCCTCGGCACGAAAGGCGGCGGGGGTGCTGTCCTAAGCTGGCCGGACAAGACACACGCGATGGGACGGTCGCGACTCGGAGGGTGAAGATGGGAACGAACGGCGCCAGCGCTGCGGACACGATGCAGCCGATGATCACGGCAGTGCTCAAAGGTTCCCCGCCGGTGCGGTTCGAGTTCTGGGACGGCAGTTCCCTCGGCCCGGACGACTCGCCCGGCACGATCGCGATCCGCTCCGCCGACGCACTCCGTCGGATCATCTGGGCCCCTCGTGAACTCGGGTTCAGCCGGGCGTTCGTCGTCGGCGACGTCGACATCGACGGCAACGTCGCCCACGTCCTCCGGGCGCTGCAGACGGCGATGCCGGGCGACGTCGGCGTCGGTCTCGCCGCGCTGCCGGAGGTCGTCGACACGGCGCGCAAGCTGGGGGTCATCGGTGCGCCGCTGCCGCCACCGCCCGAGGAGCACAATCCGCGCGGGCTGCGGCACTCGATCGGCAGGGACAAAGAGGCCGTCAGCCACCACTACGACGTCGGCAACGACTTCTATGCGCTCGTGCTCGGGCCGTCGATGACGTACTCGTGCGCGAGGTTCGTGACCGCCGACACGGACCTCACCACGGCGCAGGCCGCGAAGCACGATCTGATCTGCCGCAAGCTCGGCCTCGCCGACGCCGACCGGCGGCCGGAGGGGGCGCGTCCCCGAGTGCTCGACGTCGGGTGCGGCTGGGGCTCCATGGCGATCCACGCCGCGACCACGTACGACGTCGACGTCGTCGGTGTCACGATCAGCGACGAGCAGGCGGGGCTGGCACGCAAGCGCGTTGCGGAGGCCGGCATGGGCGACCGCGTCGAGATCCGCATCCAGGACTACCGCGAGGTCAGCGATGGGCCGTACGACGCGATCAGTTCGATCGGCATGGCCGAGCACGTCGGCAAGAAGCGGATGGAGCAGTACTTCACCGGCCTCCATGGCCTGCTTCGGCCTGGCGGCAGAATGATGAACCACGCGATCGGGTCGATCGGCGGGTCGAAGTTGAGCAGCCGCAGCTTCGTCGGCCGATACGTGTTCCCTGACGGCGAACTGCTCGACCTCGCCGACACGATCCTGGCGATGCAGGCGGCCGGGTTCGAAGTGCGCGACGTCGAGAATCTGCGGGAGCACTACGCAACGACGCTCGAGCGCTGGGTCGCCAATCTCGAAGCCGCCTGGGATGCCGCCGTCGA
>JAHEKY010000093.1 GCA_024644465.1 Ilumatobacteraceae bacterium | reverse complement strand
CCGAACACCCTGCGCATCGGGCTCAGCGCGACGGCGCCCATCGCCCCGCCCATCGCCCCGCTCATCGCGAACGCCTTCGCCTGGCCGCCGAACCCGTCGCCGGTCATCGTCGCCTCGCCGTAGGTGAAGTCGTCGCCCCACGTCTTGCCGAGCAACGAGTGCGTGCGGAACACGACTCGGGTGTTGGTCGCCGCCATGACGAACGGCGCGAGCCACGACTCGAGGCCGTCGTCGTGCACCGGCAGCGTCACGTTCGGCTGCACGGGCCCGGTACGGTCGCCCTTCGCGGCGAGCGCATACGGGTTGGCGAGCAGCTTGCGGAGTTCGCGGTCGGCGGAGACCTCCTCCATCATGTTCATCATCGAGGCGATCGTGCCACCGCTCGCGCCGCCCTTCATCGCCTTGACGCCCATCGTGATCGACGTGCAGGGTTCGCCGAACCGCGCGATCGCCTCACGCTGCGTGAACCACACGCCGAGGTCCGACGGGACGGAGTCGAAGCCGCAGGCGTGCACCACCCGGGCGCCGGTCTCGACGGCTCGTTCCTGGTAGCGGTCGATCATCTTCGCCATCCAGTGCGGTTCGCCCGTGAGGTCGCAGTAGTCGACACCGCCTTCGGCGACTGCGGCGACCAGCTTCGACCCGTAGAGCGCGTACGGTCCGACGGTCGAGATCACGAGCCGAGTCGAGCCGACCAGCTTCGCCAGCGCATCGGCGTCCTGGGCGTCGGCGACGATCCGCGGGACGTCGGCGCCGGTGTCGTCGGCGACGGTCGCGAGCTTGTCCGCGTTGCGGCCGGCAATCGCCCACCGCAGCTCGCCGTCGGTGCCGTGCCGCTCGACGAGATATCGGCAGAGGATCTGCCCGACGAAGCTCGTGGCTCCGAAGACGACGACATCGTGTTTGCTGCGCTTGGCGGCCATGCCGTGACCGTACCGCCCGCCCAGGAGCATCACCGACCCCGGCGGCCGATCGGTGCCGCGTGGCTAGAGGTACTGGCCGGTCTGGACCCGTTCGATCGCGCGTCCGCCGGCGGGATCCTCGTCGGGGGTCTCGGCGACGAGCGTGCGGATGAACACGATCCGTTCGCCCTTCTTGCCCGAGATCTTCGCCCAGTCGTCGGGGTTGGTCGTGTTCGGCAGGTCCTGGTGTTCCTTGTATTCCTGCGCGATCGAGTCGAGCAGGTCCTGGCGGCTGACGCCCTTGTCGCCCCCACCGATCACCCGCTTGATCGCGAGCTTCTTCGCTCGCCGGACGATGTTCTCGATCATCGCACCCGACGAGAAGTCCTTGTAGTACATGACTTCCTTGTCGCCGTTCTGATACGTCACCTCGAGGAACCGGTTCGCGTCGTCCTCCTTGTACATCTCCTCGACGGTGGCGTCGATCATGTCGCCGACCGTGTCGCCGGGGTCGAGCGGGATCTCGTCGGTGAGGTACTGGGCGAAGATCGAACGGGCGCCCTCCTCGTTCGGGCGTTCGATCTTGATCTTCACATCGAGCCGGCCGGGCCGGAGGATCGCAGGATCGATCAGGTCTTCGCGGTTCGTCGCGCCGATCACGATCACGTTCTTCAGCCCTTCGACGCCGTCGATCTCCGCGAGCAACTGCGGCACGATCGTCGACTCCATGTCCGAGCTGATGCCGGTGCCGCGGGTCCGGAACATCGAGTCCATCTCGTCGAAGAACACGATCACCGGCCAGCCCTCGTCGCTCTTCTCACGGGCGCGCTGGAACACGAGCCGGATCTGGCGTTCGGTCTCGCCGACGTACTTGTTGAGCAGCTCGGGGCCCTTGATGTTGATGAAGTAGCTGCGGCCCTTGCCCTCGCCGACCTTGTCCGCGACCTTCTTGGCGAGGCTGTTGGCGACCGCTTTGGCGATCAGCGTCTTGCCGCAGCCGGGAGGGCCGTACAGCAGGATGCCCTTCGGCGCCGGCAGCTGATGCTCGGCGAAGAGGTCCTGGTGGAGGAACGGCAGCTCGACCGCGTCGGCGATCTGTTCGATCTGTTCGTCGAGGCCGCCGATGTCGGTGTAGGAGATGTCGGGCACCTCTTCGAGGAGGAGGTCCTCGACCTCGGGCCGCGGCAGCTTCTCGAGCAGCAGGTTGGAGCGGATGTCGAGGCGGAGATGGTCGCCGCTGCGAATACGGGTGCCGCGCAGCACGTCGGCGAGCTCGCACACGCGTTCTTCGTCGGCGCGCCCGACGACGAGCGCCCGGATGCCGTCCTCCATCACGTCCTTCACCGTGACGACTTCGCCGGTGATCTCCGACGCCCGCGCCATCACGACGTTGAAGCTCTCGTTGAGCACGACCTCCGCGCCCCGGTTGAGCAGTTCGTGGTCGATGTCGGGATGGAGCGACACGCGCATCTTGCGGCCGCTCGTGAGGACGTCGACGGTGCGGTCGTCGTTCTTGCCGACGACGACGCCGTACGCCGACGGCGGCTGCGACAGCTTGTCGACTTCGTCGCGCAAGGTCGCGATGTGCTCACGCGCCTCACGCAAGGTGTAGGACAGCTTCTCGTTCTGGCCGACCGCTTGCGCGAGCTGGCCCTTCGTCTCGAGCAGCCGTTCCTCGAGCGACCGCACCCGCTTCGGGCCCTCGGCGAGGCGGACCCGCAGGTGCGCGATCTCGTCGCTCAGCGCGGCGATCTGCGCTTCGAGCGCCTCGACGGCGTCCTGCTCGGCTGGCTCGGGAACCCGGTCCTCACCCATGCGCCGAATGTACACCGCGTGACCCTTCCCACAGTGGGCATCCAGAACACGTTTGCACGTGGTTGACCGTGTAAACTCCGAAGCGCCATCGGCGTGAACGTCTGCGCCGACCCCCACCGCACTGCGCACGAAGGAGCCACCACGAACATGAAGGTCTGGATCGACCAGGATCTCTGCACCGGCGACGGTCTCTGCGAGGAGATCGCACCCGACGTCTTCACCCTGCTCGACGACGGCCTCGCCTACGTGGTGGAAGGCGACAAGATCTTCGCCAAGGCGAAGGGCAACCCGGAAGGCGCGGAGGGGCTCGCCGAGTTCCCCGACAGCCAGCTCGACGCCGTCGTCGAATCCGCCGAGGAGTGCCCCGGCGAGTGCATCTACATCGAGCCCTGATCCCGCACGCCGACGCGGCGCCACCGATCCTGCAACGACCCCCGGCAGCCGCCGGGGGTCGTCTCGTTTTCGCACCCCGACTCCCGCGCACCCTCCCGCGTTCTATGGACGAATCGTTGCGGAATCCGCATCACAACGTCCCCGGAACATTTCGGAACCGATCCGGCGGGTCGGGGATCATTCCGGGTGACATGATCAGCGCAGGCTCGTTCTCAGCAGATCTCGATGTGACCCCTCCTCTGCCCCCGCCGCCATCGGACATCAGCCGACGGCGGATGACGTCCAGCGAGACGACCGCGATGCGCGCCACGTTCGACGAGTTGTATCGCAACAAGTACCGCCCTATGGTCCGCCTCGCGTATGTCCTCGTCGACACGACCGAGGACGCCGAACAGGTCGTGCAGGACGCCTTCGTCGCCGTGTACAAGCGATTCGACTCGATCGACAACCCGGCTGGATACCTCCGGACGTGTGTCGTCAACGGCGGCCGCAAGATGCTCCGCCGGCGTCGGGTGGTGCGACGCACCCCGGATGCCCCCGCCGATCCGACCGACCTCACGTTCAACCACGCATTCGATGCGATCCGCCGGCTCCCCGCCGACCAGCGGGCGCTCGTCGCGCTGCGGTACGAGCAACAGCTGACCGACGCCGAGATCGCGGCAACGCTCTCGATGCCGATCGGCACGGTCAAGTCGCGTCTGCATCGCGCGATCTCGACGCTTCGAAAGGAGATCTCATGAACGATTTCGACGACATCATCAGCGGCGCAGTCGCCGGCCGCGCCGAGCACGCCCCGACCAACGTTCCCGACTTCGGCGACATCCTCGCCACGCGCCAGGAGCGTCTGCGGCGCCGCACCGTGCTCGCCGCGGGCGGCCTCGTCGTCGCCGGGCTGGCAGGCATCGGACTGTTCGCGAGCGCGGCCGACGAGTCTCCGGGCGTCGCCGGCGAGCCGTCGACCACCCCACCCCGATTCGACGAGGCGCCGCAGACGACCGGGCCCTCCGGTGACAGCGGGATCTGGTACTGCGTCGGACGCGTCACCTTCACGACGACCCCGACGACGACGGTGGCCGGAACCGGACGGGACACCCGCCCGAATGAACCAACGACGACCACGTCGACCGTCCCCCTCGACTCGGCGGGCGAACCGGTGACACCGACGACGCTGTTGAACGAAAGCGACTCGGGCTACTACGAGCACTGCCGGCTGGTCGGCGCCGACGAGTTCTCGACCCCGGCGCCCACCACGACGGTCACCGTCGTCGAAGGCACCGCGCCCCCGATGACGACGACGATCGTCGCCTCTCTGTCCCCGGAGGAAGCCGCACGTCTCGAGGCCGAGGCCGAGGCCCGACGCGCCGCAGCTCAGGAGGAGGCTCGCCGCCTCGCCGAGGAGGGCACGGCCCCGCCGACGACCGGCGGCGGGTGAACACCCGTGTATCTACACGCGTCACCACTATCCTGGCTGCCATGGCCGCGTCGACCGCTCCCGCTCCGCGAGAGCGCTACGCCCGTGGTCAGGGTGATCGTCTCCACCAGGATCTGCTGAATGCCGCCGCGGAGTTGATGGCGCGGCACGGCTCGATCGAGGCGATCTCGCTGCGGGCGGTCGCCCGGGAAGCCGGTGTCTCCCCCACCGCTGTCTACCGTCACTTCGACGATCACCTCGCGCTGCTCCGCGAGGCGGTCGAGTTCTGCTGGACGAACTTTCGCGACGCGATTCGCGCCGGCATGGACGCGTCCGACGACCCGTTCGTCGCGTTTCGCAACACCGGTGAGGCGTACGTCGACTTCGCCCTGAACAATCGCGGGCAGTATCGAGTGCTGTTCTCGAACCGGATCGACCTCGGCATGGAGCCGACCGAGGTGGGGCTCGAGGCGTTCCAGATCCTCGTCGACCTCGTCACCGCGATGCTGCGGGCCAACGGCGACGACCGCGATCCGCTGTTCGTCGCGCTACAGACGCACACCTGGATCCACGGCATCGTCGATCTCTGGGGCGGGCTGCCAGACATGCCCTGGCCCGACGGCCACGCGCTCTTCGACGGTCTCGCCGACGCGCTCGACCTCACCCCCGGAGCCGCGTAGCTGTGACACTCACGGTTTGCGGCCGAGGAATCTCGCGACGCTGAGGAACCCGGTGTGCGCGACCATGCGGTGGTCGGGGCGCACGGCCTGACCGTCGATGTGCCAGCCCCGGTGCAGCACCTCGATCGTGCGGGCGTCGATCCACTTGCCCTTCAGCGCCTCGCGCACCTGCGACGCCTGCGTGATCGACGGCGTGTAGGCGACGAGGATGCCGCCGGCGCGCAGCACACCCTCCGCGTGCGGGATCACCTGCCACGGTTCCGGGATGTCGAGCACGACCCGATCGAACGGACCGTGGTCGGCGTCGATGCCGGCGTACCCATCACGGATGTGGATGTCGTAGCGGTCCAGCGCCTCCTCGCCGAGGAAGCTCGCGACGTTCTTCTTCGCCCGGTTCGCGAAGTCCTCCCGCAACTCGTAGCCGACGATCTCGGCGCCGTACCGCAGCATCGTCATCGACAGTGCGCCCGACCCGATCCCGCTCTCGAACACCTTCACGCCCGGCCCGATGTCTGCGAGCATGCAGATCGGCCCGAGATCCTTCGGATAGATCACTTGGGCACCCCGCGGCATCTCGACGACGAAGTCCTCGAGCGTCGGGCGGATCACGATGTACTCGGACCCCTTCGTCGACTGCACGAACACGCCCTCCGCCTGGCCGATGATCGACGCGTGCGCGACGAAGCCGTTGTGGCTGTGGAACTCGCCGTCGGGGGCGAGCTCGATCATGTACCGGCGCTTCTTGCTGTCGAGCAGCAACGCCTTCTCGCCGGCGGCGAACGGTGCGGTCATCGTGGGTCCAGTCTCATCTGCGGATGCGCTTGTCGAGGACGAACTCGACCGGCACCGCCTCATGTGTACTGGACTTCTCGATCAAACGGCAGAAGGCACAGACATCTCCGGTCGTCGGCGCCCCGCACCGCCCGCACGTGCCGACGTCACCTCTGGCCGCGGCAGTGCTCCCGGCGAGCAGCGGCGACATCTTGGTGAGGAAGTTCAGGTAGAACGCGGCCTTCGCGCCGGGCGACTGCTGCTCGATCGAGTTCAGCGCCTCCTTGTACGCGAGGTGGCGGTTCCCGGCCGCCATCGGACACTCCTCGACGACGTAGTCGATGCCGCGGATCAGGCAGTACGCAGCCGTCTCGCGTTCGGTCAGGCGCACGAGCGGCTTGCACTTACGCGGGAACCCGTTCGCCGCCGGCAGCACGGGGAGCTGGCGGCCGAGGTAGTCGATCTCCCAGCGCAGTGTGTTGCCGAACAACACCGCCGCCTCGTCGTCGAGGTTGTGTCCGGTCACGACCGCGTCGTAACCGCCGTCGACGGCTGCACGGTCGAACAGGTGGCGTTTCGACAGCCCACACGCCGAGCACGGCACCCGCTTCGTCGCGACCGCCGCGGTCGGAACGTCGTAGCCGTAGTCGGCACGCAGGTCGACCGTGATCAGCTTCAGCCCGCGTTCGTCGGCGAACCGGCGGACGTATCCGCCGCTGTCGTCGGAATACTCGCCGATGCCGAGGCCGAGGTACAGCCCGTCGGCCTGGTAGCCGGCCGCGACGAGCATGTCCCACACGGCGAGCGAGTCCTTGCCGCCGCTGACCGCGACGAGCAGCCGATCCTGCGGCGTGAACATCTCCCAGTCCTCGATCGCCTTCGCCATCTGCCGGTTGCAGAGCTGGACGAGGTGCTCGCCGCAGAAGTGTGCGTTGTGCCGTGGCAGGTCGATGACGGCCGGCTCCTTGCAGACCCGGCACCGACTCACATTGGCGGGCATCGTCAGGTACTGCCGCCGGAGATCACCGGCCGAACCTCGATCACGTCGGCGTCGTCGAGCCGCGCGTCGCCCGGCACGAGCGTGCCGTTGCGAATGATCAGGTGTGCTTCGCGGCTCAACTCGAGATCGTCGAGCAACCGGTTCACCGAGCGGCCTCCAGGGAGCTCGACTTCCCGTTTCGGGTTGCGGAGCACCACCTTCATGAAGCCCGTTTCCGCGCCTTCTTGCGTGCCCGCTGCCGTTCCGCTGCCGCCACCGCGGCGGTCTTCTCGGCGCGGCGCACCACTTTGCGCTTCGGCTTCTCGGCGGCCTTGCGGGCCCACGCCGCGGCGACATCGGCGCTGGCCTGGGCGCGGAGATCCGCCTTTGTGATCCCCGACGCCTTGCGCTCCTTGGCCGTCATCGGCTTCGCGTTGATCACGTTCGCGAACGAGTTGTAGCCGATCTTCTGCGTGGCGATCTTCTCCGGGTTCTTGCCGAAGAACTTCTTGATCGACTTCCGGCCGAAAACGAACGCCGCGACGACCTTCCACAGCCGGCTCGGCCCGAGGATCCCCTGCCGGATCGCCTTGCGCCGGATGATGACCGACGGTCGGAGCGCGTACGGGAGCAGTGCCATCAGACCCGGCGGATCTCGATGATCGCGCTCTTCTTCTTGCCGGCACGCTTGCCGAGTAGGAAGAACAGGATCATCAGCACGAGCGCACCGCCCGCAGCAACACCGGCGATCGTGGTCTTCTTGTCGTCGACCTTGCCCTGCACCTCGCCCTGGAAGTGCTGGAGCTTGTTCCGCAGCGCATCGGCGGTGATGGGTTCGTCAGTGGTTTTCGTGGCCATGGTGACGGCTCCTCACGTGGTCGGTTCTTTGTTCAGGTAGGTCTTCTTGATTCGCATCAGCGTCAGCGCGAGCAGCACGACGGTGACGACGAGGACGATCAGGTACGCGAGCCACGAGAGCGAACCCTCCGCCGAACGATCCCACTCGGTCTGCACGAGGCGCAACACGCCGAGCAGAACGAGCAGCAGCCCGATGCCCATCGCGAACGCTGCCGCGGCGCCGTACGCCAACCACGAGCCGGCGCCCTTCAGCGGGCCGACCGTCTCCTGCTTGGCGTACCGCTTGACGTAGTCGATGACCTCACCGAGTGAGGCATCGTCGTGTTTGGCCCGCGGGGTCACTGCGGTCTTGCTGTCGTTGCGATCCGGCACGGTCACAGTTTCTATCAGGTCAGACGGAACTTCAACATGGCCTCGACGTCATCGAGCACCTCGTCGAGCACCGCGAGCCGCTCGCCGGGTCCGCTCGCCGCCAGCAACCGGTACCGGTCCGCCGGCCCGATCGGGGCGAGTGCGGCCAGGTGATATGTCGCGGCGACGGGCTCGTTGGCGATCTCGGCATCGATCACGTCGGACGGAACGTCGCCGAGTTCGGCGGCCAGCGCCAGCGCCGCACGCACGCGGGCACGCGACGCGGCGACGGCCTCGTCGAGCCCGGGCGCTTCCGCGTCACGATCGGGCCAGTCCTCCACCTCGGCCATCGGGTACGGATCGTCGGGCAACCACTCCCTGATCCGGATGCGCCGGGTCCCGACCGTGACCATCGCGTAGCGCTCGTCGTCGAGTGCCTCGATCTGGATCATCTGGGCAACCGTGCCGACGAGCGACCGTTCGTCGCCCCCGCCCGCCTCGGACCCGTGCGTGATCAGCGCCTGACCGAACTCCGGTTCACCGTCGTCGGACAGGCAGTCGATCACCATCTGGCGGTATCGGGGTTCGAACACGTGCAGCGGCAGGACACCGCCCGGTACGAGCACCATTCCGAGCGGGAACATCGGCATCACGGCCATCCCGCACCGTACGTCGGCCGGGGCGCGAACGCGTCGCGGGAACGACGCCTATCGCGGGCCGAGCGTCGCGGGGTCGGCCAGAGCGGGGAAGGTTGCGAACCGCGCACCGAACTCGGACCAGATCTGCTGATACAGCGCGTCGGGGATCTCGTCGGCGTTGAGGATCACGACGAACTCGATCGAACCGCTCGTCGGCGTCGTGACATATCCCGCGAGCGCCTTCGCCGCCGGGGGCGGGGCGTCGATCGGTGGGTTGCCGAGTGTGCCGGTCTTCGCGAACAACCGGCCGGTCATCGGTGAACCGACGAACTCGTCGTCGAGCGTCCCGGTCCGTCCGGCGATCGCCAGGCTCGACGCCAGGGCCGTGCCTCGCGACCGCTGCAACACCTGCAGCACGGCGGCGCACGTCAGCCGGTTCTCGAGATGCAGCCCCGACCCGTCCAGGATCCGCACGCCGTCCATCGGCACGCCCCACGACCGCAGCGTCCGGTCGATCACGGTCAAGCCGGCCGCCCGCGTGGCGCCGCCCGGCGGGACGGCGTTCGGGTCGTCGGCGAGGCCGATCTCCTTGACGAGCATCTCCGCCGTGTTGTTGTCGCTGTTCGTCAGCATCTCGCGCACGATCTCGCTCAGCGGTGCGGACTCGACGGAGCCGATCACCTGTGTCGTCGTCGCGGCCTGGCCGCTGCCCCATCCATTGTCGATGCGCACGTTGCGGTTGGCGAGCAACCGGGCGAATTCGCGCGCCGCGCCCCGGTTCGGGTCGTCCTGCTGGCCGCTGCCGAGGACCCGGCTGTCGTTGACGAGCAGTGCGTCGTACGGACCGGCGCTGTCGAACGCGACGCCGGCACCCCACCCCTCGACGACGAACTCGTCGTCGTACCGGGTGCCGTCTCCGATCACCGTGCCCCGGATCCGGGTGATGCCGTTCGCGACGAACGCGTCGGCCAGCACGTCGAGCGACGTCGTGGCGAACGCCGGGTGGCGGTCGTCCTCGATCGGGTAGTCGTTCGACGTGAGCAGTGGGTCCCCACCGCCGACGAGGTAGATGTCGCCCATGACCTCCCCGTCGACCGGGATCGGCACGCGCACGGTCGTCGTGAAGCGATGATCCGGCCCGAGCACTTCGAGTGCGACGGCACCGACGAGCAACTTCTGCACGCTCGCCGGAACGACCTGGAGGTCGGGGTCGAGACTCGCCACGTCGATGCCGTTGGCCGAGACGGCGACACATGACCCTTCGTCGAGGAACCCGAACAGTGGCCGGATCTGCGACGTGAGCGCCGTCGCGTTGGCGAGATCCGTGCTCGGCCCCGGGATCCGGCGGTAGTCGAACAAGGTCGTCGTCAACACCGCCCGCCGCTCGGCCGCGGCGGCTTCCGCCGCCGACACCGCGTCGTCGGTCGACGGCGACTCGACCGTACTGGTGCCGCCCAGCACCACGGCGGCCGTCCGGCCGTCGTAGCGATCGGCCTCGAGGTCGAGGCGGTTGTACGCGTAGACGAGTGCGACGGTCGGCACGATCGCGATGACGACGAGCAGCACGAGCGGCATCCGGCGGTACCTGATCGGCGCCGCCACGACGTCCACGCGCATGTTCACCGTCGTTGTCCGTCCGGAGCCGGCGGCGGCAGGCGCGCCGTCATCGCGGCCCCAGTTCCGCAGGCGTTGCGCCCGAGGGATACCCGGCGAGCACGTCGACCATCTCGTTCCAGACCGGCCGGTACTCGCTCTGGTCGGAGATCGTCGGCCCGTTGAGGACGAGCGCATACTCGATGGCGCTCCCCCCGTCGACCGTGACGTACCCCGACAATGCCTTCACGGCAGGTGGATCGGCATTGAACGGCGGGTTGTTGAGCGTCCCGGTCTTGCCGAGCAGCCGGCCTGCGATCGGGTGTTCGGTGAACACGTCGGCGAGCGTCCCCGACTCCCCCGCCACGGGCAGGCCCCGGCCGAACGCCGAATCCGGCGTGAACCGGCCGAGGACGGCGAGCAGTGCCGAGCACGTGAGCCGGTTGTCGAGGCTCAGCCCTGAGCCGTCCGTGAGGACGATGTCGCCGGTCGCGATCCCCCACTCGGCGAGTTTCGCGGTCATCACCCTGAGGCCCGCTGCGCGTGTGCCGACGCCGTCGCCGACGAGGCCGATCTCCTTCACCACGAGTTCGGACGTGTTGTTGTCGCTGTTGGCGAGCATCTCGCCGACGATGTCCTCGACCGGGGCGGACTCGATCGACGCGAGCGTGACCGCGCCCGGCACGGCGACCCCACTCGTCGCGTCACCGGCGATCGCCACACCGCGTTCGCTGAGGAGGCGCCGGAACTCCCGCGCGGCGCCGACGTTCGGATCGGCCGCCCGGAGTTCTTCACCGAGGACGCGGCTGTCGTTGGCCATCAGCGCGTCGTACGGGCCGGCTTCGAGACCGGCGACGCCGATCCCCCATCCGGGAGCAAAGAACTCGTCGTCGTATCGCGAGCCGTCTCCGACGATGTTGCCGCTGACGCTCGTCACGCCTGCTGCGACGACGGCGTTGGCGAGCGAGTCGAGCGATGTCGGCGACGTGACCGGGTAGCGCTCGAGGTTCGACGTCGGATACCAGTCCGACGACAGCAGTGGGTCGCCGCCGCCGACGAGGTACAGGTCGCCCTCGACGACGCCGCCGACCGGTTCGGCTGCCGCCGCCACCGTCGTCGTCAGCCGGGTGTCGGGCCCGAGGACATCGAGTGCGACGGCTGCGACGACGAGCTTCTCATTGCTCGCGGGAATCACCGGCAGATCCGGGTTCTGGATGCCGACCGCCACACCGTCGACGGAGACCGCGAAGCAGGAGCGGTCGTTGATCGAACCGAGGAACGGCAGGATCGACTGTTGGAACCCTGCGATGTTGACCTCCCGGGACAGCACGGCGGGGAGCCGTCGCATCGAGAACATCGGCGTGACGAGCGGGTCGGGAAACGGCGGCGGGGCCACGAGCGTGCTCGGCGGCGGCGGAGCCGGCTCGTTCTCGTCGACTGCACCGTCAGCCCAGTTGAACAGCGTGAACAGCGCGATCGCTGGAGCGAGCGCCAGCACGGCGAGGACGACCCACGGCCCCGGGCCCGCCCGCCGACGTGGCGGCCGGCGCATGCCCGCCGACTGGCCGGATCGTGCCGCTGCCGGCGCCGGGCGACGCATCAGCGGGTCGTCGTAGTCACTCACCCTCGACGTGCCTGCCGGTACCGCTGGTGGCGGACGAGGTGGCCGAGGGCCGCGACGGCCTGCTCACCGCTCGCATAGCAGAGGCGCCCGGTCGCGCGCACGGTCGCCGGCCCGGCGTTCTCGGGGTCGGCGGCGGCGAGTTCGGTGGCGGTGAGAATCGGCTTGCCGCTGGCGACGCTCAGTTCGTGGGCCGCTTCGGCGAAACGTGCGTCCTGCCGCTCGTGATACGTGACGATCCGCTCCAGGCCGTGGTCGGGGAAGAACGGGCCCTCGCGCATCAACCGGGCCTGGTTCGACTGGATGCCGAGCCCGAGGTAGATGATCGCGTGCACGTCGGCGTGCTCCGCACACAACCGCATCACCTCCGGCACGGTGTCCCGGGTCTCGCCACCGGCGCAGTCGATCGGGTTGTTCCGGGACCAGCGCGGCGGCAGCAGCTGATCGATTGCAGCCTCGAGGTCGGCGGGGATGTCCATCAACACCAAGTCGCGGTCACGCGTGATCGCGTCCGCGGTGACGACACCCCAGCCGCCGACCGTCGTCAGCACCATCACATTGGGGCCGGCCGGCAGCGGCTGCGTCGCGAACGTCGCAGCAGCATCGAACGCCTCGGCGACCGTCGCCGCGCGGGTGATCCCGCCGGCACGGCATGCGCCGTCGAAGATCTTGTCGTTCGCCGCG
>JAHEKY010000092.1 GCA_024644465.1 Ilumatobacteraceae bacterium | reverse complement strand
GCGCACCCTCGAGCGAGAGCAGTCTCGGTGGTGTCACCTTCACCGTCTCGTCCGACGACGACGCGCGCACGTTGGTCTGCTTCTTCTCACGGCAGATGTTGACGTCCATGTCGCCGGCCCGGGAGTTCTCGCCGATGATCATTCCGCAGTAGACCTCGTCGCCGGCGGTGACCATCATCGCCGAACGGTCCTGGAGGTTGATCATCGCGTAGTTGGTCACGGGGCCGAGGCGGTCCGCGACGAGCACGCCCTGCGGACGGGCGCGGATCTCGCCGGCCCATGGCTCGTGACCCTCGAACGTGTGGCTGATCACGCCGGTCCCGCGCGTGTCGGTCATGAACTGCGTGCGGAATCCGATCAGCCCGCGAGCGGGCACGAGGTAGTCGAGGCGGACCCACCCTGAACCGGTCATGTTCTGCATTCGGCCCTTGCGCGTCGCGAGCAGCTGGGTGACCGCACCGAGGTATTCGTCGGGGACGTCGATCGTGACCCGCTCGACCGGCTCGTGGACCGTGCCGTCGATCTCCTTGGTGAGCACGACCGGCTTGCCGACGGTCAGCTCGAAACCCTCGCGGCGCATCTGCTCGACGAGGATCGCGAGCTGCAACTCCCCGCGCGCCTGGACCTCCCAGGCGTCGGGCCGTTCGGTCGGCAGGACGCGGATGCTGACGTTGCCGACGAGTTCCTGGTCGAGGCGGTTCTTGACGAGACGTGCCGTCAGCTTCGAGCCTTCCCGGCCGGCGAGCGGCGACGTGTTGATGCCGATCGTCATCGACAGTGCCGGCTCGTCGACGGTGATCACCGGCAGCGGGATCGGGTTCTCCGGGTCGGCGAGCGTCTCGCCGATGAAGATGTCCTCGATCCCGGCGACCGCGACGAGGTCGCCCTGCTGCGCGGATTCCACCGGGACGCGGGTCAGGTGCTCGGTCAGGAACAGCTCGGCGATCCTGGCTCGTTCGACCGTGCCGTCGATCTTGCAGCGGGCGACCGTCTGGCCCTTGGTGATCGTGCCTTCCATGACCCGCAGCAGCGCGAGCCGTCCCAGGTACGGCGACGCGTCGAGGTTCGTCACCCAGGCCTGCAGCGGCGCACCCTCGGTGTAGGTCGGCGCCGGAATGCTGTCGAGCAGCACTTCGACGAGCGTCGTCAGATCCTTGCCGCCACCACCGGCTTCGGCCTCCGTCAGGTCGAGCGTCGACCAGCCATCGCGGCCGGAGCAGTAGACGATCGGGAACTCGACCTGGTCCTCGCGGGCGTCGAGATCGAAGAACAGCTCGTAGACCATGTCGGTCACGTCGGCGGTGCGGGCGTCCGGCCGGTCGATCTTGTTGATCACGAGGATGACGGGGAGGTCGCGGGCGAGCGCCTTGCGCAGCACGAACCGCGTCTGCGGGAGCGGGCCCTCGGCAGCGTCGACGAGCAGGACGATGCCGTCGACCATCGTCAGCGCCCGCTCGACCTCTCCACCGAAGTCGGCATGGCCCGGCGTGTCGACGATGTTGAGGGTGACGTCCTCGCCGGTGCGCCCGTCGGTCCAGACGAGCGAGGTGTTCTTGGCGAGGATCGTGATGCCCTTCTCACGCTCGAGGTCGCCGGAGTCCATGACGCGCTCGGCGACGTCCTCGTTCGCGCGGAACGCGCCGGACTGGTGGAGCAGCGCGTCGACGAGCGTCGTCTTGCCGTGGTCGACGTGCGCGACGATCGCGAGATTGCGGACGTCGGTCCGCCGGCTGAGTTCTTGGAGGGGGGTGATCGACACGGCCTTCCAAACTATCGCTGTCCGACCCTCATCCTCCTCGGGATCGGGCAATCGCCTCAGGTGCCCGTGAAGTCCGGGCGTCGCTTCTCGACGAAGGCCGCGACGGCTTCGGTGTGATCGTCGGAGGAGAAGCACAGCGTCTCCATCGCGGTCGACAGGTCGAAGCTCGTCAGGAGTGCCTGCTTCAACTGTTGGTTGACCGCGACTTTCGTGCCCTGGACCGCGAGCGGCGCCTGCGCGGCGATGCGATCCGCCCAGGCCCGCGCCGCCGTCGCGACGTCGTCGGCGGCGGCGCAGACCTCCGCAGCGACGCCGAGGCGCAACGCCTCGGGCGCGGTCAACGGCATGCCGAGCATCAAGTGCCGTTTCGCCGCGAGCGGGCCCAGCAGCAGCGGCCAGATCGCGGCCCCGCCGTCGCCGGCGACGAGGCCGACCTGGACGTGCGGGTCGACGATGGTGGCAGAGTCCGCCATCACGATCACATCGCACATCAGCGCGATCGACGCACCGAGGCCGACCGCCGGACCGTTCAGCGCGCACACGATCGGCACCTCGACATCGAGCTGGTCCCAGATGATCGCCTTGCCCTCGCGGCGCAGGTGGCTGACGCGATGCGGGGATCGCAGCTCCGGGAACCAGGCCATGTCGCCGCCCGCGGAGAACGCTCGCCCGGCACCGGTCAGCACGATCGCGCGGGCGTCCCGGATCGTCTCGTCGGACCCCTGCTTGAGGTACCGGAACAGCGACGCGAGGTCGCGATGCAACCGCGCGTCGACCGCGTTGAGGGCGGACTCCGGGTGATCGATCGTCGCCGTCACGACATGGCCGTCCCGGTCGATGCGAATCGTGTCAGCCTCGAAGCCCATCGCGCCGAACGTAGCCAGTCAAAGTTGTGTCAGACACAACTTTGACTCCGGCCCAGACGAAGCTCCCACCCGCTCCTGGGGTGTTCCTCGCCTGGTTCTTACCTCCCGCGCTCATGGTGGACGCCATGGACACACGACAGGCGGTCGGCTGGCTGCATCGCCGAGCAGGCTTCGGGTTGCACCCCGACGACCTCGACGCTGCGGTCGCCCGGGGCACCGACGCCGAGCTCGGCCGGCTGCTGGCGCCGCCGGAGGCGCGACCGGACCCGTGGGACGGCCTGGACCTCGACCCGATGGATGGCGGGCGGATCGAGGCGATCGTCGCATGGCTCGCCCGGATGATCACGACGACCACACCGTACGCCGACCGCCGGACGTGGAATCTGCACGGGTGGCTCGTCAGCTCGATGGACAAGGTCAACCAGCCGATCATGATGGTCGACCAGATCCGGATGTTCATGGCGCAAGGGGGCGCGTCGATGCCGGAGCTCCTCCGTGCATTGACGACCGACCGGGCGATGCTCGTGTACCTCGACGGCCGGACGTCGACCGGCGAGGCGCCGAACGAGAACTATGGCCGTGAGCTGCTCGAGCTGTTCGCGCTCGGCGTCGGCAACTACACCGAAGACGACGTCCTCGCCGCGGCGCGGGCGTTGACCGGTTGGGTGGCGAACCCGCGCGGCGACGAGTCGATCTTCGTCCGCTTCCGTCACGACGACGCGCCGCAGGTCCTGCTCGGGGTGAACGGCGTCCACGACGTCGACACCGTGATCGATGCAGTCGTCAACGACCCTGCGCACCCGCGCTTCGTCGCGCGACGGGTCGCGACCGACTACCTCGGCGATCTGCCCGACGACGTGCTCCCGGACGTGCTCGACGACCTCGCCTCGACGTACACGGCCGCCGGCATGGAGCTCGATCCGGTGATCGCACGGGCACTGCGACTCGGCCTCGACGGGGCGACCGTTCCGATCGTCGCGGCGCCGATCCCCTGGCTCGTGACATGCATGCGGGCGTGCGGCGTGCCGTTCCAGCGGGCGCTGCGGTCCGCGCGCAACGCGCTGCGCGAGATGGGCCAGATCCCGCTCGTGCCGCCGAGTGTCGCAGGATGGCCGAGCGGCGCCGAGTGGTTCACGTCGAGCTCGCTGGTCGCACGGACGAACGTCGCCGCCGCGGTCGCGGGCGAAACCGCCGCCGGCCAACCGGTGCTGGTCGCCGCTGCGGACGGCGACCTCGACCGCCTCGCCGAGCACCTTGCGCTGCCCGAACCGTTCTCGGCCGGTACGCGAGCTGCGATCCGGTCCGCGCCCGACCCCACCGCGCGGCTCGCGCTCGCGCTCGTCTGCCCGGAGAACTTGCTGTCATGATCACGATCTCACGTCGCCGCTTCCTCGCCCTCACCGGTGGGCTGCTCGCAACGGGATGCACCGCGTCGCGGGCAACGAAGACACCGGACGCGGTTCCCGGCTCGACGACCACCACGACGAGCACACCGACGACGACCGGCGTCGTCACCACGATCGCAACACCGCCGGAGGTCGCAGCGGGCGACCGGGTGCTCGTCCTGGTCGAGCTGCGCGGCGGCAACGACGCCGTCAACACGCTGCCGCCGCTGACCGGCGCCTACCGCGACATGCGCCCGACGATCGCGCTGCCGGAGGCGGATGTCGTCCTCACCGGCTCGCTGCCCGGTCACGGCCTCCACCCGTCGCTCGCGCCGCTGACCACGTTCGCCGAGAGCGGCCGGCTCGCCGCGCTCGCCGGGATCGGCTTCCCCGACCCCGACCGCTCGCACTTCGTGTCGATGGACCGATGGGCGCGCGCAGACCGGCTCGACGAGCAGGCGGGCTGGCTCGGCCGTTGGCTCGACTCGCTGCCGGACGACCTCACCGCGCTCGGCGCGACGTCGCTCGGCAGCCGGGGCGACGTGTTGAGCGGTGCGGTCCGCAACCCGACCGTCATCGACGACGTCGACGCGTTCGCGTTCCCGGCCGACCTGAGCAATGCATCGATCCGGTTGCTCGGCGACCCGCTGAGCGAGGACCCGCTGCTCGCCGCGGCGCAACGGGCCTTCGTCGACAGCGTCGGCGCAATCGAGGAGTTCGACGCGATCGCCGACGCGGTGCGCGCGAAGGCCGCGGATCGCCCCGCTGACGACCTTGGCCAGCAGCGCGGTGCGTTCTCGACGGGGCTCGCGGTCGCCGCCGAGATGATCCTCGGCGACGTCGGTACCCGGGTGGTCACGGTGTCGGTGGCGGGGTTCGACACCCACAGCGACCAGCTGGCGACACACGCCGATCTGCTCGCCGACCTCGCTGACGGGCTCACCGGCTTCTGGGCGACCCTCGACGCGGCCGGTGAGGCCGACCGCGTCCTGCTCGCGACGACGAGTGAGTTCGGTCGCCGCGTGCGCGAGAACGCGAGCAGCGGTTGCGACCACGGCGCAGCAGGGGTGTCGTTCCTGATGGGCTCGTCGATCAACGACGGGTTGCACGGCGCGCTCGACACGTCCAACCTGCTCGACGGCGACCTCCAGGCCCAGATCGACCCGCGCGTGCTGTTCACCGCGTGCCTCGACTGGCTCGGCGGCGACGTCGAGCAGATCCTCGGCCGCCGCTACGACGACATCACCCTCCTCGCCTGAGACCCGTCGCCCGACCGCTCCCGCGGCCCGTTCCCGCGAGTCAAAGTTGTGTCTGACACAACTTTGACTCAGAGCATCGAGGTGTCGACGTCGTTGCCGAGGAGGAGCTTGCCGAGCAGTTCGTTGAGCTTCGGCGCGGTCTGGATGTGCTGGGTGACGACGTGCGCGTCGCGCAGACAGCGACCGAGCAGGCTCGTGTCGTAGACCGCCGTACCGCCGGCGAGGGTGAACGCGACGTCGGCGACATCGACGCCTGACTGCGCGGCATTGAGCGCGGCGAGCCGGATCGCGGTACGAGCCTCGACCGACACCTCGCTGCCCGCGTCAGCGGCCGCCCATGCCGAGGCCAGCTCGTCGAGCAGGAAGGCACGCGCCGCCCGCAACTTCGCTTCGGCACGCGCCACTTCGATCTGCGTGTAGGGGTTCTTCGCGAGCGTGCGCGACGAGAACTGCGGGCGCTTTCCCTGCGCGATGTCGATCAGCTCGTCGAGCGCCCGCCGACCGATCCCGAGTCCGACGGCGCTGACGCCCGCCGCGAGCAGCGTGAAGTTCGGGAAGCGTGACAGCGCAGTGTCGACGACGGGGCGCGTCACACCTGGCTGCATCGTCAGCGCCGCGGGCGCGAACGCGCCGCCGACCGAATAGTCGAGCGAACCCGAACCACGCATCCCGGACGTGTGCCACGTGTCGTGGAACGTCACGTCGGTCTGCGGGAACCAGCACAGCCGGAACGTGTCGTCGTCGCAACGCACGCCGCCGAGCACCCAGTGGCAGTGCTGGGTCCCGCTCCCCCACGCCCAGCGCCCGTCGACCGTGAACCCGTCGACACCGTCGACCGTCGACGCGCGGCCGGCGCCGTTCGGGGCGAACACCCCACCGGTGACGACATCGGGGTCGCCGTAGATCGTCTCGGCGGTCTCCGCGGGGAGGAACGCCGCCATCGACGACGTCGTCGACGCGATCATCGCGCACCATCCCGCCGCCCCGTCGGCGGATGCGACCGCTTCGATCGCCTCGACCAACTCGACGGGGTCGGTGCCCGGCCCGCCGTACTCCGCCGGCACGCACATCCGCATCAGACCGGCCTCGGTCAGCGCGTCGACGACCGGCCGCGGCAGCCGCCGCTGCGCTTCGCCGTCGTCCGCGTGCGCCTCGATCAGCTCAGCCAGATCTCGGGCTCGGTCGACGAGGGTGGACACGAGCCGAACTGTAGGACAGCTCGGATCACCGCCGCGCCTCCGCCGCGGTCGCAGGCGGTCCGGCGCGGTCAGCGCCCGGTGACATCCCAGAGGTGGTGAACCGGGTCGTGGATGAGATAGCGGGCGAACGACTCGACCGTGAACCGGGCGCCGTCGCTGCGCCGACCGGGCCGCTGCCACTGCGAACCGTCGACGGCTTCGAACGCCGCGGCGAGCGCTTCGGCCGCGTCGGCGAGTTCGGCGCGCACGGCGGCGGGATCCTGTTCGCCGTACCGTTCGGCGACCGCGGTCTCGTCCTGGTTCCAGTTCGCGAACAGCGGGTCGTCCTCCGTGAGCATCCGGACGAGCCGCTCACGGAACAGGCGGTGCACGTCGCGGACGTGCGCGCCGTACTCGAGCGCCGACCAGCGATCCGGCTGCGGCCGCCGGCGCACCGACTCGGGTGCCGAGTCGAACACCGTCACCCAGGACGACGCGTTCGAGCGGATCATGCCCGCGACGTCGGCCGCCGGGACTGACCCGGCATCGAAACCGCACTCCGGGCACGGCTGCTCGAGTACCCACGTCCAGTCCTTGTCGTCGGGAATCAGCGCGCCATCGGTCATCTCCCGATTCTCGCGGAGTCCGGCGTGTCGTGCCGTTTCGATGCTGGTCAGCGAGATTTGGACGCACGGCCTGCGCGTCTGATCTACGGTCGGAGCAGGAGGTTCCGTCATGAAATTCGGGTTCGTCGTTCCGTGGGCCGATGCCGACGACATCGGCGATCTCGCGGCAGCAGCCGAGGAGGCCGGGTGGGACGGTCTCTTCGTGTGGGAACCGGTCTGGGGTGTCGATGCGTGGGTGTCGCTCGGCCTGGCCGCCGTTCGCACGTCGAGGGTCCGGCTCGGCACGATGCTCACCCCGCCGTCGAGGCGACGGCCGTGGGAGCTCGCGAGTCAGGTCGCCACCGTCGACCGGCTGTCGAACGGCCGAGTCACGCTCTCGGTCGGCCTCGGCGCGGTCGACACCGGGTTCGAGACATTCGGCGAGGAGTGCGACCGGCGCGTCCGGGCGGAGCTGATGGACGAGTGCCTCGCGATCACGTGCGGCCTGTGGGACGGACAGCCGTTCTCCTTCCACGGCAAGCACTACCAGGTCGAGCCGACCGAGTTCCCGACGATCGGGCACACGACGCAGAAGCCCCGCGTGCCCGTCTGGTGCGTCGGGGCGATCGGACGCGAGAAGTCGATGAAGCGGGCGCTGAACTGGGACGGCATCATCCCTCAGGTGCTCGAAGCCGGGCCGGACGAGATGCCCGTCCGCCAGCCGACGCTCGACGAGGTGGCGGCGCTGCGCGAACAGATCGGCAACGACGACTACGACATCATCGTCGAAGGCGCCTGGATCGAACACTCGCCGTCGGCATACAAGGCCGCCGGGGCGACCTGGTGGATCGAGTCGATGTGGGGCGCGATCGCCGAGCATTCTCCGGTGACCGCGGCATACGACCGGCTGATGCAGGGCCCGCCGGCGTAGCCCCGACTACTCGCCGTCGAGGCGGTCGCCGCCGGGATCGAAGAAGTGCGTCGCACCGGCGATGCCGAAGCTGACCTGGTCGCCGCGCTTGACCGCGGTCTCCCCACCGACCCGGACGACGACGTCCTCGGTCTCCTGACCGTGGACGACTCGGACGTGGATGTAGGCCTCCGAACCGAGTTCCTCGACGACGGCGACCTCTCCGCTGGCGCCGACATCGGCCAACGCCAAGTGCTCGGGCCGGGCACCGAAGATGATCTCGTCGAGCCCGCGGCGCGCGACCTCGGCGCGGACATCGTCCGGCAGCGGGACACTCAGCCCGCCGAGCTGTGCCGCGCCGTCGACGACGGGCACGGTGATGAGGTTCATCGCAGGGGATCCGATGAATCCCGCGACGAACAGGTTGGCCGGGCGCCGGTAGAGCTCTCTCGGGGTGTCGACCTGCTGCAGCAGCCCGTCCTTCAACACCGCAACACGGTGCCCCATGGTCATTGCCTCGACCTGGTCGTGGGTGACGTACACCATCGTCACGCCGAGGCGGGCCTGAAGGTCGGCCAGCTCCGTGCGGGTTTGGACGCGGAGCTTGGCGTCGAGGTTCGACAGTGGCTCGTCCATGAGGAAGACCTGCGGGGAGCGCACGATCGCACGCCCCATGGCCACGCGCTGGCGCTGACCGCCGGACAGGTTCTTCGGCTTGCGATCCAGGTATGGCTCCAGGTCGAGAATGCGAGCCGCCTCGACCACTTGTGCTCGTCGCTGCTCCTTCGAGACGCCGGCTTGCTTCAACGCGAACCCCATGTTCTCGGCAACGGTCATGCTCGGATACAACGCATAGTTCTGGAAGACCATCGCGATGTCGCGATCCTGTGGCGGCTTCAGCGTGACGTCGACGTCGTTGATGAAGATGCTGCCCTTGTTCACCGTTTCGAGACCGGCCAGCATTCGCAAGGCGGTCGACTTGCCGGAACCCGATGGGCCGACGAGCACGAGCAACTCGCCATCGGCGATGTCGAGGTCGAGCGCGTTGACCGCCGGAATCTCGGTGCCCGGGTAGATCCGGCTTGCTGCTTCGTAGCGGACTTCAGCCATGGTGCTGACCCTTCTTCTCGGAAATGACGTCAATTCGATTGCGTGTGATCACTTGATGGCTCCCATCGCGAGACCGCGGATCATGCGCTTCTGGGCCACCCACCCGGCGATGACGACCGGCAAGGTCGCCAGCACGGACGCGGCCGACAGCTTGGCCAAGAAGTTGCCACGCCCACTCTCCTGCGAGGCGACCCAGACCGGCATGGTCGACCCTTCGACCGGGTTCAACTGCACGGCGAGGAAGTACTCGTTCCAGGCGAAGATCACACACAGGAGCGCGGTCGCAGCCAGACCGGGAGCGACGATCGGCAAGATGACCTGCCGGATCTGGCCCATCAGGCTGCACCCGTCGATCTGGGCCGCCTCGATCAGCTCGTTGGGGACCTCGGCGAAGAACGAGCGCAACATCCACACCGCCAACGGCAGGTTCATGGCGGTGTAGAGGATGATCAACACGGCCCGGGTGTTCAGCAGATCGAGGTCGCGAGCGATGATCCACAGCGGCATGATCGCGCCGACGATCGGGAGGAACTTGGTGGAGATGAAGAAGAACAGCACGTCGCGCCACTTCCGCATCGGCCGGATTGCCAGTGCGTAGGCAGCCGGGATCGCGAGTGCCATCACGAGGATGGTGGAGATCAGCACGATCCAGAACGAGTTGCCGAACGCTTCGGTGAAGCTCAGCAAGCCCGTTGTGTCCTCGGTGACCTCGGAGAACCGGTCGAGCGTCGGATCGAAGAAGAGCTTGGGACTCGAGTTGGCGTCGAGCTCGTCCTTGAACCCGTTCAGCACCAGCCAGAACAGGGGAAAGAAGAACAGCAGGCCGATCAGCCAGGTCAACAGCGCAAGCACATGGGCGATGACGCGGTTCTGGCCGAGAATGGGTTCGGCCTTCGGGGCACGGGTGAACAGTGCCATCAGGAATCGTCCTCCAGGAGACCGGACAGCACACGCAGTCCGATGTTGGCGATGATGATCGAAGCGATGACGACCACGATCGAGTACGACGATGCGAGACCGAACCGGTTGCCACCGCCGATCGAACGCTGGGCGATGTAGAACGGCAGGTTCTTCGAGTCCGGTGATCCACCGGTGATGACGTCGATGTGGTCGTACACCTGGATGAGATAGATGGCGCCGAGCAACGTACCGAGTTCGAGGTACGGCCGCAGTTGCGGGAAGGTGATCTGTCGGAAGATGCCCACCGTGGTGGCGCCGTCGACTCGGGCAGCTTCCAGCACGGAAGTGTCCTGGCCCTGGAGGCCGGCCAGCACGATCAGCATCATGAACGGGCTCCACTGCCACACCAACACGACGACGACCGAGGCGAGTGGATACTTGGTGGCGAATTCGATCGACTCGAAGCCGAACAGTTCGAGGACCCAGTTGAGGACGCCGAAGGTGGCGCTGAACATCTGCGACTTCCACAAGAAGCCGGCGACGACGGGCATCACCAGGAACGGGGTGATCAGCAGCGTGCGAACGAAGCCCTGCCCGAAGAACTTGCGGTCGAGCAGGATGGCGAGTGCGGTACCGACGATGAGTGACAGCAGTACCGCGAGGACCGTCATCTGGACGCTGACCCAGGCGGCGTCGCGAAAGAACTTGTCGTCGGGGAGGGCCCCGTAGTTCTCGAAGCCGATGAACTCGCGCGGTTCCGGCGTGTCGATCCGCCAGTCGGTCAGGCTGTAGAACAGCGTGAACAGGAACGGAATCTGCGTGACGACGATCGTGAAGATCAGTGCCGGCAGAATCGGGAGACGCCGATTCCAGCCCTCGCGCCGTTCCAGCCGTCGCACTTCGTCGGCATGGTCTGCGTGCTCGGTTTCGTCGCGGTGCTCGGTGATGGCACTCGACATGGCTTTGCCTTTCACTCGTTCCTAGATCTCGGATGAGGCCTACTCGGAGGAGTGTCGCACACCGGGCAGGGTGTTCGGTCACTCGTCTCGCAAGCAGGCGGAGAACCGGCAAGCCCGGCCCTGGCTCTTCCAGGGCCGGGCTTGCGTGGTCAACCTGACGGGGATTTGTTCAGGTGTTGATTGCGGGTCAGCTGCTGGCGTCCGAAGCGATCAGCTGGCAGTCGCTGAGCGCGGCGTCCACGCTCATCGAACCGGCGATCGCTGCGGAGAACAGCTCCGTGCAACGGGTGCCGACGTCCTGGAACTCAGGAACACCGACGTACTGCACGCCGGGCAGACCGGGCCGCGGCGTGGTGCCGGGGTTGTCGATCGGTGCGGCGAGCATCGCGTCGAGGGTCCGCGTCGCAAACGAACCGGCAGCTGCTTGGTAGTCGGCGTTGGCGTAGAGCGACTGACGCGTTCCCGGGGGAACGGCAGCCCAGCCACCCGGCAGCTCGGTGGCGGCCAGTTCCTGGTAGCCAGGGCCCGTTGCCCAGCTGATGAACTCCCATGCGGCGTCCTGGTCGCTGGTGCTGACCGGGATCGCGAAGGTCCATGCCCACAGCCAACCGGAGTTTTCGGTCTCCTTGACCGGAGCCAGCGCGAAGCCGTTCAGACCCTTGACCGGGCTGTCGTCGGCTTCGAGGATCGAGGCGGCCACGGTGGCGTCGTACCACATGGCGACCTTGCCGTCCTGGTACAGCGACAGGCACTCGGTGAAGCTCGAGTTGGCTGCGTCGTCTTCGCCGGCATCGTTGAGGAGGTCGACGTAGAAGTTCAGCGCTTCGGCGAACTCGGGCTGATCCACCTGAGCGGCACCGATCGAGCCGTCGTCGTTGGCTGCCCACCACGTGCCACCGAACGTGTTGAGCACGGTGGTGAACGCAGCACCGAGGTCGCCCCAGCCGGGCTTGCCGCGGAGGCAGATCCCGGCCATGTCGTCGGAGTCGACGGCGCGAGCGATCTCCGCGACCTCGGCCCACGTCGGGGCGTCGGGCATCGTCAGCCCGGCCTCGGTGAGGACGTCCTCGCGGTACATGAGGAACGACGACTCGGCGTAGAACGGCGAGGCGTACAGCTCACCGTCGACCGACAGGCCACCGCGGACGGCGGGGATCAGGTCGTCGATCTGGTACTCCGGCGTCGAGGCGGCGAGGTCGTTCAGGCCGACCAACCAACCGTTGGCGCCGAACTGCGGCGTCTCGAACATGCCGATCTGGACGACGTCGAACTGGTCGCCACCGGCACCGACGTCACGCGTCGTGATCTCGCGCAGCTCCTGCTCGGGCAGCACGGTGAAGTTCACCTCGATCCCGGACTCCGGGGTGAAGTGGTCGGGTGCCAGCGTCGCGATGTCGTCGATCACCGGGTTACCGACGATGGCGACGTTGATCGAGCGGCCTTCGGTGGCGGGCGGGTCGTCGCCGCCGGCGGGCTCTGTGGCGGGCGTGTCGCCGCCCGAGGCCTCGGTCGCGGCGGGCGGGTCGTCGTCGCTGCCGCAGGCGCCCGCGACGAGCGCGAACGCCGAGACGGCGGCCAGTCCGACCGTCCATCGACGTCGACGTGGTGGTGCTCGATACATCTGCTGGTTCCCCCTGGAGTGGGCAGGCAGCCGAGCGGGTCCCGGCTGTGTCATCGAACACAGTAGTGGGTTCATGTTGGTTTGGCAAGTGACAATCTTTGTATTGCTGTTCAACTGGGGGTAGACGGGTGGCTTCATCTTCGTTTAGGATCGCTCGCATGACATCGGCCACACCGACGACGCCGCCCTTCGACCTCGCCGACGCCGACCTCGCTGCCCTGCCGAGCGCCCTCGAGGCCCCGGCGTACGACCGCCACGCGCTCTCGCGCAGCATCGTCCACCTCGGTGTCGGTGGCTTCCATCGCGCCCATCTGGCTGCGTACGTCGACGACCTGTGCCGCCGCGGCCACACCGGCTGGTCGATCGTCGGCTCGGGCGTGATGCCCGGCGACGTCCGGATGGCCGACGCGCTCACGGCACAGCACGGCCTGTACGCCCTCGTCACCCGGGGCGCCG
>JAHEKY010000016.1:43340-44805 GCA_024644465.1 Ilumatobacteraceae bacterium | reverse complement strand
GTGCCTCGCCGGCCGACAGCCCCGCGCCACCCGCGCCCAGCGAACGGTGGATGCCACCGTCGGCGAGCTGGTCGAGCCCGACCTCGCGCAACGTTGCGATCACGTCGTCGTCGGTCGGGCCCGCGTCGAACAGCGTCACGTTGTCGCGCACGGTTCCGGCGAACAGTTCGACCTCCTGCGACACCAACGCCACTCGCCGGCGGAGTTCGTCGAGCGGGATGTCGCGAATCGGCACGCCACCGAGGCGGACCGCGCCGCGCGTCGGCTCGACGAGTCGCAGGACGAGCCTCGAGAACGTCGTCTTGCCACTGCCGGTGCGTCCGACGATGCCGACCGAACGGCCGGCCGCGAGCTCGATGTCGAGGCCGCGCAGCACCGGTTGGTCGTCGCCGTAGTCGAAGTCGACACCGATGCACTCGACCGAGAGCGGCCCGTGCTGCGGCGATGTGTCGCCGGTGTCGATGATCGTCGCGTGCGTCGCGAGCAGGTCGTGCACGCGCACCATCGCGCCGTTCGCCTTCTGCACCGTTTCCAGCAGGTGGACGACGTCTTCGAGTGGGCGGGAGACGGTGAGCACGTACTGGTACAGCAGGAACGCCGTACCCAGGGTGATCGCCTCCGACGAGACGAGCGTGACGCCGACGACCAGGACGAGCACCCATCCCGCCGTCACCGCGGACTGGACGATCCACCACATCGTCAGAAACGCGCGTTCGCGTCGCACGCTGCTGGACATCGCTTCGGTGCTGTCCTCGATGAACCGCCAGGCGACGTGGTCGGCGGCGCCGTTCGCGCGCAGGTCTTCGGCCGCCGTCAGGCGCTCCTCGATCCCGCCGTAGAGCCGCGCCAGCGCGCCCATCTCGTCGGACGACTCGGTCACCGCCCGGTGCCGCGACCGCACGACGACGGCAACGGCCATCGCGAGATAGATCGTCATCCCGATCGCGACGCGCCAGTCGATGACGACGAGGACGAGCACCATGCCGACGAGGGTCAGCACCGCACCGGCCGCCTTCGGTACGACCTGGCTGAGGAAATCCGAGACGGCGGTGACGTCGCCGTCGACGCGCTGGATCAGCTCGCCGGGAGTGTGACGCCGATGGAATTCGTGATCGAGCCCGAGGACGTGGCCGGTCATCCGGATGCGCAGCGAGTTGGTGGTGCGCCACGCCGAGACGGTGGCGAACCACGCGACCGCGACCGCGATGATCTGCGTCACGATCGCGATCACGAGGAACAGCAGCGCGAGCCGGGTCAGCTCGGACGCGGTCGCGCCGACGATCGCCCGATCGACGATGCGGCGCACGATCAGCGGCCCCGCGAGGGTCAGCCCGGCCCCGAGCGCGACGAGCCCGCCGAGCGCGGCCCACCGCACGGCATCCGGACGCAGCAGCTCACCGAGCGCGCGCCACCTCGGGTTCCGGGTCGCGACCACCTCCGCAGTCTCGCGCCGCAGCGCAACGCC
>JAHEKY010000016.1:0-43240 GCA_024644465.1 Ilumatobacteraceae bacterium | reverse complement strand
TCGGGCCGGCGTTGTACGGATCATGGCGATTCAGCGGCTCAACCATGCGGTGCTCTACGTGCGCGACGTCGAGCGATCGACGCAGTTCTACGCCGACGTGCTGGGCTTCCGGGTCGTCAGCGAGTTCCCGGGTGCGGCGTTCCTCCAGGCGGACGGCTCGACGAACGACCATGACCTCGGCCTGTTCGCGATCGGCGCGAACGCCGACGCCAGCGACGCCGGCCGGCGCACCGTCGGCCTGTACCACCTCGCCTGGGAGGTCGACACGCTCGGCGAGTTCGAGCGGCTCGCCGGCGTCCTCGCCCGCGGCGGTCACCTCGTCGGGTCGAGCAGCCACGGCACGACCAAGAGCCTCTACGCGAAGGACCCCGACGGCCTCGAGTTCGAGATCGCCTGGATCATCCCGGCCCACCTGCTGACCGACGAGGACCGCGGCGCCCGGGCCGGCGTCCATCCGCTCGACATCGCCGCCGAGATCGAACGGTTCGGGCGCGACGAGCGCAGCGGCGTCGGCATCTCCTCGCCCGCCTGACGGTGTTCAGCGGCGCCGGCTCGCCTCGTAGAACTCGATGTAGTCGTCGACGGTGATCGACCGCAGCGCTTCGGCGACCGCCTCCTCGTGCATGTCCTCGTAGCGCTTGAACCGCAGGCAGCTCTTGCCCATGTCGAACTTCTTGCCCGCCTCGGCGTACGCCTCGCGCAAGGCGTCACGTGCCTGATCGGACGCGTACGCGCCGTGGAGATACAGCGCGTAGTGGTGCTTCTGCGCCGCGAGCGCGGCGTACATCAGCGGCTGTCCGTTGTACGTCTCGGGATATCGCTCCAGCGGGATCTCGTAGGCGATCATCCCGAAGTTGACCACCTCCTCGATGCCGTCCGGGAGGTTGGCGAGCACGAGCTCGCGGACGCGTTCGACGACCTCGGCGCGTTCCGCGGGCAGCTCGGCGAGGTAGCCCTCGACGTTCGTCGTCGCGCTCTGCACCATCTCGACTCTCCCTCGTCGGTCCCGATTGCCTGCGCGGCAGCGTAGATCCCGACGAGCGGATCAGGCGATGTCGAGGATCACCTTGCTCGCGTCTCCGGCGAGCAGGGTCTCGAACGCCTCCTCGAAATCGTCGAGCGCGAAGTGGTGGCTGATGATCGGGTCGATGTTCAACCCGGAGTTGAGCATCGCGACGGCCTTGTACCAGGTGTCGAACATCTCGCGGCCGTAGATGCCCTTGATCGTCAACCCCTTGAGGATCGCCTGGTTGAGGTCGATCTCCGCCGGGTGTGCGAACAGGCCGAGCAATGCCACCTTCGCGCCGTGGTTGGCGTGGCGCAGGATGTCGGACACTGCGTGCGGGCTGCCCGACATCTCCAGCGCGATGTCGAACCCCTCGGTCATCCCGAGGTCGTCCATCGCGGCCCGCACCGACGCCGATCCGGCGACGACCGCACGAGTGGCACCCATCTCGCGGGCGGTCGCCAGGCGGCCCTCCTCGACGTCGGTGATGACGATGTGCCGCGCCCCCGCGTGCCGGCACACCGCACACGCCATCTGGCCGATCGGGCCTGCACCGGTGATCAAGACGTCCTCGCCGACCAGGTCGAACGACAGGGCGGTGTGGACGGCGTTGCCGAGCGGATCGAGGATCGCCGCGATCCGGTCGGGTACCGAGTCGGGGATCGGGTACGCGTTGCGGGCCGGGATCACGACGTACTCCGCGAAGCCTCCGTCGCGCTGGATGCCGACGCCGATCGTCGACCTGCAGAGGTGGCCGTCGCCGGCCCTGCAGTTGCGACAGTGGCCGCACACGATGTGGCCTTCCCCGGCGACGCGGGTGCCCGGCTCGATGTCGTCGACCTGCGCGCCGATCTCCTCGACGACGCCGACGAACTCGTGGCCGACGACGACCGGCGGGTTCATGTTCTCCCGGGCCCAATCGTCCCAGTTGTAGATGTGCAGGTCGGTCCCGCAGATCGCCGCGTGCGTCACCTTGATCAGCACGTCGGCGGGGCCCGGCTGCGGCCGCGGAACGTCGTCGAGCACGAGGCCCGGTTCGGGGCGCGCCTTGACGAGTGCCTTCATCAGGCGGCTCCGATGACACCGAGTTCGGTGCCGACGGCGGTGAACGCGTCGACCGCACGATCGACGTCCGCCGACGAGTGCGCGGCATTCATCTGCGTGCGGATCCGCGCGGTGCCGTGCGGCACGACCGGGTACGAGAATGCGGTGACGTAGATCCCCCGCTCGAGCAGCCGCGCCGCCATGTCACCGGCGAGCGTCGCGTCGCCGATCATCACCGGGATGATCGGGTGCCCTTCGCCCGACAGGGTGAACCCGGCTGCGGTCATCGCCGCCCGGAAGCGCGCCGCGTTGTCGACGAGTCGGGCGCGCAGCACGTCGCCGTCGGCGACGAGCCGCAACGCCTGTCGCGCGCCGCCGAGCAACGCCGGGGCGAGCGCATTGGAGAACAGGTACGGACGGGCCCGCTGGCGCAGCAGGTCGACGATGTTCTGCCGGGCGGCGACGAAGCCGCCCATGCCACCGCCGACGGCCTTGCCGAGCGTGCTCGTCACGATGTCGACGCGGTCGGCGACACCGTGCAGCGCGGGCGTCCCCCTGCCGTTCGGGCCGATGAACCCGGTGGCATGACAGTCGTCGACCATCACGAGGGCCTCGTGGCGGTCGGCGAGCTCGCAGATGCCGGCGAGATCGGCGACGTATCCGTCCATCGAGAAGACACCGTCGGTGACGATCAGGATGTGGCGGGCGTCGTCGGCCTGCGCCTGTGCGAGTTGCGCCGCGAGGTCGTCGAGGTCGCGCGTCGCGTAGCGATATCGCTTCGCCTTGCACAGCCGCACCCCGTCGATGATCGACGCGTGGTTCAGCGAGTCCGAGATGATCGCGTCCTCGGCACCGAGCAACGGCTCGAACACGCCGCCGTTGGCGTCGAAGCAGGCGGCGAACGTGATCGCGTCGTCGGTCCCGAGGAACGCCGCGATCTCGCGCTCGAGCGTCCGGTGCAGGTCGAGCGTGCCGCAGATGAAACGGACCGACGCCATGCCGTACCCGTACGTCTTCATCGCCTCGTTGGCAGCCGCGACGAGCGACGCGTCGTCGGCGAGCCCGAGGTAGTTGTTCGCGCAGAAGTTGAGCACCTCGCCGCCGTCGGCCACGGTGATCGTGCCGCCCTGCGGTGACGTGATCGCCCGCTCGGCCTTCCACAACCCGTCGTCGCGGATGGCGGCGAGCGACGCATCGACCTGTTCGTAGAAGCTGGTGCGCGTCATGGCCGCACCGTACCGAACGCCGACCACCCGCATACCCCGAACGCGTGAGGTTGTTGCGCAAATACAGCGCACCTACCTCACGCGATCGTGGCCCCAACCGCCACCAGATCACCGCCTGGGCCAACGAACGCAAGATCATCTAGCCGACGCGCACGCTGGGGCCATCCTCGCTCGGATTGTCTAGTGTCGCTCGAACACACACTGGAGGGGCCCATGGGACAACACCAACGACGACGACGCGCCGCGGCGATCACCGCGATGTCGCTGATCGGATCCGCAATCGTCGTCGGCGCCGTCAGCGCGCCCGGACGGATCGTCGCATTGCCGGGCAGCGCGGAATCCACCGTGGTCAACGTCGACCCGACCCGCGGCCTCGACACCAGATTCAACGTGGGCCTGACCGGAAAGTTCCAGTCGCAGATCCCGCGCAAGCTGAAGGTCACCGGCCCGATCGAGACGTACGTCGAAGTGACCGACACGAGGACGACCAAGACGGTTGTCCCGATCGGGGCGACGGGCGTGATCATGAACGTCACCGCGGTTCACCCGACCGCGACGGGATTCCTGTCGGTCCGTCCGGGTACGGCCACCGGTCTCCCCTCGACCGCCGGGTTGAACTTCGGCCCCGGCGACGTCATTCCGAACCACATCTCCGTGGCCATCCCGACCACCGGCCCGAACGCTGGTCGGATCGACCTGACCTACGTGGCCGGAACCGTCGGTCAGACGATGGACGTCGTCGTCGACATCGTCGGGTACACCACGAGTTCCGGTCTCGCCGATCTCGTCACCCTCGTCGGCACCAAGGCGGACTCCGCTGACGTGTACGCGAAGAACAAGACGTTCACGAAGGCGCAAGTCATCGCAGAAATCAACAAGAGGATGCCGGTCGCCCAGAGCGTGCGGCTGAACGACATCGATCCCGACCCCGCGGGCTCGACCATCGTCATCGCCAGCGTCACGCTCCAGGCGCCGAGCGCCGGGCTGATCCAGATCGTCGGTGGCACCTGGGTCTTCAACAGCTCGGGAGGATTCGTCCAGTGCTATCTCACGCTCGGTTCGGGCAACACCGGCACCTCCGGCCCGCTCGCCGACACCCAACGCGAGTCGGACGTTCCGTCCGGCAAGTTCGGTCATTGCGCCACGAACGGTGCCGTGGCCGTCGCCGCCGGAAGCCACGTGCTGAACCTCGTCGCGAACGCGCCTGCAGGGATGGATCTCGACGACACGACGCTCGACGCGATCTTCGTCCCGGGAGGCAGCGTCGTCGCCCAGCAGGCCGGCGCCGTGTCGTCGGTGTCGAGTGACGAGTCGTCGAAGGTGAAGGCTCGGTGACGGCTCCGGCATTCCGTCTCACGAACAGCGCTCGACGACGACGCTGAACCGTCCGACGAGGAACCAACGACCCCTTCTTCGAAGAATCGGCAGGCTGAGTGGCGATCGGATCGTCCGAGCGCAACGCGCGTGGCGACGACGTCGACCCGTCCGACGACGAACCAACGACGCCTCCTTCATGAACAACCGGCTGAGTGGCGATCGGATCGTCCGAGCGCAAGGCGCGTGGCGACGACGTTGAACCGTCCGACGACGAACCAACGACGCCTCCTTCAAGAACAACCGGCTGAGTGGCGATCGGATCGTCCGAGCGCAAGGCGCGTGGCGACGACGTTGGCGTCAGGCCAACGAGGAGCTCACGCAACGTCGCGATCGGGCGATCCGGCGCCACTCAGTCGAGGCGTTCGATGATGGTCGCGTTGGCCATGCCGCCGCCTTCACACATCACCTGGAGGCCGTAGCGGCCACCGGTGCGCTCCAGCTCGTTGAGCAGCGTCGCCATCAGCTTCGTGCCCGAGCTGCCGAGCGGGTGGCCGAGCGCGATCGCCCCGCCGTTGACGTTGACCTTGCTCATGTCCGCGCCGGTCTCCTGCTGCCAGGCGAGCACGACGGAGGCGAACGCCTCGTTGACCTCGAACACGTCGATGTCGTCGATCGTCAGGCCGGTCTTCTCGAGGATCTTCTTCGTCGCGGGGATCGGGCCCTTGAGCATCGTGACCGGGTCGGTTCCCGCAAGAGCGAACGCGTGGAAGCGCGCACGGGGCTTCATCCCGAGCTGCTCGGCCTTCTCCTTGCTCATGATCAGCACGGCGGACGCACCGTCGGAGATCTGCGAGGAGTTGCCGGCGGTGATCTTGCCGTCCTCCTTGAACGCCGGCTTGAGCTTGGCGAGACCCTCGGCGGTCGTGCCGTCACGGATGCCCTCGTCGGCCTTGACGAGCACCTTCTCGCCGTCGAGGTCGACTTCGATCGGGATGATCTCGTTGTCGAAGCGGCCCTCGTCGCGGGCCTGCGCGGCGCGCTGCTGGCTCATCGCACCGAACTCGTCGAGGTCCTCGCGGGTGATGCCGTATTCGTCGGCGATCATGTCGGCACCGATGCCCTGCGGGGGCAGACCGGTCTCGGCGTAGCGGTCCTGCATCTCCTGCGGGAACGGGAAACCCATCCCCTGGACGATCGAAGCGCCCATCGGCGTGCGCGTCATGACCTCGACGCCCGCGGCAATCACGACGTCGTACGCGCCGGCCATCACGCCCTGCGCGGCGAAGTGCATCGACTGCTGCGAAGAGCCGCACTGGCGATCGACGGTCGTCGACGGCACCTCTTCGGGCCAGCCGGCGGTCAGCACCGCGTTGCGCCCGATGTTCAGCGACTGCTCGCCCACCTGCATGACGCAGCCCATGATGACGTCGTCGACGTCCATCGGGTCGAGGTTGTTGCGCTCGGCGAGCGCCTTGAGCGTTTCGGCGGCGAGCGCGGCGGCCTGCCAGTCCTTCAGCTGCCCGTTGCGCTTGCCACCCGGCGTGCGGACGGCGTCGACGATCACTGCTTCGGTCATGTGGTTCTCCCTGTTCTGCGGGTTGGGGTTTGATGGTCGGAGGTTCGAGTGTTGGGAGTCGGAGTGGTGTCAGCCACCACTACGACCGGATGGCGGATTGCAGATTCTGTTGGAGGCGGGTCAGGACCCACGAGAGGGCTTGACGCTCTTCGCGACCGATGCCGTGGCGGAGTTCCGCGCGCAGCACCTCGTCGACGTCGGCGACCTCGCCGGCGAGCGCGCGGCCGGCTGCGGTGATCTCGACGCGCCACACCCGACGGTCGTGCGGGTCCGGCTGTCGTTCGACGAGGCCGCGGTCGGACAACCGGTCGATGACGCTGCCGATCGAGGCGCGGCCGATGCCGAGGTGGTCGGCGAGGCGGGTCTGCGTCGTCGCGCCGAACTCGGCCACGTAACCGAGCAGGCTGGCCTGGGTGAGGTTGAGTTCGAGTGGGGCGAGCCGCGTGTCGAACGCCTCGCGCACCAGCCGCGCCGTCGCCATCAGCGTCGACTCGACGCGCAGCCACGGTGGGGCGTCGAGTTCGTTGTTGGTCAGGCTGCTCATGTCACTCCGTCTGGACACATACTGTACGGCAACATACAATCAACTGCAAGCCGCGCCAACCGGCGGCATTCGACGCGCGGCTCGGACACTCGTCCGACGACGACCGGACCTGCCGCCCGACATCAGGAGCACACATGAGCGACACCGACACGATCAGCGAGCAGGACACGGCCGAGTTCCGTCAGCGGTGCGTCGACTTCATGGACGCGCACGGGCAGGCCCACGGTGAGGGTCTGCCCGACTCCGAGGAGCAACAGGCGTTCCTCGCCGCGGCCGCCGAAGCGGGTCTCGCCGGCGTCCCCTACCCCGCGGAGTTCGGCGGGGGTGGCCTGACGATGGCGCACGAGAAGATCTGGCGCGAAGTCAAGGGCAAGTACCGGATGATGGACAGCGAGTACATCATCAGCCACGGCATGTGCCTGCCGATGCTCAACGAGTACGGCACCGCCGAGCAGAAGCGCCGCTACATGGCCGACATCATCTCCGGCACGACGATGTGGTGCCAGATGTTCTCCGAACCGGGCGCCGGGTCCGATGTCGCCAGCCTCCAGAGCCGCGCCGAGCTCGACGGCGACGAGTGGATCCTCAACGGGCAGAAGGTGTGGACGACGCTCGCCCACAAGTCCGACTACGGCATCGTCGTCGCCCGGACCGACCCGGAGCTGGTCAAGCACGCCGGGCTGTCGATGTTCATCCTCGACATGCGCGCGCCAGGCGTCGAGATCCGCCCGATCCATCAGATCGACGGCGGCCGCCACTTCAACGAGGTGTTCTTCTCCGACGTGCGGATTCCGAAGGATCATCTGCTCGGCGAGTACAACGCGGGCTGGAAGCTCGCGACGGCGATGTTGATGTACGAGCGCGTCGCGATCGGTGGCGCCGGATCCGGCCAGATCAACCAGCCGACGTTCAAGCTCCTCGCGAAGGCCGCCCGCGAGAACGGAAAGATCGACGATCCCGTCGTGCGCGACCAGCTGATGCAGATCTACTCGATGGAGACCACCAAGGCGATGGTCGCCCAACGCAATCGCGCCGAACAGCAGGCGGGCAAGACGCCCGGGCCCGGCGGCTCGCTCGGCAAGTTGTTCGGGTCGAACATCGCGTGGAAGATGCGCGAGGTCGCGCTCGAGATCGCCGGGCCCGACTCCGTCGCGTGGGACCCCCACGACGTGGCGGGCGGCGAGCGCCAGCGGATCGTGCTCAACAGCTTCAGTTCGAGCATCGCGGGCGGCACCGACGAGATCCAGCGCAACATCATCGGCGATCGGGTGCTCGGCCTGCCCCGTGAGCCGTCGGTCGACAAGGGCGTGCCCTTCAAGGACCTCAAGGTCGGCACCCAAACCGGTTGAGTGTTGCATCTGGTGCCAGGCGCACCAGATGTGACGGTCAGGCTGCGGTCAGGTCGACCTGCGCATGCTGACGATGTCCGGGATGGCCCGGACGGCAGACACGCAGAAGGAGCCGTACATGAACAGCAAGGCATTGGCCATCGGGGGCATCGTCGTCGTCGGCGCCGCCCTCGCGATCGGCGGCGCCGTCACCGCCTCCACCGGGGGCGACGACAACGAGACGCCGATCACCGGCGACGCGCTGACCAGGGCGAGCGCCGTTGCGCTCGAACATCTCGGCGAAGGGCGCGTCACCGAGACGGAAGTGGGCGACGAGGACAGCTACTACGAGGTCGAAGTGCGCCTCGACGACGGTCGCGAGGTCGACGTCCAGCTCGACGAGCAGTTCAACGTCGTCAGTGCGAACCCCGACACGCCGGACAAGAACGACAACGACTGAACCCAGACAAAGTTGTGTCTGACACAACTTTGTCGGGCTGTTCACGCGCCGCACCGCGACCTCCGGGGCGAGTCTTGCAGCCGAACCTGACTCCCCGCTGACGCGCCGGCGACGACCGCGGCGAGCCGTGCCCGGCACGCCGACGACGCTCGTCAGGCGGTGCCGGACGCGTCGTCGCCGGTGCGGGTGACGCACACGACGACGATGTCGTCGGCGGGCTCGGCACCGTCGAGCATCGACGTGAGCAACCGGCCGGCGTGCCCGTTCGGTTGCGCGAAGTCGGTGTACGCAACGAGCGTGCGCAGGCGATCGATCTGGTCGTCGACCGGGCCGTCACGCCGCTCGACGAGCCCGTCGGTGAAGACGGCGAGCGTGTCCCCCGGCTCGATCGCGATCTGCGCGTCCGCCCGCACGTCCCCGGCGACTCCGAGCAGCGGCGAGCGGCCGCCTTCGAGGACCTCGGTCGTGCCGTCGGCACGCCGCAGGATGGGGTGCGGATGGCCCGCGCATCCGTATCGACCGGCACCGCTGGCATCCAGCATCACGCAACACACCGACGAGTACATGACCCCGGGCGTCGAACTCGCGAACTCGTCGAGCCCCCGCAGCAGCGCCGCCGGCGTCGACAGGACGAGCGCCAAGGCCTTCGCCGCGCTGCGCAGCTGACCCATCGCAGCGGCGGCGCCGAGCCCGTGGCCGACGATGTCGGCGACGACGACGACGAGCCGGCCGTCGTCGAACTGGGTGACGTCGAAGAGGTCCCCACCGACGACGAGGTGGTCACTGCCCGGCGCGTACGCCGTTTCGACGTGCCACCCTGCGACGTCAGGCACGTCAGCGAGCAAGCTCTGCTGCAACGTCATCGCCACACGGTGTTCGAGGTCGAACAGGCGGCCGCGCCGGATCGCCTGCGCGGCCTGGTCGACGAACAGCTGAACGAGCTTCGTGTCGTCGTCGTCCGGCGAACCCTCGTCGGCGAAGACGAGCACCCACGCGCCGAGTGGACCGCCATCGTCGAGCAGCGGTGCCGCGATCACGCGCCCGAAGTTCGGCTCGTCGAGCACCGGGCTGGCGGGAAACGACGCCGTCAGGGCCGACCGGGACTCACGCGCGATGACCTTGCCCGTGCGGATCACCTCGCCGGCGATCGTCGACTCCTCGATGCCGACCGCCTCGGTCTCCTCGCCACCGAGGCCACCGCCGCGAGCGAAGATCACCTTCGTCTTCGTGTCGTCGAGCAGTGCCACCCGCACACCGACGGCGCCGAGCAGCGTCGTGGCGCTCTCGACGATCGAGTCGATGACGTCGTCCAGGGTGACGGCCCCGGCGAGCCGGGCCGTGAAACGTTGCAGGTTGGAGAGTCGGGCCCGGCTCTTGCGTTCCGCGTCGAGCGCTTCGGTGCGGCTGAGCGCGAGCTCGGCCTGCGCGGCGAACGACCGCACGACGCGCAGCTCCTGCTCGTCGAAGTCGTGCAGCTCGTCGAACCCGTACGAGATGACCCCGGTGAGCTCGTGGCCGTCGAGCAGCGGCGCGATCACGGCGGAGCGCCGGCCGACTGCGGTCAGCCAGCCGCTGAGCAACGGGTACTCGTCGCCGGTCTGCTCACAGTCGGCGATCACGACCAGCTCGCCGGCATGCAACCGGTCGAGGGCCGCACCACCCTCGGGAAACTCGAGCCGGAGGGGCTCTTCGGCGTGCTCGCCGACCGTGGCGAGAACGGCCGCCCGCTCGCCCGGCTCGAACAGCCACACCGAACACGCGGCCCCGGTCACCGACGTCGCGCCCTTCGTCCGGATGACGTCGACCACCTCCTCGACCGTGGTCGCGGACGCGAGGCCCGCGACGACGTCGTAGAGGAACTGCAGCCGGGCCTGGGACAGCTCGGCCAATCGCCGCTCCAGGAGCAGCTCCTGTTCGTACCTGCGGCGCTCGGTCGCGTCGAAGACCACCGTCTCGACGACGGTGTCACCCGTGCTCGGGCGAACGCGACGCGCGACGTTGATCAGCACCGGAAGCCGCTCACCGTCGGCGCGCACCAGCTCGACGGCGATCTCGCGGACCTCGTCCTGCAGATCGAGCATCGGCCGGAGATGCGTGTCGTAGTAGATCCGGCCTCCGGGGGCGAGGAGCTGTTGGAACGACCGCTTCCCGACGAGCTCCGACCGCTCGAACCCGAGCCACCGGACGAACGTGGTGTTGACGTGGTCGATGCGGCCGTCCGGGCCGCTCGTGACATAGCCCATCGGGCTCGAGTCGACCAGCCGCGCCAGATCGTCGACCGGAATCGACGGCTCCGTCGCCGCCTGGCCACCGCCGGGAGCGGCCGGCTCGGTCACACCAGTGCGTCGGATCGATCGACGAACCGCCTGATCGCCTGCGCGGTCTGTTCGGGAGCGGACAGGTTCGGGCAATGCCCACTGACGTCGAGCACCTCGATCGTGCTGTCTGCGATTCGCTCGTGGACGTACTCGCCCACCGCGGTCGGCGCGATGACGTCGTCGGAACACTGCAGGATCAGCGTCGGCACCGCGACCCGGTCGAGGTCGGCGCGGTTGTCACCGAGGAACGTCACGCGTGCGAACTGCCGGGCGATGGCGGGATCGACTCGGCAGAAACTGTCGGTCAGCTCTTCGCCCAGTTCCGGTCGGTCCGCATTGCCCATGATCGTCGGGGCCATCGCCCGCGACCACCCGAGGTAGTTGCTGTCCAGCGAGTCGAGAAGCTCGTTGATGTCGCTCTCCCGGAACCCGCCGACATAGCCCTCGTCGTCGATGTACCGCGGCGACGGCCCGACGAGGACGAGCCCGGCGAAGCGATCCGGTTCGGCGATCGACGCGAGCACGCCGATCATCGAGCTGACGGAATGGCCGACGAAGACGACGTCGCGCAGATCGAGTTCGCGGATGATGTCCAACACGTCGGCGGCGTAGCGATCGAGCGATTCGTACGACGCCGGGTCGTAGGCCGAGGCGTCGGACCCACCGCAGCCGACATGATCGAACAGGACGATGCGGTGGTCGTCGGCGAATGCCGGTGTGACCCAGCGCCACATCTGCTGGTCGCACCCGAAGCCGTGGGCGAACATCATCGGCGGGCCGTCGGCCGCGCCGGACACCTTCACGTTGTTGCGTCGCAGCACATCCACCAGCGGGATGGTAACCGCTGCACAACGGACGCGTCCCGGCGAACACGCCACGAAGCGGACCGGCGCTGGTCAGTGAATCGGTCGGCCGGTCGGACGCGGCGACACCCCGGGTTCAGGCCATCGTGAGGCCGCCGCTGACCGAGAGCGTCTGGCCGGTCATGTAGGCGGCCGCCGGCGAGGCGAGGAAGGCGACGACGCCGGCGATGTCGGTCGGTTGGGCGATCCGCCCGAGCGGGACCGCCCGCGCGAGCCCGTCGTACAGCCGCTGGTTCGTCGCGGCGAGCTGGTCGAGCAGGCCGGTGTCGGTCGGGCCAGGGCAGACACAGTTGACCGTCACGCCGTTGCGCGCCTGCTCGCGGGCGAGGGTCTTCGTGAAGGCGATGACCCCGCCCTTCGTCGCCGAGTAGACGGCTTCTCCGGTCGACCCGACGCGGCCGGCGTCGGACGCGATGTTGACGATCGTCGCGCCTCGTTCCGTCGCTGCGACGCGCTCGATCATCGGCGGCAGCACCGCCTTGCACACGTGGAACAACCCCTTCAGGTTGACGGCGATGATCCGGTCCCAGTCGCGCTCGTCGGTGTCGAGGAACGGCGCGATCACGTCGATGCCCGCGTTGTTCACGACGACGTCCGGCACCGCCGGCTGCGTTCCGTCCGCGAGCAGTTCGGCCGTCGTGGCGTAGGCCGCCGCGACCGACTCGCCACTCGTGAGGTCGACGGCGACGTCGATGCACCCGTCGAGGCCGACCTCCGTCGACGTCTCGACGCTGAGGTCCCACGCCGCGACTCGGAAGCCGTCGACGGTGAGCGCTGCCACGATCGCCGCCCCGATCCCGCCGGCGCCGCCGGTGACGATCGCGGTGCGAGCGGCTGTGTCACCGCTCACGACGAACCCGGCCCAGAGCTGCTGGTACGACCATCAGCCGAGCCTAGAGAACCGCCGCCGTCCGACTCGTGGTGAGCAGTGTTACATCGGGTGCCTGGCACCAGATGTGACACGCCCGGTCCGGTCGAGTCAGAGGGCGATCGCAGCGGTGCGGGAGAGCGTGTCGAGATCATTGGCCTGCAGACGCTCGCGGGAGAGCGTCCACACGCTGCCGTCGATCACCATCGTGCGTTGCACGGCGACCTGGTAGCCGTTCCAGTCCGGCCAGCACAGCTCCATCCGATCGACGCCGGTCAGGTCGATTTCCGACGAGCCCTCCCAGAAGTACTGCGCCTCGTCGACCGGGATCGTCTCGCAGAACAGACCGGTCGCACCGCCCGCATCCGTTGCCCCGCACAGCTGCACCTGACCGCCCTCCTGGCCGATCCAGAACAGCTCGGTGTCGGGCCCGAGGTCGCCCACGTCGACGATCTCACAGTCGGTGCGCCCGACCGGGCCGTCGTCGGCGTCGGAATGCGTGATCCGGCCGCGCTCGACGATGCCATCGGCCGAGACGTCGAACACGATCGCACCGGCGAACCGGTCACCGTGCGACTGGAGCGGCAACACGACCGTGTTCGTCGGCGCCCAGTAGAGGAACGCCCGATGGTCGAACTCGGCGATGCTCGACGAGTTCGGCATCGTCCACACGTCGACCTCGATCGGATCGGCGGGATCGCTCACGTCGAACAGCGACACCTTCGC
This sequence comes from Ilumatobacteraceae bacterium, assembly GCA_024644465.1. GTDB lineage: Bacteria > Actinomycetota > Acidimicrobiia > Acidimicrobiales > Ilumatobacteraceae > Ilumatobacter_A. The sequence continues at coordinate 29,964 of JAHEKY010000016.1, read as the reverse complement.
TCCGGTCACCCGACCCTGGTCGGTTGCGTCCTGGCCGACGCCCAGTACCAGCCGCTCACCGATCGGGTGGAGGTAGGACGAGAAGCCGGGGATCTTCAGTTCGCCGGCGACGCGCATCGCACGGGGGTCGGTGAGGTCGACGACGTAGAACGGATCGGTCTGGCGGAACGTCACCACATAGGCGAGTTCGCCGACGTAGCGAACCGAGAAGATCCGCTCGCCGAGGCCCATCCCGCCGACGACGCCGATCGGCTCGAGCCGGTCGCCGTTGCGCTCCAGTGCGACGATCTGACTCACGGAGGATTCGGTCCACGGCGCGCCCTCCGTCGTCGCGGCGTAGAGCACGCCGTCGCGATCGTTCATCGAGAACTGGTTGAGCAGGTGGCCCGCGACCGCGCCGGACGCCTCATAGGCGGCCGGTCCTGCACCCGCGATCGAGAAGCGGTGGATGGCGGTCTCGTAGTGCTCCTCCGGCCAGCGGTCCGGGCGGTCGAGCTGCTCGGTCGGCCACGGATTCCACTTGTTGGTCGAGACGTAGAGCCGGTCCTGCGAGGCGTAGACCGTCTCGCCGGACGCCATGACGGAGCTCGTGCCCGTCGGTGCGGCGAGTTCGGCGCCGAGGTCGAGCGTGACGATCGACAGCATCTCGAAGCCGCTGAATTCGGCCGGCGCGTGGATGTCGCCGCACGCGGCGAGCTGGCCGGACGTGGTGCCAGCCGGCCCGCTCAGCGCGAAGGTGGGCACCCAGTCCTCGACCGTGGAGGCGAGCACGATCTCGCGGTTCGTCCGCTCGGCGACGTCCTCGGAACCCGGGTGCGACGGGTAGACGAACCCGAGGTCGTCGGGCGGAGATGTCACGACGACGCGGGCGGTCGTGCCGGTGGCGCGGGCGCTGACGTAGCGCCCTTCGATCGTCATCGTGTTGCGGACCCGCAGGTCGGCAGGGTTCGTCAGGTCGACCTCGACGATCGACAGCGACGGCCCTTCGTCGCCCCGGTCCGGCACGATGACCGGCGGCAGCGGCTCGACCTCGTCGGCAGGCGGGGTCGCGAACTCCTCCTCGGCGTCGACGGTACCGTCAACGGTCTCCTCGACGGGCGGTGCCGCGACCACGTCGTCCACCGGCATCGGGATGGGATGGCCGCCGTAGAAGACGTCGTTCTGGGTGAACACGAACGCCCGATCGCCGACGACGAAGATCTCGTGGCCGAAGCCGTAGCTCGTGCCGAGTTCGTGCAGCGCGATCGAACCCCGCCACGTGCCGCCCGATCCGTCGGGGTCGATGTCGATGTAGTGGAGCACACCGTTCGCCACGGCGAGCACGCGGTCGCCGTCGGTCTTCACGATGTCCGGCTCGTCGACGCCCTCCACCTGGACGTTCGTGCCCGAGACGGCACCACCGTCGCCGCCGGTGTCATCGCCGCCCGCCGCCCGGGACCCCGGGGCGGTTGCCGCGGGTGCGCCGTTCGATGCAGCGACCTCGTCGACGGCAGCCGCGTCCTCCAACGCGAACATGTCGATCGGTCCGTGCCATCCGGTGCCGAACCCGTACGGGCCCACCCGCTCCGCAGCCTCACCACGGACGTGGTCGAGGAACGTCGCGCAGTCGTCGAATTGCTGCAGCGGTGCGGGCGCGAACCCGACGGGGCCGACGCCGCCGCCCTCGCCCGGGCCCGGCGTGCCGCCCGGTTCGGTCGTCGGCGGGGCCGTGGTGCTGTTCGGTGCGCTGTCGGAGACGCCGACGCCCGGCGAGCTGGAACACGCCGCGGCGACGAGCGCGAGCGTCATCAGTTGGACGGTCGTCGAGCTCTTCATGACGGTTGGACGTCTGGCGGACCGCTCGGGTTCCGCCGGCGTCGCCGCCGATCGTCAAGATTGCGTTCAGAGGTCGAACACGCGATGGGCGTTCTCGCGCAGGAAGGGCGCCCAGACCTCGTCGCGGAACGGCACCGCCGGCAACTCGGCGAAGATTCGGCCCAGCGACAGCCCCATCGGGTAGTACCCCGCGTACATGATCTTGTCGGTACCGCGCGTGTTGGCGAAGTCGATGATCGCCTGCGGGTAGTGCTTCGGCGAGAACGCGGACGTCGAGTAGTGCAGGCCGGGGTACTTCAGCATCAGCTTGACCGCGAGCGCCTCGTCGGGTTCGCCTCCGTGGCGCATCACGACGACGAGTTCCGGGAAGTCGAAGCAGACCTGGTCGAAGTGGCGGACGTGCTGGCAGTCACCGGGGACGCGCGGGCCCGGCACGCCTGCGGTGAGGCAGATCGGGATGCCGAGGTCGACGCATGTCTGGTAGATCGGGTAGTAGCGGCGATCGCTGATCGGCACCTGCGGCGTGCATCCGGCCGGGAAGCTGGTGACCGCCTTGATGCCATGGTCGGCGTGCGCGACGCGGATCGCGGCGACGGCGGCACCGATGTCGTTCGGGTCGATTTCGAGCGAGAGGTGGATCCGGTCCGGGTAGCGCCGTTTCGCCTCGAGTGCGTCGTCGCCGAGGTTGAACAGCCCGGCCGCGACGCCGTTCGCGTCCATCTCGGCGATGCACGTCTCGATCACGTCCGCGTCCTCGTCGGGGTCGGCGCCGACCTCGTCGAACAGGAAGCCAGCGGGCATCTCCAACTCACCCGTTCGCGTCGCGTCGTCCTTGGCGTTCGCCCGCAGGAATTCGTACACCTCCGCCTTGCGGAACGGGAACGCGATCATCAGATCGATCGCGCGGGGATCGTCCGGGAAGCTCACACCGGGCCACTCACGGGGCAGGTGCGTAGAACTGGCTCGCCCAGGCACGGAACTCGGTGATCGGTCGCTCGTACGGGGCGAGCGCGGGCGATGCGACGAACCGCTTGTTCTCCCAGATCGGCACGTCCTGCTCGAACTGGCGATCGACTTCCTTCGCAAAGCCCGCGGCGATCGTGGCCGACAGTTCGTCACCGTCGTGGAAGTAGTCGAACGTGATCCGGCACCGTCCGTCGTCGATCGGCGTCGTCGCGGCGAGGAGCGACACGGTTCCGAACAACGCAAACGTGGTGACGCTCGTTCCCGGCCCGTACATCGCGACCGTCAGCTCACCGTCGTGATCGCCCCGCGGGGTGGAGTACACCGTCGTGTTGACCACGGTCCGGAACGGGCCGTCGGTCTCGACACTCCCGACCTCGCCGAGCGCGGGCGTGCCGTGAACGGCCACGAAGTGCGCCATGTCGACCGAGTTCTCGGCCATCTCCTGCCAGTAGGACTCGACCGTCCATTCGGCCGACCCACACCGCACCATGTCGTCGCCGATCAGCTGCGGGACGTCCCACAGCGGGGCGACCGCCGGATCGGGGTGGTACCAGAAGCGCAGGTGGCCGTCGGTGACGACGGTGGGATACATCCGCAGCGTCGCCTGCGGGTTCGTCCGGTCGGTGAACGGGATCGACGCGTTCGCGCCATCGCCGTTGTAGGCCCAGCCGTGGAACGGGCAGACGAGGCAGCCGTCGTCGACACGACCACCGACGCCGAGATGCGCACCGAGGTGGGGACAGAACGCGTCGGCGACGCGGTACGACCCGCCGTCGTGCCAGGCGATCATCTCCCGGCCGACCGCACGGAACGCCCAAACGGACCCCGCCTCGCCGTCGGCGGCGATCAGGTCGGAGGGCAGGTCGGCGACGCGACACGCGGAGAACCAGCCGAACGGGATGGGGTACGGGAACCGCGGTGCCCCGATGCTCGCGTCGATCCCTCCCACACCGGCACCTTAGGCCCGCACCCGGCGCGACGAAGACGCGGACGCGACTCGTCGCGACTCGGATCGGCGTCACTGGCCGGCGAGCACGACCGTGTAGCCGTCGGGGCCGCGGACCCAGACCTCGCGCTGGTGCGAGTTCGGGTTGACGAGCGGGCCGTCGAGCACCTCCGAACCACTCGCCCGAACGCGCTCGACCGCGGCGTCGAAGTCGTCGACCGCGAACCACAGCAGGACACCGTTGCCTCGCGAGGGGTCGGTCGGGTCGCCGAGATGGGGATGCTCGTCGGCGTCCCAGTCATGCAACTGGGCGACCAGTGCGTCGCCGTCCATCAGCATCTCGTACTCGGCTCCGCCGTGGCCCGACGTCAGCCCGACCACCTGCTGGAACCATTCGGACGCGGCTTCGACATCGTGGACGACGACCATCGGCTGGACGCGGATCATGGCATCGCAGGATACTTCGACGCGACTGCAACCTTTTCGGGTCGTCGCTGGTCATTGGTGCAATGGTTGGCTGTGTGAGCAGGTCCGAGGATGCGGCGGTCGGGGCCGCAGCGCCGTCGTTCGCAACCGTCTACGCCGACCGCTACGCACCGCTCGTCCGGCTTGCCCGGATGATCGTCGGCTCGCACGCAGTCGCCGAGGAGCTGACGCAGGAGGCGTTCGTCCGCCTCTACGGCGCATGGGAGCGGGTCGACAATCCTGCCGGCTTCGTCCACACCGCGCTGGTCAACCTCTGCCGAACCCACCTCGGCAGAGCGGCGCGAACCGAAACGCGGGCAACCGACGGGCCGGCGCCGACCGGGATCGGCGAGATCGACGAGACCTGGAACGCGCTGTGCCGATTGCCGGCGAAGTATCGGCTCGTCCTCGCGCTGCGGTTCTACGAGGATCTGAGCGAAGCGGACGTCGCGCGGGTGCTCGGGCTGCGTGTGGGCACGGTGAAGGCGCAGACCCACCGCGGCCTCGCCCGATTGAGAGAGGAGCTGTCGTGACGATGCTGTCCGACGACGAGCTCGCCGGCCGCCTCCGCCGCACGTACGACGCCGTCGCCGCGTCGACGGCCGTCGTGACGCCGCCCGTCTCGGCGGTCACGTCGCCGAGGCCCGATCCAGTCGACGCGAGTGGCGGACGTCCATCCGCCTGGCTCCTCGTCGCGGCGTCGCTGCTCCTCGTGCTCGGCGGTGTGGGTGCGCTCACGTGGATCAGCCCCGACGACGGTGGTCCGGCATCGTCGATCGAGCAGCTGACCACCCGTGTCCGGCATGCGACGCTCTCGGCGATCCCCGCCGGGTTCGGCCTGCTGACGATCGAGAGCACGGCGGACACCGACACGCTCGGCTTCGGCGACGGTGTTCGGGAACTCACGATCAGGACCCACCGCCAGCAACCCGGCGACTCGATCGAGACGGCCGGTGGAAACCCCGTCGCCGTCCGCGCCACCGTCGCCGAGGTCACCGGGTCGGAGGACGCCGGATTCTCGGTCCGATGGGTCGAACAGCCCGGTGTCGTCGTCGAGGTCCTCGCCGACGGGTCGTGGCGACTCGCCGAGGTCGTCGACATCGCCGACCAGATCGTGATGGTCACCGACGAGACGTGGGCCCGCCTCACGGCGTCGGCCGGCTTCGCAACGGTCGACGACGCCGACCGCGTCGTCGTCGACGAGCGGTCACCGGAGATCCCCGAGGCCGGCCGGATGGACCGGTCGTTGGCCGGGTCGCTGCAGACCGGCGTTCGCATCCAGCTGTGGAGCAGCTACGGCCCCGGCACGGACGACGACACCCGTTCCGTCGGGCGTTGGGTCGACGACGTGTACATCGTGACCGCCACCGACGATGACGCATCGATCCGGATCCGCCGTGACGGCATCACGATCGCCGAAGTGGCCGCGCCGCGCGACCCGTCGATGCCCCACCGACGGTTCGCGTCGTTCGAAGCGCGCGGCCTCGATGCGGGCGCGGAACTGACCGTCGAGTTCCTCGACACGTCCGGCACGGTCCTCCACCGGTTGGAGGTGCCGCGATGAGACCCGCCGGGATCGCTTCCGCGTGCGTGCTCGTCGCCATCGTGTCGTCGGCCGGCTGCGGCGGATCGGAGACGACCTTCGACGAACCGAACGGCGTCGTCGTCTGGTCGACCGACGAACAGCCCCCGCTCCTGCCGGCCGATTCGCCGGCCCGCGACGACCCGACGATGTTCGTCGATCAACTCGTCGAAGCGACCGTGTATCCGACGGACGAGGACCACGTCGTCGTCGTCGGCGACGCGTACGATCCGGACGACTCCGGTTCGAATCTCGACGAGCAGGGCGTACCGCACCGATTCGCCTACGCCCTCGACGCAGACGGCCGGATGCTCCAGCTGCTCGGCGCGCTCGAGGGGGACAGCACCACGTACAGCGGCATCCCCGGTCGACGGCTCGGTGCGGGGCTCGACCGGTCGGCGAGCTCGGCGCGGCTGTTCAGCTCGCTCGGGACGCGTCCGATTCCGGTGTACGTCGACCCGTCGACCGGCCAGGTCTTCACGTTCGCCATCGCGGACGAGGGTGAGGTCCTGTACGGGATCCATGGGCTCGACGACGCCGGCCGCGTCACGAACATCGTCGGCATCGCCCCCTGAGCCCCGGCGCCCGGGTCAGACGCCGAGCAGGTTCGCGACCATCGGGGCCCACGTCAGCGACCCGGGCGGCGTCGTCTCGATCTGCCTCGCGAGCGGCGCAACCGCCGGATGACCTCCGGAGACGATCGCGACCTGCGTTCTGCAGCGCGGGCTGCCGTGGTTGCCCTTCGCGAGCGGCTCGCCCTTGCCGAACATCCGGCCCGGATCGGTCCACACGATGGCGACATCGGGATCCCCCGGCTCGACGGCAACGCCGCCGACGCCGTCGACCGCGAGGATCGCGGCCGGGTCGACCCGGCCGACGACGATCGCCCCGGTGCCGTCGTGCGCCACCGCGACACCACTCCTCGCCAGCGCGTCCGCCAGGTCGACGCACTCCGGGTGCGTGATGTCCTCCTGCTCGTGATCGCTCACCGTGATCAGCACCGTGTCGTCCCACGACGGCCGCAGCATCTCGATCAACTGTCCGTAGGCCGCGTCGGTGTCGTGATACTGGGCCCGGGCCTCGTCGCTCGACGGGCCGAACAGGTGCATCGTCGTGTCCGGCTCGTTCAGGTGCACGAGCAGGAAGTCCGCCCCGGCGATGTCCCACGCAGCCACGACGTCGATCACGGCCGAATTCGCCGGGTACCCGAGTGCGTCGACGGGGGTGCCGGCCGGCACCTCGATCGTCGGGGGCCATGCGCACGTCGCAGTGGAGGTCCGCATCGTCGGACCGAGCTTCTGGTCGCCGACGGCAACCAGCGACGTCCGGCCGGCGGCGACGCAGCGATCGAACAGCGTCGGTGCCCGCGGCCCGGCCTCCCAGGTGCGCACGAATCGCCCGTCGACCCATGCCTTGTTGCCCCACAGACCGGTCTCGGCCGGGCCGGCGCCGGTGACGAACGCAGCGTGGTTCGCGTACGTCACCGACATCGGCAGCGACACGCCGCCGTCCGGGGCGATGCCGCCGGCCATGGCCTGCCCGTGGAGGTGGGGCGTCGTCGTCGGATCGATCGCACGGTGCGGCATCGAGTCGAGGATGCTCATCACGACGCGCACGCTGCGAGCGTAGGCGGCGCGACTCGTCCGAAGACGCGCCGACCTCCCGTGTGAACAACACACGGGAGGTGGGCGTGAACCGCTTCGCTGGGGGAAGGATCAGCTCGTGGCGGCGACGATTCCGGTGGCCAGGTACAGCGCGGCGCCCGGCATGTGCTGGCCGGCGGCCCGCAGCTGGGTGAACGCTGCGGTGTCACTGGCGACGAAGGAGTCGATGGCTGCGGTCAGCGTCGAGACGTGCATCTCGAGGCCGGGGATCAGCTCGGCGGGAACGATCTCCCCGGCGGTGATCTCCTCGAAGAACGCGCCGGCTGCCTGCTGATAACCCTCGAGGTCGGTGAGGGCCTGCGCCTTCATCTCCTCGTTGCCGGTCGCCTCGCCGAGCGTGTAGTCGACGAAGAAGCCGATGTGCTGACGCCACAGATCACGGAACGCGGCTCCGTTCTCCTCACCGGCGACCGAACCGACGACGTCCGCGAGCTCGACGGTGTTCGCGTCCAGCGTCGCGACCGCCGCTTGCACGGCGGGTTGTTCGAGATCGCCACCGGCTTCGATCGCCTGCTCGATCGCGATGCCTGCCAGGTAGACGTGCTCCTGGAGGAGGTAGGTGAGCGTTGTGCGGACCTCGGACGGTCCGCTCTCGACATCACCCGGGAACATCTCCGGCACCGCCGTCACGATCCCGGACGACAGCAGCAGCGCCGCGCCCTGCATGTGCTCGGCGGCGGCCTTCAGGTTGTCGAACGCATCCGCGTCACCGGCGACGATCGAGTCGATCGCGGCAGTCAGCGTCGAGACGTGCATCTCCAGCCCGCCGACGAGCGTGTCGGCGTCGATCGCGCCACCGGTGATGTTCGAGAAGAAATCGCCGGCTGCCAGCTGATAACCCTGGAGATCGGTGAGGGCCTGCGCCTTCATCTCCTCGTTGCCGGTCGCTTCGCCGAGCGTGTAGTCGACGAAGAAGCCGATGTGCTGACGCCACAGATCGAGGAACGCCGCTCCGTTCTCGTCGCCGGCGACGGAGCCGACCGCCTCGGACAGCGCGACGGAGTTCTCGTCGAGTGCGGCGACGGCGGCACCGACCGCCGGGTCCTCGAGGTCGCCACCTGCGTCGACGGCGGTCTCGAAGGCGACGCCCGCGAGGTAGACGTGTTCCTGCAGCAGGCTGGTCAGCCCGGCGCGCAGGGTCGAGGCGCCGTCGTCGGTTGCGAACGCCGCCGGCTCGGCCGGCGCATCGGTCTCGGCCGGTGCGTCGGTGGCCATGGTGGTGTCGTTGTGCGCCGGAGCGTCGGTGACGACCGGTGCATCGGTGGCGACCGGTGCATCGGTGGCGGCGGGTGCTTCGGTGCCGACCGAGTCGGAGATGACGGCGGTGTCGTCGCCGTCGCTGCTGCACGCTGCAGCGGTGATCGAGATCGTCGCAGCGAGTGCGAGCATCTTTCGTCCTGAGTAACGCTCCTGGGGGTGGGGGTTCACGACGTCCCGGTCACGGGACGGAAGCTCGATGTCCGGGCTTCGGGAAGTCGTTCGGGCGTGCCTCGCGTTTGGATCATCCGTGCGAAGATTTCTTCGACCGCCGGAGTCGGAGTGATCCAACGCCGGCCGAGCACCGAACCACCCGCATGACCATGAACCGAATCCTCTCGACCTCAGTACTGACGCTCGCCGTCCTCGCCGCCGCTGCCTGCAGCGGATCGGACGACGCCGCCGACACCCCGCCGGCGACCGAGCCGCCCTCGGCGGTCACCGACGCAGCGCCCGCCGACGGGCCAGCAAACGCTCCGGCGGTCGGCATCTCGAGCTCGCGTTTCGACCCGACGGAGATCGCCGTCGCGGTCGGCGAGACCGTGACGTTCACCAACAACGACCCGTTCGCCCACACGGTGACCGCTCGGGACGATGCCGCGTTCCAGTTCGACTCCGGCAACCTCGGCCAGGACGAGACGTTCGACGTCGAGTTCGCCGAAGCAGGGACCTACGACTACTTCTGCCAGATCCACCCGACGATGCGGGCGACGGTCGTCGTCGGCTGACGCCCCGCCGGGGTCTACTCGGTGGCCTCGGCGATCGCGTCCTCGGGCAGCGCGCGCACCTTGGGACGCCGCTTGCGCCTGGCCGGGATCATCCCCCGCATCGACTCCAACTTGCCGAAGCACAGCAACCGGTCGTTGGCGTGCAGGACGCGGCTGTCGCGGGGATTCGGAATCACATCGGTGTCGCGGTGCAACGTCAGCACCGTGATGTCGCTGTCGCGGAGGCCCGACTGGGCGATCGTCTTGCCGACGATCTCGGCGTCGTCGTGGACGTGGATCTCCGCGACGCCGTAGCCGGTGCTGACGCTCAACCGCTGGCGCACGTCGAGTTCCGGGAAGGCGACCTGGTTGGCGATGTGGTCGATGATCGCGCCGGCGATGTCGAGGTTCGTCGCGCGTTCGATTCCCTCGAGCCCGGGCGACGAGTTGACCTCCATGACGAGCGGGCCGTCATTGCCCTCGAGCATGTCGACGCCGGCAACGCGCAGCCCCATGATCTGGGCCGCGCGTACTGCGGTGCGCTGATACTCGGGCGACAGCTCGACGGATTCGACCTCGCCGCCACGGTGCACGTTCGAGCGGAACTCGTCGCCCTGGGCCGTGCGCCGCATCGCACCGACGACGCGATCACCGACGACGAGCGCCCTGATGTCGCGGCCCTTGCTCTCCGAGATGAACTGCTGGATCAGGACGTTCTGCTTCGTGCTCTGCAGCGTCTCGATGATCGCCTCCGCGACCTTCTTGTCCGGCGCGAGGATGACCCCGATCCCCTGGGTGCCCTCCAGCAGCTTGATCACCACGGGCGCCCCGCCGACCAGTTCGATCGCAGCGAGCACATCGGCCTTGTCACGGGCGAACGACGTCGCAGGGATCCCGATGTCGTGCCGGCTGAGGATCTGCGTCGCTCGCAGCTTGTCGCGCGAGTTCGCGATGCCGTTCGCCGTGTTCGGCGTGTAGACGTCCATCTGCTCGAACTGCCGCACGACAGCCGTGCCGAAGTACGTGATCGAAGCGCCGATACGGGGCAGGATCGCGTCGTAGTCCGACAGTTGCTTGCCGCGGAACTGCATGTCCGGCTCGTCGGCGGCGAGGTCGATCGCGAAGCGCATCGTGTTCAGCACGCGACACTCGTGGCCCCGTTCCAACGCGGCCGACTTGAGCCGGTGGGTGCTGTAGGCGTGCGGGGCGCGGGAGAGAATGGCCAACTTCATGACGTGTCCTTGCTGTTCGATTGCGTGTCGTCGGGCGTCTCGGTTGCCGCCCGGTGGATTTCTGCGATGTGGACGATCGCGTCGCCCTGGTTGACGAGTGGATGCTGCGTGTGGCCGATGACGACACCGCTCCGGTGGGCTCGGGTGACGCTCAGCCGCTTCCCGACCGAGTCGTGGATCGTCGACAGTGCCCCTCCCTTGGTGACGGCATCGCCGAGCGCGACGTGCAGCGAGGAGATCCCGCTCCGACGGGCGCGGACCCACGAGCTGCTGCGGCTCTCCAGCGGTGGGTCGATGACGTCCGTCTCGCCGCCGTTGTTCATCCCCAGTTGATGCAACACCCGGGCGACGCCGCGGGTGCCGACCGAGAGCGCATGCTCGTCGAAGCGCCACGCCTCGCCGCCCTCGAACAGCAGCATCGTGGCGCCGGCCGCCGTCGCAGCCGCCCGCATCGAACCGTCGCGGAGCTTGGCATGCAGCATCAGCGGAGCGCCGAATGCGACCGCGAGCTCGCGGGTCGCCCGGTCGTCGAGATCCGCACGGATCTGAGGGAGGTTCGTGCGGTGGTCGGACCCGGTGTGCAGGTCGACGCCGACGTCGCACCGTTCGACGATCTCGGTCATGAACAGGTTGGCGATCCGACCGGCGAGCGATCCGTTCGGCGAGCCGGGAAACGACCGGTTGAGGTCGCGCCGGTCGGGCAGGTAGCGGTCGCCGTTGAGGAACCCGTGCACGTTCACGATCGGCACGGCGATCACCGTGCCGTGCAGGGAACGCGGATCGATCGACGCCAGGGTGCGACGGATGATCTCGACGCCGGCGACCTCGTCACCGTGGACCGCGGCACTGAGCCAGACGGTCGGGCCGTCCGCACGGCCGTGCAGCACACGCACCGGGATCGAGACGCGGTTGCCGGTGACGAGACGCGCCACCGGGAGCTCGCCACTGCCGGCGCGACCCGCCGCGAGTTCGAGGTCGCCGATCCTGAACGGATCGCGCCGCTTGGCGGCGCTCATTGCCGGGCCCGATTCCGACGGCGGACCTCGCGCGGCGGCCGGCCACCGAGATAGGACCGCGCCGGGTCGATGACGAACCGTCGCCGCAGCGCTTCGCGCCCGATCAGCATCCGGAAACCCATCTCATCGCGCCGCGTGAGGGTCAGCTCGGCGTCGATCGACCGTCCGGAGATCTCCAGATGGGCGCGGACGACCGGCCGGTCCGACCGCATCCCGGACGAACTCCTGACGGTTCGCCGGTCGATGCGCGGCGCTTCGACGACCACTTCGTCGGCACTCGACCGCTGCCAGGGATGGATCTCGAAGCGCACCCACGGCTCGCCGTCGCGTTCGAAGGACTCGAGGTCGAAGGCGTGGATCGCCGACGTGCGGGCGCCGGTGTCGATCTTGGCCTTGATCGCGTCGATACCCCAGCATGGGAGCGCCACCCATTCGCGCCAGCCGATCGCCACTGGCTGCTCGCGCGATCGCGCCGTCTTGGTCATGGGCGCCCATCTTCGCAGATCGTGCACCGCGGGACCGCTCCGATGAGCGGCACGGCCGGGCCCGCGCACGTCCGGATACCACCCCCGGCGGTCAGCGGTGTGGCAACGTCGGGAGATGACGATCCGCCAGTCCGAGATCGACGGCGACGCCCTCGCCGAGGCCCTCACGGGCGACGGGCTCGATGCGTGGGCGTGGGCGACGGCGGGCATCGTGTTCGTCGTGGCGATCGTGCTGTCGCGCATCGCGAAGATGATCGTGTGCCGGGTGCTCCAGCGGCGCCTCGACCCGTCGCTCGCCGCGCTGATCGGCCGCCTGCTCGCCTATCTGATCGTGATCATCGGCTTCGTCTATGCCTTGGAGAGCCTCGGCATCGACATCGGCATCGTCGTCGGTGCGCTCGGTCTGGCCGGGTTCGCGCTCGCGTTCGCGCTGAAGGACATCCTCGAGAACTTCGTCGCCGGCGTGCTGCTCCAACTCCAGCGCCCGTTCCGGTACGGCGACCAGGTCGAGATCAACGAGCACGCGGGCACGATCCACGACATCGACACCCGTCTCGTCACGATGATCACGCCGGCGGGCGAGACGGTCAAGATCCCGTCGGCGACGGTGATCAAGTCCGACATCAACAACTACACCGAGCAGGGCGGCCGTCGCACGACGTTGCCGATCGGTGTCGCGTACGGCACCGACCTCCGGCAGGCAAAGGCGGTGCTGGAGCGCGCGGTCGCCGCGGCCGACGGCGTCCGCAGCGAGCCGGTCCCGGAGGTGCTGCTGGAGGGCTTCGGAGACTCGAGCATCGACTTCGTGGTGCGGTTCTGGCACGAGCCGACGATCGCCGTGTTCTGGACCACGCGCAGCAACGTCGCGCTGGCGATCAACGATGCGCTCGCCGCCGCCGACATCACGATCCCGTTCCCGCAGCGCACGCTGTGGTGGGCCGGCGACACCGGATCCTGAGATCTTTCTTGTAATCTTGTAATCAACGCGATACGGTCGCACCATGACCGCCACCGAGCACTCGACGATCCGGGCATGGTTCGAAGGCCGCCTGCCCGCCGACTGGACGACCGTCGCCCCGCCGTCGATGTCGATCGACCGCGACGAGATCACGGTCACGCTCGCGCTCGCCGCGCCCGAGCTCGGCGACGGCGCCAGCGAGGCCGACCGTGGCGAGGCGATCGCCGGCCGGATCGCCGGCTTCCGCGAGGACACCCGCGAACGCCGCATCACGATCGCCCGCGAGGCGGAGCACCGGTTCGAGCGCAAGGTCGCGTGGGGTGTCACCATCGACGGCACGCTCGCGGTCTTCACCCACCTCGCCGCGCCGGTGATGACCCGCCTGCGCCAGCCGGAGCGACAGGTGTTGGACACGCTCGTCGCCGCCAACGTCGCCCGCTCGCGCTCGGACGCACTCGCCTGGTGCGTCCGCCTCGTCGGCAGGCACGCCGACGACTGGTTGGCGGATCTCCGCGATGCGATGGAAGCCGTCGACGACCTCCGCGCCCAGGGGCCGGACGCCGACTGACGTTGCGCGTCGCGCGACTCAGTTCTCGAAGCGTTCTCGGTACTCCGCGCGCACCCGGTCCCGGTCCCGGTCGGGGACGTTCGAATCGATCGACTCGACGATCAGTTCGGCCTGGCGGGTCAGCGCGGTGCGCACCTCGGAGTCCTCGGCCAACGACAGCGACAGCAAGTAGATGATCTCGAGGAGATAGGTCAGCACGGTGGGCAACCCGGCCGCGGCGAGGCGAACCTCGTCGAACGCCTCCTCGATCGCCTCCTCGTGGCTGGTCAGCCGCGGCAGCAGCAGTCGCCGACCGTCATCCCGGCTGAGCCCGCGGCGCGGCTGTTCGCGGACGAGCATCTCCTGCACGACCGCGGCGAGATGGAACAGCGCATCCTGTGCGGTCGTCGGGTCGTTCACCCCCGGAGAGAGCGCCTTCAACGCGACATCGACGAGTTGGCGCAGCCCGTACGCGGCGTCTTGCTGCGTCGTGCGGGTCTCGCCGATGATGATCGCGGCGGCGACGGCCTTGCCGACGAGTTCGGGGTCCTCCGGCGGCGGCCAGATCGTGCACAGCGGCGTGTTGGGGATCGCGTAGCGCCCCGGGGCGGTGTCGAGCCGCAGCGTCGCACCGTCGGCCAGTACCTCGAACAGTGCGTCGTAGTCGACCTGCTGCACCCAGCCGTGGCGGTCGAACGCGATGGCCTTCGACTCGCCGCTCGGTTCGGTGAGGTCCACCTCCGATTCGTCGTGGTCGTCCTCGTCGTCGTCGGTGACTTCCGGCCAGGTCTGCTTGATCCGGTCGATCGTGTCACGCGTGACGTCGTGGAGGATCTTCGACACGTCCATCGAGTGCGCGCTGTGGCTGATGAACGCGATGATCGACAACACGGACACGACGCCGAGCAGAACGGCGACGAGTGTCGAGATGCTCGGGATCACGGGCGAGCCGGAATCCTCGAGCGGACCCCTGACGGCGCGCATCACGACGAGGCAGTACGTGAATGTCCCGACGACGACACCCATCACCCGCTTCGTGAACCGATCGCGGAACAGGCCGTGGACGACCCTGGGCGAGAACTGGCTCGACGCGAGCGAGATCAGCAGCAGGCTGACCGAGAAGGCGATGCCCGCGAACGACAACGTCGCACTCGCGACGACGGTCAGCACCCCCCGCGAGCTGTCGACGGTCGCGGTGAGCCGGCTCGGCAGCCCGTCGTACCGGTCGTCGACGCCGAGCATCACGACGGCCAACGCGACGCCGCCGAGCACGCACAGCATCGGGATGAAGAACAGGCTGCTGCGCAGATCCTCCTGAATCTTCTTCAGACGTAGCAGCACGAACGCATCCTTCCGGGATCGACCCGGTGCCGACCCGCCGCCAACGTACCGATCACGTCACCGCCCGTCGAGTCCCGGTCGTCGGCGTCAGGTCGGCCGGCGGCCGAACATGCCCCGGCTGCGCAGCGTCATGACGACGACGCCGTCCTGGTTCGTCATCGTCGACTCGACGACCGCCGTCCCCCTGGTCGAGTCGCGATCCGACGGCGCGGCCGCGATGATCGTCGACGTCCCGTGCAACGTGTCGCCCGGCCGGACGGGCGCCCGCCACCGCAGCTCCTCGATCCCCGGCGAGCCGCGACTGTCGGTCTCGGCGAGCACGCCGTCCGCGAAGAGCCGCATCCAGAGCGACCCGGTGTGCCAGCCGCTCGCGATCAGACCACCGAACGAGGACTCCCGCGCGGCGTCCTCGTCGACGTGGAACGGCTGGGGGTCGTAGCGGGTGGCGAATTCGATGATCGCCTCCTTCGTGACGGTCACCGAACCGAGCTCGAAGACGCGCCCCGGAGTGAGGTCCTCGAAGTAGATCGACACCATGTGCACGTTCTAGCAAGGCGACCGCTGGTGCCCGTGAGCGGGGTCGTTAGAGTTCCGCGATGGTCGCCGCCGCGTTGCACCCGTTGCGGCGTGGGTTCTGTGCGCTCGCCCCGTTCCTGCTCGCCGCGGCCGGCTGCGCCGACTCGACGGGTGAGCAACCGCTGGTCGTGTCCGAGCCGGCGACGACAGCCGGGTCGGCGCAAGCGGACTCGACGATTCCACCGAGCACCGTCGCGCGGACCACCGCCGCGCCGACCACCGTCGAACCGATCGGGTTCCAGCCGGAGCCGTTCGAGCGGTCGGCCGTCGCCACCGCCGCGACGGCGGAGACCGCTGCGACGCGCGTCAGTGTCCCGACCACGACGCCGTATGTCGTGCCGATCGCGCAGCCCGACCTCGCGGGTTGGAACCCGACCCACTCGACCTACCCGGCGACGGACATCTTCGTCGTCGGTGGGTGCGGGGCGACGATCGTCAGCCCCGTCAATGGCGAGGTGCTCGAGGTCCGCACCATCGACGCGTGGTCGCCGGAAGTCGACGACCCCGCGACGCGAGGCGGCCGCTCGGTGGCGATCCGGGGTGACGACGGTGTCCGCTACTACCTCGCCCACTTCGCCACGATCGCCGAGGGCCTCGGCGTCGGGCAGCGGATCCTCGCAGGTCTGCCCCTCGGGACGGTCGGCGACACCGGTCGCGCGTCCGCATGCCACGTCCATTTCGGGATCTCGCCGCCGTGCCCCCGGCCGGAGTGGTCGGTACGGCGCGGCGTCGTGTGGCCCCACCCGTACCTCGATGCGTGGAAAGCGGGCCGACCGCTCAGCCCCGCCGCAGAGATCGCGGACTGGCTCGCGTCGAACCCGACGGCGTGCGCGGTCGCGGCGGGTTGACAGAACGGCCGAGCGCTGGTGGCTGCTGCGCTACCAGTCCACGGAGCCGCCGCTGCCGGCATGACTGCCCGGTCCACCGGCATGCGAACCCGGACCACCCGCGTGCGAACCCGGACCACCCGCGTGCGAACCAGGACCACCAGCGTGCGAACCAGGACCACCGGCATGCGAACCAGGACCACCAGCGTGCGAACCAGGACCACCAGCGTGCGAACCAGGACCACCAGCGTGCGAACCAGGACCACCAGCGTGCGAACCAGGACCACCGGCATGCGAACCGCCGCCGCCGGTGTGCATCGACCCGTCGCCGGTGTGCGACGAGCCGTCGATGTGGTGATGGTGCTCCGCCGCGGCGAGCGCTGCCAGCGCAGCCGAACTCACCCACTTCCCCTTCTTGGGATGGTCCCAGCCGAGCCCGGCGTACGCCATGCGAACCGCCGACTGCGTCTCCGGACCCCACCATCCGCTCTGCGACTTCTTCGTGATCCGCAGATATCCGAGTGAGATCAACAACCGTTGCAGGTCGCGGATCTCACGTTTCTTGCTCCGCTTCGTAATCACATCCCGCTCGTTCCTCTAGGTGTACGGACGGCGACCGCCAGAAATCCCCCAGAACCCGCCGGGTCAAGTCTGACACGCGCGCCGGAGGACGCACAAGGGTGCGGCGTTGCGGGGAGGCCCCGCCAGGAATGGAACAATGGGCGCGATGCGGAAGACGGAGGCGCGGTGACCGGGGGCGACGCGCCGGCTCCGTCGGGAGAGATCACGTTCCTCTTCACCGACCTCGAGGGGTCGACCAGCCTCTGGGAGCGCGAGCCGGAGGCGATGGACGCCGCCCTCGCCGAGCACGACCGTCGCCTGCGTGCGGTGATGGCGGCCCACGACGGCTACATCTTCACGACGGCCGGTGACAGCTTCGCCGTCGCGTTCGAGTCGCCACACGACGCACTCAACGCGGCGATCGAGACGCAACGTCGACTGCTCGAACCGTGTGGCGAGATCACGATCCGGATTCGGATGGGACTGCACACCGGTACCGCCACCGCGCGCGACGGCGACTACTTCGGCGCCGTCGTCAACCGGGCAGCGCGGCTGATGTCGTCGGCGCACGGGGGCCAGATCATCGTGTCGGGCGCGACGGCCCGGCTCGTCGAGCACTCACTCCCGGACGCGACGACGCTGGTCGACTTCGGCGAGCACCGGCTGAAGGACCTCCTGCGTCCGGAACACATCTTCCAGATCCGCCACCCGGAGCTCGCCGATGGCTTCGCGCCGCTCCGCACGCTCGAAGGCCCGCCGATCAACCTGCCACCGCAGCTGACCAGCTTCGTCGGCCGGGAACGGGAACTCGCCGATGTCGGTGCGCTGCTGCGCGACCACCGGCTGGTGACGATGATGGGCGCGGGCGGGGCGGGCAAGACGCGACTCGCACTGCAGGTCGCCGCCGACTCACTGGAGTTCTTTCCCGACGGCATTCGCTTCGTCGAGTTGGCGGCCGTCGCCGACCCGCAGTTCATCTGTGACGAGATCGCGGTCAACATCGGTGCGCGCGAGATGCCCGAGATCGAGTTCATCGCCACGATCACGACGAAAATCGGCAGCCAACGACTGCTCCTCGTGCTCGACAACTGCGAGCACCTCATCGAGGACGTCGCCCCGATCGTCGACCAGCTGTTGCGGGAGTGCGACGGGCTGAAGATCCTCGCGACGAGCCGGGAACGCCTCAACAGCAGCGGTGAGGTCGGCTATCGCGTGCCATCGCTCCAGACGCCGGCGCCGACCGCGGAGGAGCCGGCCGCCGGCCTGGGGCTGCCGCACTGGGTCAAGCCGTCCTCGCGAGCGCGCCCCACCGATCTGAAGGCGGTCCGCAACACCGATGCTGTCCGGCTCTTCAGCGAGCGGGCGATGCTGGCCCGGGCCGACTTCGAACTCACCGCGGAGAACGTCGACGCGGTCGTCGCGATCTGCGTCCGGCTCGACGGGATCCCGCTCGCACTCGAACTCGCCGCGGCGCGATTGCGGGCGTTGTCACCCGAACAGATCGCCGCCCGCCTCGACGAGCGCTTCCGCCTGCTCGCCGGCGCATCGCGCGGTGCCCTCGAGCGCCACCGGACGCTCGCCGCGACGATCGACTGGAGCTATGAGCACCTGACCGCGGCCGAACAGGCCGTCTTCCGCCGTGCCAGCGTCTTCTCCGGGACATTCGACATCGCCGCCGCCGAGCACGTGTGCGCCGGCGACGACGTCGATGCGCTCGACGTGCTCGACCACATCGTCGCGTTGATCGACAAGTCGATGCTGGTCCCGGAGGATCGCGGCGACGGCGCAACGTGGTACCGCCTTCTGGAGAGCATGCGCCACTACGGCGCGACGAAGGTCACCGAGCATCACGAGGACGAGGCGATCGCGATCGCCCACGCCGACTTCTACGTCGCGCGGTGCGCCGAGCTGGAACGGATGTGGCGCAGCGACCAGCTCGCCGAGGCGTTGGCCGCTCTCGACCGTGACGTCGAGAACGTTCGCGCCGCCCTCCGCTTCGCGATCGACAACCACCACAACGTCGAGGCAGCCCGGATCATCAGCTCGATCGGCTACCTGTGGTACGCGAGCGGCACCTTCGTCGAAGGCATCGATTGGTGCCAGGAACTGTTCGAGGACGAACCCGACCTGCCCGACGAGGTGCTCGCGGCCACGCTGCACGCCTACTCGCTGTTGCTCGGCTCCTGGGCGAACCCGGAGGCCGGTGCCACGATGCTGATGCGCGAGGTCGAGATCCGTCGGCGCATCGGTGACCCGGGGCGGCTGGCAGCGGCGCTCAACAACCTCGGCAACCTCCTCAACGACCTCGGCCGCGCCGACGAGGGGGAGGCGACGCTGCACGAGGCGGTCGAGCAGTACCGGGCCGCCGGTGAGCCGGCCACGCTCGCGCTCGCCACGATCGGATTCGGGCACAAGGACGCCGGTCGCTACGCACAGGCCGCGGCACTGTTCACCGAGGCACTCGAAGAAGCCGCCGCGGCGGGAAGCACGTATGGCGTCGCGCTCGGCCGTTCCGGACTCGGCGAGTTGAACATCCACCTCGGCACCACGAAGGAGGCACGCACCCTGCTCGAGGAGTCCCGCTCCGATTTCGACACGCTCGGGGTACGACCCGGCGTCAACAGTGTCGACATGATGCTCGCGCTCGCCGACATCGTCGACGGGGCGATCGAAGACGCCGCGCGCCGCCTCTCCTCCGCGCTCGCCGAACCGGACGCCCACTGGTACCAGGCTGCAAAGTTCTGGATCCTCCAACTCGCGGCATCGCTGACCGACGATCGCATGCTGGCGAGACGGCTGCTCGCCGTTGCCGGGCGGTACTACGAGGAGACCGGCGTCGAGCAGCCGCTCTGGGTCGTCGAGCACTTCGAGCGGACCGGACAATTCCTCGCCAAGGACCCGGGCGGCGCGGAGGAGCGCATCGCGCCGATGGACGTCCACGACGCGATCGCGGCGGCCGACGACGCGTTGCGGCAGATCATCGCGCGCGGCACCACTGAGCCCGCACCCGCGCCGGACCACCCTGGACGAGGGCAAGAGTCGATCGACTAGTTTGGAACCTCGCGACGACAACGGAAAGGCGGAACCACCCATGTCCGAGCGCGACGACGATTTCCATGGTCAGGTCTTTGCCGACACCTACGACCCCCGCGATCGGCCCTTCCCACCCGACGACCTGAGCCCCGACGACACGCTCGAGGATGCGGAGAACCACCTGCGCGGCCTGCTGCGTCAGGATGTGCCGTTCAAGGACCAGCACTCGGTGACGAACTATCGCACCCTCGCCGATCCGACCTGGTACCAGCGCGGCGAGGAGTGCGTCGGGTTCGCGCTGGCCGCGATCGCCGACTATCACCTGCGCAAAGACGTCGCCGAGCGCTGGCACGAGTTGTCCACGGCCGAACGGGCCGACCGCACCGTCAGCCGCCGGATGATGTACGAGATGGCGCAGGTCTACGACCGCGCCGACTACGAACAGGGCTCGACGCTGCGCGGTGCGTTGAAGGGATGGCGCAAGAGCGGCGTCGCACGCGAGATCGAGTGGCCCTACGAGTCCGGCGACGAACACGGCGAGAAGCATGGCCGCCTGAGCCTGCGACGCGTGATCGACGCCGTCCGCCGACCCGGCAGCCTGTATCTGCGGATCGACGCCTCGGACGTGACGAGCATGAAGCGGTCGCTCCTGCTCGATCATCCGCTGTTCGTCAGCGCGCAGACCCATGTCGGGTGGATCAACCTCTACCTGCCGGATCAGACGGTGATCAACCAGCCGCACGGCGGCAAGATGCTCGGCGGGCACGCGTTCGTGATCGTCGGCTACGACGAGCGCGGCTGGTGGATCCACAACTCGTGGGGCCAGGAGTGGGGCGACCAGGGGTATGCACTCCTTCCGTACGAGGACTTCACGGTCAACGCGCAGGACGTGTGGTTCGTCCACACGTCGAAGTACGTGAGCCAGGTGCACGTCTCCGAGGCGGCGCTGCTGCGCGCCGCCCTCGACCCACAGCGCGATCCCGACGACGACGACGAGTTCGACTTCGACGTGTCCGGCGAGACCTCCGCTGACGCCGGCGGCGGAGAGGGCGAGCTGGCGAAGCCGACCACGCTGCCGGAGCCCGCGCCGAAGCCGGGCTCCGTCGCGCCGGCCGACGCGGTCCGCCCCGCGTCGTACTCGCGAATGTGGCGGCACATCGTGACGATCGGTGACGACGGGCTCTTCGCGCCGCTCGGCACGAGCTTCGGGATGAACTTCGACTCACTGAAGACCATGCTCTTCCTGTTCCGCCAACAGACCGCCGGCTGGTCGACACGCCGTCTGGCGATCATCGCCGACGGCGGCTACTTCTCGACGAGCGCCACGGTCGACATGCTCGCCCCGCTCCGCGACGAGCTGATCGCCAACGAGATCTACCCGATCTTCCTGCTGTGGGACACCCCGTGGTTCGCCGACATGCAGGGCCGGCTGTACGCCGACGCCGGGCTGGACGAAAAGGTCGTCGGCACCGACCTGGAGTGGTACTACGACCGCGTCGGCGGCGCGCCCATGGCGAAGTTCCTCGCCGCGGCCTACTCGGTGCCGACGATGTGGAATCAGATCCAGCGCCGATCCGAGGCAGCCTGCCTCCGCCGCGATGGCGCCGCGCGGCTGCTCGCGAAGTCGATCGAGTACAACCTCACGAAGAACCCCTTCGAGATCCACCTGATCGGCCACGGCGCGGGCGACCTGCTGCTGTCGCGCTTCGCCCCGCTCGTTCCGGCACCGATCCGCACGTGCACGCTGTTCGGGCCGGTGACGACGATGGAGGACTTCCGCGGGTCGTACCGGCATCTCCTCGACGGCGATCGCCTCGAGCACCTCACGGTCGTCGCGCTGGACGACGACGCCGAACGGAGTGACTCGACCGGCCCGGTCCCCGGCTCGCTGGCACTCCTCGTGTCCGACGTGCTCGAGGCACGCGACATCGACGTCCTCACCGCGCTCGAGAGGCAGCACGGGCGGTTGGTCTGGCAGCCGAGCCCCGAGCCGGTGCTCGGACTCCAGCGGTTCCTGGCACTCGACGCCGAGATCGCGCGTCTGCGCGCCGCACGGAAACTCGACGTGACCATCGTCCCGGGATCGACGCACACCGGGCTGCTGAACGACCACTCGGTCCGCATGGAGACGATCACCGAGATCCGCGCGACGGCGTTCAAGCCCAAGCTCGAGCCGGTCGACGATCGGCCCGACCGGTCCTCGCTCCCGCAACCGACTTCGACCTGGCATCACGACCCCAGCTTCGCAGTCGACCCACTCGATCAACTCGGGACCGCCGACCCACTGGCGTCGACGCCACTGATCTGAGCGCGATGACGGTCACGCTCTCCGCGGCCGAGGTGCGGGCGGCGACGCCGTGGGCGGCGCTCATCGACTCGATCGCCTCGATCGTCACTGCCGGCGACGCGTCGGCGCCGGAGCGACACGTGCACGACCTCGACCTGGCCGGCGGGGCCACCGGCGCGTTGCTGCTGATGCCGAGCTGGGTGCCGGGTGACGTCGTCGGCGTCAAGACGGTGACCTACGTCCCGACGAACGTCGGCACCGATGTCCCGACGGTCAATGCGGCATACGTCCTGTTCGACGGTCGCGACGGCCGCGTCCTGGCCGTGCTCGACGGTGACGAGCTCACCGCCCGGCGAACCGCGGCGATCTCGGCGCTGGCCGCCGATCGACTGAGCCGACGCGACGCTCGCCGCGTCCTGATCGTCGGCACCGGCCAGCTGTCGTCGCGCTTCGCCGAGGCGTACGGCGCGATCCGCGACCTCGATCTCGTCGAGATCTGGGGACGCAACGGTGACGCTGCCGACGCCGTCGCCTCGACGCTGGCCGCGCTCGGCTTGCCCGCGCGGGCGTCGACCGACCTTGCGTCGAGCGTCGGCGCCGCGGACATCGTGTCGTGCGTGACCGGTGCGACCGAGCCGCTCGTCCACGGCGTCGACCTGCGTCCCGGCACCCACATCGACCTCGTCGGCAGCTTCCGGGAGGACATGCGCGAGGCCGACGACGACGCCGTCACGCGTGCGACCGTCTACGTCGACACGTTCGCCGGCGCCACGATCGCCGGCGATCTCGCCCAACCGCTCGCCGACGGCGTGATCTCGACCGATGCGATCCGCGGCGACCTCCGCGCCCTCGTCAGCGGGGAGATCGCCGGCCGGACCAGCGACGACGAGATCACGCTGTTCAAGTCGGCGGGTTTCGCGCTCGCCGACCTCGCCGCCGCGCGCCTCGCATGGTCCGCTCGCATCGGCGGCGACGACGGCGCCTGACACGCGCATACCCGCTCGGTTCGAGGCCACGCGGTACGATTCGGGCGCGGCCCGGACCCCGAAGAGATCAGCACATGATGACGACACCCACCTGGCGTGGAGCGAAGTTGCTGGAGCGGATCGACAGGCTCTCGGTCGTCCGTACCGTCGTGCTGGCGCTCGCGATCGGCGTGCTCGTCGTCGCCGCCGACATCCTCACCGGAGAAGAAGTCTCGTTCTCCGTCTTCTACGTCATCCCGACGGCGCTGGTGGCATGGCGTCTCGGGCGAGCGTCCGCACTCGGCGCCGCGGTCCTGGCGGCGCTCGCTTGGTTCGTCGTCGAACTCCTCGGTGATCGGGAGTACTCGCAGCCGCTCATCCCCTACTGGAACGGCATCGTGCGCCTCGCGTTCTTCGGGATCATCGCGGCGCTGATCGTCACGATTCGAGATGCGCTGCGCGAGCAGTCGGAGAACGCTCGCGTCGACACGTTGACCGGCCTGCTCAACCGGCGGGGCTTCGACGAGCGGGCCCAGGTCGAACTGGAGCGCGCCCAGCGGTCGAAGCGGCCGATGACCGTTGCGACGTTCGACATCGACCATTTCAAGCAACTCAACGACACTGCGGGACACGCCGCCGGTGACGAGGTGCTCCGCCAGGTCGGGCTGAGCATGCACGCCGCGCTCCGTCGTGTCGACGTCATCGGCCGTCTCGGTGGTGACGAGTTCGCGATGTTGCTGCCCGAGACGAACGACGAGCACGCCCATCTGGTGATCGAACGGCTACACGAGCGACTGATGAAGATCACCGCCGACTCCCGGATCGGCTTCTCGGTCGGTGCCGTCACGTTCCAACGGCCGCCGCACAGCATCGACCTCGCGCTCGGACGGGCGGATCAGTTGATGTACGCGGCCAAGGGCGACGCTCGGGGTGGTATCCGCTATGCGATCGACACGCCGTCGGCATCCGTGCCGCCGGAGCCTCGTCACGCGACGAGTTCGTCCTCCGCATCGACCGCCTGAACGGTGTCGGTCTCTTCGGCCTCGCCGTTGTCGACGAGCACGCTCGTCGTCGGATCCTGCCCGACGGAGATCAGCCCCCGAATGGCGTAGTAGAGCATGAGCACGATCGAGATGAACACGCCGCCGATCACGGCACCGCCGAGCAGGATGGCGTAGTAGACCCACAGGTACCAGGAGCGATCGACGTCGGCCTCGCCGAGCGGGAAGCTCAGGAACATCAGCATCATCACCGAGGCGGCGATCACCGCGGTCGTCAGCACCGAGATGTCGCGGATCCGTCGGTAGTGGCTCGAACGGAAGTCGAGTTCGTGGGTGATGCTGAACGTCAGCAGCGTCAGCATGAGCGCAAGAACCGACGCGCCGCCCGCGATGTATGCCGACGCGGCGAACCGTACGGTCGGGAGCACGCCGTCGAGCAGCCGGCGCGCCTCGAACGGGCTGGCGGACCCGACGAGCGCCATGCCGCCGAAGCCGATGATCGCCGACGCGATGCCGCCGAGAGCGGCGCCGCGCATGTCGTTGCGGCGATCGGCGCGACCCTCGTCGTCGGAAGCGCTCATCGGGTTGCCTCCGTCCGTGAGAGATCGGGCGTCGGGTGGAGGTCGGGCACGTCGACGGTGTCCAGGTCGATTCGCGGCTCGTCGCCACCGCGTGCGAGGCGCTCGGCGGGTTCTCCGAGGCGCAACAACCGACCGCCGAAGACGAGCGTCACCAGCCCGAACCACGACCAGCCGACGACCACACCGGCGATGACGTCGGTCAGCCAGTGGACCCCGAGCAGCACTCGCGTCGCCGCCACCGCGACGGCGATGAACACTGCGCCGGCGGCACCGATCGCACGGGTTCGGCGTGACGACCGCCGGAACACGACGAGCGCGATCGCAGCCCAGCACGCGGCGGCGGCGGCGGAGTGCCCGGACGGGAACGACGAGCCGCTGTGCCCCGCCAGCTGCGCGATCGTCGGGCGGTCGCGGTCGACGATGTACTTCAAGATGTTGTTCAACCCGGCGACACCGAGGCCGATGACGAGCAGGTAGAGCACCGGGCCCCACGTCCGCCGCTGCAGGTAGATCACGGCGCCGATCGACACGAGGATCACGAGGAGGCCGAGCGTGCCGCCGAGTTGGGTGATCGCCTTCAGGATGGTCGTCGACGCGTCGGTCGCGTGCGTCTTGCCCCACTCGGCGGCGGACTCGTCCCAGCTCGCGATTCCCCGCTCGTTGTCGACGGCGTCGAGCACGGTGCCGACCACGACGCCGCCGACGGCGACGATGACGAGGCTCGCGGCGATCGCCGCGCCACCGATGATCCGCCGGTCGACGTGGCGGACGAACGGGCGCCACGACGCCGGCGCATGTCGGACGAGCCACCGTTCGGGCTGCTCGGTGTCGAGCGGGCGATGCGCGCCGAACGCGAGGTTCGCCGCGACCAGGACGACCGTGACGGCCAGCGTGACACCGAGGACGAGGAGCGGGATCACCGTTCGACCTCCAACGAACGTCGCGGGACACTCAGCAGGCAGTACGCGCCGTAGAAGACGAGGCCCACGGCGGTTCCCGCCACGAGAAACGTGCCGAGGTCGGTCGTCGCCGCCTGCCGGAGCGCACGATCGAAGCCCCGGGCGTCGGACGCGTCGAACCTGACCGCGGCGCGCGTCACGAAGAAGCCGACGAGCACCGTGACGATGCCCCGGCCGAGCCAGCCGAACACACCGGCGACGAGCAGCGTCCTGGCGTATCCGTCGTTGCCGCGCCATGAGTCGTCGACGCCGTCGAGGTCGTCGGCGAACGAGCGGAGGATGCCCTTGCGCACGATGAAGTAGACGCCGACACCGATGACGACGAGGCCCACGACGCCGAGGAGGACGCGCGTCCAACCGGTCTCGAGCAATGTCCGCGACAGCCGTTCGATCGTGTTGCCGTCCTCCGGCGCGTCATTGCGCAGCGCTGCTTTCAGCGCGGTCCACGAGAGCGTGAGGTAGAAGATCGCGGAGAACAGATAGCCGACGCGATCGGCCCAGTGCGTGAGTTCGTTGCCCGCGATCAGTGCGACCGAGAGCAACCTCCATGCGACGTACAACAGCAGCCCGATTCCGAGCACGACGAGCAGCACGCGGCCGCCGGGGCGCTCCATCACACGCTGCAGTGCACCTTCCGGCGATGCGTCCTCTCCGGTCGAACGCTGTCGGGCGATCGTGAACGCGGTGATGCCCATCAGGGTGTAGACGAGCCCCTTCGAGATCCAGCCGAGCCGCGCGGCGTTCTCGAGCCAGCCCGACGACTCGACGACGTCTCTGGTGCGCTCGGCAACGTCCGCGGTCGGCGCATCACGGTCGTCGGTCGACTGCGAATCGCGAGTGATCTCGTTGACCTGGATCGTTGCCACGTGCACGACGTACCCGTGCGACACCGCGGTCAAACCGGCGAGGGCGCGGGCGTGGATTGACACGCCCCCCATCGTGGGTCACCATGCGGCCTCTGATCAATCTGCACGAGCCCCCGTCGCCCTCGATTCCACAGCTGCTGCTCGGGCCGATGCTGCGGTACGTCGGCGAGACGGAAGCGACGATCTGGTGCGAACTCGATCGGCCGTGTGCGGTCACCGTGCTCGGGGAGACCGCCGAAACCTTCACCGTGCACGGCCACCACTACGCGCTGGTGATCCTCGCCGACCTCGCGCCGGACACGATCGTCGAGTACGAGGTCCACCTCGACGGCGAACGAGCGTGGCCGGTGGCCGACTCGCCGTTTCCGCCGAGCTGCATCCGGACGCTGGGCCGGCCGGGACCGACGCGCATCCTCTTCGGCAGTTGCCGCGCCGCGGCGCCGCACGAACCGCCCTACTCGCTGGAACCCGGCCGGGACGCGCGCCGGCGCGGCGTCGACGCGTTCCGCGCCCACGGCGTGCGCATGCTCACGCAGCCCCGCGAGGAGTGGCCGGACCTCGCCGTGTTCCTCGGAGATCAGGTCTATGCCGACGACCCGTCGCCACGGGCCGGCCGCCGCATGTTGCGCCGCAGCAGGACCAGCGCCGGCGACGCACCTGCCGACATCGCCGCGAACTTCGAGGAGTACACCGCGTTGTACCGCGAGAGCTGGACGCCCGACGTCGAGCGGTGGATGTTCTCGGTCGTGCCGTCGACGATGATCTTCGACGATCACGACGTGATCGACGACTGGAACATCTCACGGCGCTGGGTCGAGGAGATCCGCTCGACGTCGTGGTGGGAGGACCACATCCTCGGCGCGCTCGTCTCGTACTGGATCTACCAGCACCTCGGCAACCTGTCGCCCGAGCGGATCGCCGACGAGGGCATGCTCGCGGCGTTGATCGAGGCCGGCGACGGTGCGGAACTGCTGACCGCATGGGCGCGCCGTTCGGAGGAGTTCACGCCCGTTCCGGGCGGCTACCCGTTCAGCTTCGTCCGCGACCTCGGTGCGACGCGGCTGATCGTGATCGACTCGCGCAACGGGCGGGACCTCGGGCAGGGCAGCCGGCGCATGGTCGGCGCGGAGGAGTGGTCGTGGATCGCGGACACGGCCCGCTCGGCCGACCGCCATCTGCTGCTGGCAACGTCGTTGCCGATCTTCGTCCCGGGTGGCATCCACGGCTTGCAGCAGTGGAACGAGCAACTGTGCGACGGTGCATGGGGAACGGTGGCCGCGCGAGCGTCGGAGAAGTTGCGCCGCGCGCTCGACCTCGAGGACTGGCCCGCGTTCGGTCGCTCGTTCGAGGACGTCATCGAGCTGCTGATCGAGCTCGCCCGGCGCGACCGGCCGTGTGAGACCGTCACGATCCTGGCCGGCGACATCCACTTCTCCTACGTCGCGGACGTCGATGTCGGGGTCGAGTCGCCGACGCGCATCCATCAGGTGGTGAGCTCGCCGATCCGCAACGCACTTCCCTGGCGGGAACGCAGCGTGCTGCGCTTCGCGATCTCCCGAGTCGGCCGCGCGATCGGTTCGTGGCTGGAGCGGCGTGTCGGGCGCGAGGTGTCGCGAGCGAGCTGGGACCTCACCGACGGTCCGGTGTTCCACAACTGCATGGGCCAGCTGTTGATCGACGGATCGGTCGTCGAGCTCGAACTCGAACGCGCGGCCGCCGACGCCGACGGTGCGGCGACGTTGTCGAGATTGGTCGCACGGCCACTGGCCGCACCGAACGTTTGACCGCTCCGGCCACCGGGTACAGACGCCGCACCTGTATCCGAGACAACCGTGAGGGGCGTCCTGTGGACGATTCGTCGTCAGACAACTGGTGGAAGCGCACGTGGATGTTCCACCGCGGTGATCTGCTCCGCATGGCACCCGCCTTGCTGGCGGTCGTCGCCGGCGGTGCGCTCGTCGGCTTCCTCCTGACGGACTGGACGGCACCGAGTGCGTTGACGCGGCTCGACGAACGTTTGGCGGACTGGTTCGTCGAGATCCGCACGGCGGGCCGAACCGACCTTGCGACATGGGGCGCGTTCCCGGCCGACACAACGACCAAGATCGCGGTGACGGCCCTCGTCGTGACCGTGATGCTCTGGCGGTGGAAGCGCTGGCACGAGGCGGTGTTCGTCGCCGCGTCACTGATCTTCGAGGCAACTGCGTTCATCACGATCACCGCAATCGTGCAGCGTCCCCGGCCGGACGTCGAGCGGTTGCTCGACTCACCCGTCAACTCCAGCTTCCCGTCCGGCCACGTCGCGGCCGCAACGGTCTACGCCGCATTCGCGGTGGTCGTGTTCTGGCGAACTCGAGCGGTGTGGGCCCGCACGCTGGCCGTCGTCGTCGCCGTGATCATCCCGGTCGGCGTCGGCCTGGCCCGCATGTACCAGGGCATGCACTACTTCAGTGACGTGGTCGCGGGCGTCGTGCTCGGGCTGGTGTCGCTCGCGATCTGCCTCGCGATCCTCGGCGCTCCCCACGACGAGGGGCGTGATCCCGATCGAGCCGCCCGCAGGGACGAAGGCGGCCGCGACCGTCACGTTTGCGACCACGATCACGACGACGTCGATGCACCGCGCGCCACCGTCGCCCCCGTGTTCGGCCACGACGGCGCATCCGTCGCCCCGACCAGAGAGCCGGTCGGATCGTGAACTCGCCACGACGGGTCGCGATCTGGAACCCCGCGAGCGGGAGTGCGCCGGACGAGCACGCGCTGCGCGGGGCGCTGGGCGAAGCAGTCGACCTCGTCCCGACGACCGAGGACGATCCCGGTCCCGGGCAAGCTGCTGCGGCCGTTCGCGACGGCGCCGACATCGTGGTGGCGTGCGGCGGCGACGGCACCGTTCGCGCCTGCCTCGAACCGCTCGCCGGCACTGGGACCTCGCTCGCCGTCGTACCGCTCGGCACGGGCAACCTCCTGGCCGCGAACATCGGCGTGCCGGCCGGTCTCGACGCGGCCGACGGGATCGGGCTCGGACCGAAACGCACGATCGACCTCGGACGCGTGAACGGCGAGACGTTCGCCGTGATGGCGGGCACCGGGTTCGACGCGCTGATGATCCGGGACGCCGACCCGACGCTCAAGGCGAAGATCGGATCGCTCGCCTACGTGATCTCTGGCTTCAGGAACCTCCGCCGCTCGCTCGTGCCGACGAAGGTCGAGATCGACGGCGAAGCGTTCTTCGACGGCCGGGCGTCGATGGTCCTCGTCGGCAACTTCGGCACGATCACCGGCGGCATCGACGTGTTCCCCGACGCCGAGCCGGACGACGGGTTGCTCGAC
>JAHEKY010000015.1 GCA_024644465.1 Ilumatobacteraceae bacterium | reverse complement strand
TCGTCACCGATGTCACCGACGACATGCTGATCCGCCGCGAGGAGACGTTCGGCCCCGTCGCGCCGGTGATCACGTACGGCGACGGCGACGACGTCCTCGCGATGGCGAACGACACGAACTACGGCCTCGCCGCATACGTGTACACGAAGGATCTCTCGACGGCGATGCGCACGTTCGAAGGGCTCCGCTTCGGCATCGTCGGGATCAACGATGTCAACCCGACATCGGCCGCCGCGCCGTTCGGCGGCATGGGCGACTCCGGGCTCGGACGCGAGGGCGGCCACGAGGGCATCGCCGAGTACCTCGACGTGAAGCTGGGCGGCTTCTCGATCTAGAGCTGTGACATGTGGTGCCAGGCACCAGATGTCACGCCCCGGAATGTGGCGCATCGGTAATACGGTGGGGCGATGACGACGACCGTGGACGCATCGGCTTTCGATCTCGACGCGATGCTGGACGACCTGCGCACGCTCGTCGAGATCGAGTCACCGTCGCTCGACCTCGGGGCCCTGCGCGCGTCGGCGCTCACACTGGCGGCGATGATCGAACGTCACCTCGGTCGCCCGGCGACGCTCGTCGACAGCCCGGCCGGCCCGCACGTGCACTGGTCGGGCGGCGGACAGCCGAAGGTGCTGTTGCTGGGCCATCACGACACCGTCTTCCCGATCGGCACGCTGGAGCGTCTCCCGTTCGACGTCCGCGACGGGACCGTCACCGGTCCCGGCTGCTTCGACATGCTGGGCGGCATCGTGCAGGCGCTTCACGGCCTGGCCTCGCTGGAGGACGTCTCGGGCGTGGAACTGCTGTTCAGCGCCGACGAGGAAGTCGGGTCGCACCATTCGCGGGACCTGATCGAGGAGCGGGCGCGCGCCTGCGGCGCGGTGCTCGTGCTCGAACCTTCCGCGGACGGCGGCGGGCTGAAGACCGGCCGAAAGGGTTGCGGGACGTTCGAGGTCGTCGTCGGTGGCCGGGCGAGCCACGCCGGGCTCGATCCCGAGAAGGGGATCAACGCGCTCGTCGAGGCGTCCCACCAGGTCCTCGCGATCAGCGCGCTCGGTGACGCCGCGGTCGGCACGACCGTCACGCCGACGATCGCCCACGCCGGCACCGCGGACAACACGGTGCCGGCGCAGGCGCTGCTGAAGGTCGACGTCCGCGTCGAATCGGCGGCGGAGAAGGACCGCGTCGAACAGGCGATGGCGTCGCTGACGGCGCGCCTCGACGGGGCGACGATCGACGTGCGCGGCGCGATCAACCGGCCGCCGATGCCCGAGTCGGCGTCCGCCACGCTGTTCCCGCTCGCCGAGCGAGTTGCGCCGGGGATCGCCGGCTACGCGGTCGGGGGCGGCAGCGATGGCAACTTCACCGCGGCGATCGGTGTCCCGACGCTCGACGGGCTCGGCGCGGTCGGCGGCGGGGCGCACGCCGACACCGAACACGTCGTCGCCGCCACGATGCCCGAGCGGGCCCGCCTCATCGCCGGCCTCGTCCAGCAGATCCTCGCGAGCTGACCCGCACCCGCTTCAGTCGGCGGGGTCGAGGGCGGCGGTCACGTCGCCGGCGCCGATGGTGCCGACGCGGCGGTACAGGTCGAGCTTGGTGCGGGTGTCGGTGATGTCGAGGTTGCGCATCGTCAACTGGCCGATCCGGTCGAGCGGGCCGAAGGCCTGGTCCTCGACGCGCTCCATCGACAGCCGGTCCGGCTGGTACGTCAGGTTGTCGCTGACCGTGTCGAGGATCGAGTAGTCCTCGCCGCGACGCAGCCGCAACGTGACCTCGCCGGTGACGGCGGAACCGATCCACCGGATCAGCGGCTCGCGCAGCATCAGGCTCTGCGGGTCGAACCAGCGGCCCTCGTACAGCAGCCGCCCCAGTCGACGGCCCATCGTGCGGTAGTTCTCGATCGAGTTCTCGTTGTGGATCCCGTTGACGAGCCGTTCGTAGCAGATGTGCAGCAGGGCCATTCCCGGTGCCTCGTAGATGCCGCGCGACTTCGCCTCGATGATCCGGTTCTCGATCTGGTCGCTCATGCCGAGCCCGTGACGTCCTCCGATCTCGTTGGCCGCCATGACGAGGTCGACCGGCGAGGAGAACGTCTCCCCACCGATCGCGACCGGCCAACCCTCCTCGAAGCGAACGGTCACGTCCTCGGCCTCGATCGCGACTTCGGCGTCCCAGTGCGCGACGCCCATGATCGGCGTCACGATCTCCATCGACGTCGACAGTTCCTCGAGTGCCTTCGCCTCGTGCGTCGCGCCCCAGATGTTCGCATCGGTCGAGTACGCCTTCTCGACCGAGTCCCGGTAGGGGAGCCCGCGCTCGACCAGGAACTCGCTCATCCCCTGCCGCCCGCCGAGTTCGTCGACGAAGGTCGGGTCGAGCCACGGCTTGTAGATCCGCAGGTTGGCGTTGACGAGCAGCCCGTATCGGTAGAAGCGCTCGATGTCGTTGCCCTTGTACGTCGAGCCGTCGCCCCAGATGTCGACGCCGTCGTCACGCATCGCCCGCACGAGCAGTGTCCCCGTGACCGCTCGGCCGAGCGGCGTCGTGTTGAAGTAGGTCTTGCCGCCCGATGCGATGTGGAACGCCCCGCACTGCAGCGCGATCAGCCCCTCGCGCACGAGTTCCTCACGGCAGTCGACGAGCCGTGCCGCTTCGGCACCGTAGACCTTCGCTCGCTCGGGCACGCCCGCGAGGTCGGGCTCGTCGTGCTGGCCCAGGTCGGCGGTGTAGGTGTACGGGATCGCCCCCCGCTCGCGCATCCACGCAACCGCGGCGGACGTGTCGAGGCCGCCGGAGAACGCGATGCCGACCCGTTCTCCGACCGGGAGCGACATCAGCACCTTTGCATTCGAAGCAGAACGGGAAGGCGCGTCGGACATGGGACTCGACGTTACCGTCGCCACCCACTGCGGGCCCGGATCGACGTCAGTGCGCCGGTCGGTCGCCCGGTGCGTCGTCCGGGGCGTCACACGCGGCGTTCGCTGGAGGTGCCGGCGTCGTGCGGTACGTGCCGGAGCGCGCACCGAGCGACACGAGCGCGGCCGCAGCCGCGATCGCGAACTCGATGGCCGCGAGCCCGCCGGATCGTGAGATGTCGAACACGGCGATGAGCGCGACGCCGACCGACCCGACGAGGCTGATCGATGCGACGCGGGCCACGTTGTAGATCGCCGCGAACGCCATCGCGAGGGCGAGCCCGAAGGGGATCAAGCTCACGACGAGCGGCTGCGGGAGTGCGCGTGGCCCGAGCCACCAGGTCCCGATCCCGATCTCCTCGCTGACCTTCCACGTCGCCGCGAAGGCGAAGAAGACCGCCGCCCACGTCGCGGCGACCATGATCTGCCAGGCGGTGGTGAGCTGGCCCGGCCGTGCCCGTGCGGCGAACGTCGGCGGGGGCGGCACCGGGGCGGCGTCGCCGTCCGGCGGCGCGAACCCCGTGGAGCTCGGCGGTCGGTCGGTCACGGGGGCACTGTAGGCGCTGCTCGACGATCTCCCGGTGCAGCTACCCTCCACCTGCGTGACAGCGGACGGCACCACCGGTGCGACCTTCGAGAAGCTCTCGATCTTCTACCCGATGTGGAACGAGGAGGAGTACGTCGAGCGCGCGCTCGACGCGGCTCGGCGAGCGTGCCGCACGCTGCTGGACCGCGGTGACATCGGGGACTACGAGTTGATCATCGTCGACGACGCGTCGACCGACTCGACACCGCAGATCGCCGATCGGATCGCCGCGGAGGACCCCCGCGTCCGTGTCGTGCACCACGCCCGCAATCGCAAGCTCGGTGGGGCGATCAAGACCGGCTTCGCGACGGCGTCGGGCGACCTGATCCTCTACACCGACGCCGATCTGCCGTTCGACATGGCGGAGCTGCCGCGTGCCGTCCGCCTGATGATCGACTACGACGCCGACATCGTCAGTGCGTACCGCTTCGATCGCACCGGAGAGGGCTATCTCCGCACGATCTACACGTTCTGGTACAACGTCTTGATCCGCGGCCTGTTCGGGGTCAAGGCGCGCGACATCAACTTCGCGTTCAAACTGTGTCGCGCCCGGATCTTCGATCACGTCGAACTGCGCAGCGAGGGTTCGTTCATCGACGCGGAGCTCGTCATCCGGGCGACCAGGCTCGGCTACGAGATGCTGCAGTTCGGGGTCGACTACTTCCCCCGGACCCGTGGGGAATCGACGCTCAGTTCTCCCGGCGTGATCCTCGGAATCCTGCGCGAGATGCGTGAGTTGCGCGGCGATCTCGACGGCATCGAGCCGGTCGTCGACCGGCGCTGAACGACGGCCGCGCGGGCCTCGCGACAGCCACTTCTCACCGATCCCGAAACTGTCGTCTCGATGTCGTTGCTGACGTCGATCCGCTGATGTTCGTTGGTAGATTCTTTGCAGTTGCGTTGCGCCCGCCCCCGCTGAACCACGCCGACCACTCCGCCTGATGAACGACCCTCGACGCCCCCAGAACCGAGCTGCCAGGTGGCTGCCCGCAATCGCGGCTGCCGGCCTGCTGGGCACGGTTGTCGTCGCCGGCGTCGCGCTCGGCGGCGGCGGTGGGAACGGGGGGTCCGACGCCCGGGAACCAGCCGATTCCGCGTTCGCCACCGATCTGGCGGTTTCGACGCTCGCCGTCCCCGATTCGATCCCGGACGTGATCGCGACGGTCGAGACGACCGCGCCCGTCACCAAGACGGCCCTGTCCCGGACACTGTCGAACGGCCTCGCAGGCGAAGACGTGAAGCGCGTCCAGGAGCGCCTGACCGAGCTCGGCTTCGTGCCCGGCCCGGCCGACGGCATCTACGGCGACCAGACGATCAAAGCGGTCTGGGCGTACGAGAAACTGGTGCTCGAGCGGCCGAGCAACGCTCCGACCGGCAAGGTCACCCCCGAGATGTGGGAGGACATGCAGGACCCGTTCGTGATCCAGCCGCGGCGCCCGAACGCGACACCGAATCACACCGAGGTCTACCTCCCCGAACAGGTGCTGGCGATCTTCCACGACGACAAGCCGATGATGATCACCCACATGTCCAGCGGGAGCGGCGAGGAATGGTGCGAGGAGGTCACGATCAGCCCAGGGGAGTACGGGAACCGAGACGGCACCGAGCCGCTCGTCCGCGGCGAGTGCGGTATCTCCAACACCCCTGGCGGCGTCTTCACGGTCTACCGCGAGGTCGAGGGCATCCGCCAGAGCGCGCTCGGCGGCATGTGGAACCCGGTGTACTTCAACTACGGCATCGCGATCCACGGTGCGCTCAACGTGCCGCTGCAGGGGGCGTCGCACGGCTGCATCCGCATCCCGCTGAACCTGTCGGAGGACATGCAGGACCTGATGTCCAACGGTGATCAGGTCTTCGTGTGGGACGGCGAGAAGGAGCCGGAGGAGAACGGTTCGCCGCCGCCGACGTTCAACTGGCTCGACCCGAACTACGAGACGACGACCACGACGTCGACGACCACGTCGACGACGACCACCACGGTGGCGCCGAGCACGACGGTGGCCCCGCCGACGACCGCTGCGCCGCGGCCCACGACAACGACGCCTGCGACGACGACGACCGCGGCACCGCGGCCGACGACCACGACCACGACGACCTCGACCACCACCACGACGGTCGCCGCGCCGTAGCGTGGTCGAGCGGGTCGAATACGACGAGTTCGGGCTGTTCCACGAGAACATCGCGGAGTTCGATCTCGATGTCGAGGTCCCCGCCGTCCGGCGTGTCGAATCGCCTGCCGCCGACGATCGATCGGTGAGCGCGCTGGTGTGGGGCACCGGTCCGCCCGAGGTCGTCTTCGTCCACGGCGGGGCGCAGAACGCGCACACCTGGGACACGGTCGCACTCGCCCTGGGGCGCCCGGCCCTTGCGGTCGACCTGCCCGGTCACGGCCATTCGGATTGGCGGACCGACGGCGCCTACACGCCGCCGAATCTCGCCGACGACGTCGCGCGGGCCGTCGTCGAACACGGACCCGCCGGCGTGGCCGTCGTCGGGATGTCCCTCGGCGGGCTGACCGCGATGATGTTGGCGCGGCGACACCCGCAGCTCGTGAGATCGCTCGTGATGGTCGACATCACGCCGGGGGTCAACCGTGCCAAGACGAAGGCGATTCTCGACTTCGTCGACGGGCCGCAGTCGTTTCCGAGCTTCGACGACCTGCTCGAACGCACGATCGCGTACAACCCGACCCGCAGCGTGTCGTCGCTGCGCCGCGGCATCCTGCACAACGCACACCAGGTCGCGGACGGCTCGTGGCAGTGGAACTACGACCGTACCGACCGATCCGGCGACGACCGTGGCTCGACGGCGATGCCCGACGCCGCCATCATCCACGACGACGACGCACCGAACCCGATGTGGGACGACTTCGGCGCCGTCAGCTGCCCGCTGATGCTCGTCCGGGGCTCGCTCTCACCGGTCGTCGACGCCGCCGACGTCGCCGAAGCGCGCCGCCGCCGCCCCGCTGTCGAGGTGCACGTCGTCGACGGTGCCGGCCACAGCGTGCAGGGCGACCGCCCGGTCGAGCTGGCGGCGTTGGTCGACGACTGGTTGCGGCGTCACCGCTGAGCCAATCATGACGCGCGGATCGGGCTGCGATCGCTCAGACGGCGCAGGCGTCCAGGCCGCCGATCACACCACGTCGGAACGCGTCGATCTTCTCGAACGGGCTGCCCAGCACGTCGTCATCGGCGCCGAGATCACCGATCAGGATCGCGGTGCGTACCGCCTCGTCGAGATCGCCGGGTGAGACGACGGCGGTGCGGTCGGGGTCGCGCGGCTCGGGGAGGCGGAAGTCGACGGGGATCACGGTACGGACCCATGCCCCGGTGAGGCAGTCGTTCGCCAACTGTCGCGCTTCGCCGTCGAGGCCGGACCCGAGCGCCGACTGCACGTCCTCGGCCCATGCGGTGCCGATGAGATACCCGATCGAGAAGTCGCCGAAGGTCGCTTGGCCGTACAGGTCGAGCGCGACCGGCTCGTTGAGGTACACGGTGTCGGTCGACGGGCAGAGCGCCACGCCGTTGTCGAACCCGGGCTCGAGATCGGCACACTCGACGTCGGCGATCGTCTGCACCGGCACGAGCGTCAGCGGTGTGAAGCCGGTGATCGCGGCGTCGACGCCCCAGAACAGGTTGAGGTCGGGGACGAGGAATCCGAGCAACTCGCTCTCGCCGTAGCCGAACGGGGCGTTGCCCTCGTTGGCGAAGTCCGTCGAGTCGTTGAACTGGTTCGGCATCAGTGGCAGTGGGTCGGAGATCAACTCGCTGCACCGCTGCGGGCCGGCGCGGAACCCGACCTGGAAGGCGCCGACCCGGTCGAAGCCCGAGCCGTGCCCACCCGGCGTGAACTGGTCGATGCCCACCGGGTCGCGGACCTCGAGCATCGCGATCAGGCCGGACCGGACATCGGCGTCGCTGAACGTCAGCCCGCCCTCGCCCCGCGCGGCGCGCGCCGCCCAGGCACCGGCGAAGCAGTCCGCCTGCTGCTCGGACGTGACGGTCGGGAGCTGGCGGTCGAGGACCCCCGAGCGTTGCTGGATCGCGTGCCCGAACTCGTGCGCGAGCACGATCCCGATCGTGCCGGCACCGAAGTTGTCGGCGAGGTCGGCGAGCAGGCCGTCGGACCCGTCGTCGTAGACGATGAAGTCGCCCATCCCGCAGTAGAACGCGACGAACTCCTGCACGTCCCGGTATCGCGTCCGCGGCGAACCGCAGCCGGGAAGGTCGTCGGGCCGGTCGGGGTACGCGGCGTAGACGTCTCCCTGCAGCGGCGTCCAGGGCTCGCCGTAGATCTCCGGGTAGAGCTCGCTCCACCACACGTCGAGGTCGGTGATCGTGGCGAGCAGGAAGTCGTCGTAGGGCTGGGGCGGCTTGGCCGGGCCGAAATTGATCGCACTCGCGTCGATGACGCGTGGTGTCGTCGGTGCCGGTGTCGTCGACGGTTCCGGGTCGGTCGACGCCGGCGGGGGGGTGCTCGGGTCGGTGGACGCCGTCGGGTCCGTTGGGTCGGTGGGGTCGATCGTCGAACCGGAGCCCGGGTTCGGTTCGAACGGCACGGCCGTCGTGGCCGACTCGTCGAGGTCGGACCGCTCGGCGGTGACGAGTACGTCGGCGCCGCAGGCAGCGAGGCTCAGCGATGCCGCGACGATGATCGCACTGCGCTTCGACAGATGCACGAGGTCGACTCTAGGCAGCGTCGCGTCCCCGCCGACATCGGGCCGGTTCGGAATTACGTGGTTCTCACCTTCGAGCCGCGTCGCCCGCTCGGGCCGAGTGAGGCCTGGGCCGGCTGTGAGTTCGACTGAATGACGCGCGTCACATCGTGCTACGTTCCCCAGCAGCCACCGAGCGGTAAGGGGTCGAGTGCGATGGCATTACTGGAAGTGAACGACATCGAGGTCAGATTCGGCGGCATCGTCGCCCTCAGCGGCCTGACGTTCGACATCGAAGAGGGTCAGATCTGCGGGCTGATCGGTCCGAACGGAGCGGGCAAGACGACGATGTTCAACGTCATCAGCCGGATCTACGACCCGACGCACGGCACGTTGAACTTCTCCGGACGCAATCTCCTGAAGACGCCGCCGCACCAGATCGCCAAGGCGGGCATCTTCCGCACGTTCCAGAACCTCGCCCTCTGGCCCCGGATGAGCGTGATCGAGAACGTGATGGCCGGCGCGCACGTCCGCAGCAAGGAGAACTTCGGCACGGCGATGCTCAACATCGGCCGCAAGAAGGAAGAGAAGCAGCTCGCCACCGAGGCGTTCAGCATCCTCCACGATCTCGGCTTGGAGCACGTCGCCTTCAACCAGTGCGCCGGGCTGCCGTACGGCACGCTCAAGCGCATCGAACTGGCCCGCTGCCTGATCGGGAGGCCGAAGCTGCTGATGCTCGACGAGCCGGCCACCGGCTTGACGCACTCCGAGGTCGACCTGCTGTCGGAGGTGATCACCGGGATCCGCGACCGCTACGACCTCACGATCCTGCTCGTCGAACACCACATGGGTCTGGTGATGGGCATCTCCGAGAACGTCGTCGTGCTCGACTTCGGACGCAAGATCGCGGAAGGGCTCCCTGTCGAAGTGCAGGAGAACCCCGCCGTGGTCGAGGCCTACCTCGGGGTGCCGGCGTCATGACCGAGCAGAGCACATCCGAAAAGCGCGCCGAGGTCCTCGACGTCACGCACCTCGAAGGCGGGTACGGCCCGATCCAGGTGCTCCACGGCTTCGACTTCCATGTCGCCGAGGGCGAGGTCGTCGTCATCCTCGGGGCCAACGGCGCCGGCAAGACGACGACGCTGCGCGCCGTCTCCGGGATGATCCAACGCACCGGCACGATCAAGCTGCGGGGTGAGGACATCAGCAGTGCGACGCCGCCCGAGGTCGTCCGCAAGGGCGTCGCCCACGTGCCCCAGGGTCGCGGCACCCTGCCCGAGCTGTCGGTCGAAGACAACCTCCGGGTCGGTGCCTACATCCGCTCCGACGACGAGGTCGATGCCGACATGGACCAGTGGTTCGACATCTACCCCGTGCTGCGCGAGCGCCGCAACCAGCGCGCCGGCAGCCTGTCGGGTGGTGAGCAGCAGATGCTCGCCGTTGCCCGGGCGCTGATGTCGCGCCCGAGCCTGCTGCTGCTCGACGAGCCCTCGCTTGGCCTCGCGCCGATCATCGTGCAGGACCTGTTCGATCGGTTCTCGCACATCAACAAGGACACCGGCACGACGATGCTGATCGTCGAGCAGAACGCCCAGCTCGCGCTCGGCATCGCCGACCGGGGCTACGTCCTGGAGTCGGGCCACATCCAGATCGAGGGGCCGGCCGACGACCTCATCCACGACGACGCCATCCGCAAGGCCTACCTGGGAGTCTGACGACGATGGAACTCTTCATCAACCGCATCTTCGACGGCCTCTCGAACGGCGCGACGTACGCGCTGATCGCGATGGCGCTGGTGATGATCTTCAAGGCGACGACGCTGATCAACTTCGCACAGGGTGAGTTCGCGATGTTCGGCGGGTTCATCGCCTACGTGCTCGCCACCGAGCGCGGCGTGCCGATGTGGGGCGCAGTGGTGCTCGCGATGGTGATCAGCGCGCTGCTGGCGGCCGGCATCGAGCGGACGCTGATCCGCCCGTTCGACCCCGCCGATCACCTGCCGCTCGTGATCATCACGCTCGGCCTGTTCCTTGCGATCAACGCGGTCGCCGGCATCGTGTGGCGGTTCGACCCCCGCGCCTTCCCCGAGCTGTTCCCGTCGGGCAACGCGGCGTCGATCGGCGGTGCGAACCTCTCGTGGTACACGATCTTCACGCTGCTCACCGTCCTCGTCGTTGCCGGAGCCCTGACACTGCTGCTGAACAAGACGAAGATCGGCCTCGCGTTCCGGGCAGTGTCGTCGAACCTCGAGTCGAGCGAGCTGGTCGGCATCAAGGTCGGGCCGACGCTGCAGTTCGGGTGGGCCATCGCCGCGGCCGTCGGCACGCTCGCGGTGGCCGTGTTCGTAGCGACGCCGGTGCGCCAGATCGAACCGAACGTGATGATCACCGGGCTGATCTTCGCGGTGTCGGCGGCGGCACTCGGCGGCCTCGACAGCCTGGGCGGCGCCATCGTCGGTGGCCTCGCCATCGGCCTCGTGCAGAGCATCGTGGTTCCATATGTCGGTGTGCCGAGCGAGCTCAGCCTGCTCGCCGCGGTCGTCGTGTTGATGCTGGTACTGCTCTTCAAGCCCTCCGGCCTGTTCGGCACGCCAGCGGTGGAGCGGGTCTAGGGGGACGACATGGCAACTGCACCACGATTTCAATTCACCGAAGGAACGCCCCAGTACCGGACGTACAAGCTGATCGGGTACGGCATCCTGCTGCTGCTCGTCCTGGTCGTCGCGTTCGCCTACAACGACACCGGTTCGATCACGTTGTTCGACAACGACTACAAGGTCAGCATCACCCGCGTCACCAAGGCGATCTCGTTCATCATCGCGATTCTCGGCCTCCAGGTCGTCGCCGGGTTCACCGGCCAACTGTCCCTCGGGCAGGGGTTCTTCTTCGGTGTCGGGGCCTACCTGTCGGCATGGCTCGTCTCGGATCACAACTGGCCGTGGCTGCTGACGCTCGTGGTGATCATCCCGACGTGCTTCATCTTCGGGATGGCGTTCGGCATCCCGGCGTTGCGGATCAAGGGCCTGTACCTCGCGCTCGTCACGCTCGGTCTGGCCGCGATCCTGCCGTCGCTGATTCTGCTCGACAAGCTCGAGCCGTACACCGCGGGCGCAGCCGGCAAGCAGACCGACTCCGATCTCGTGCCGCCGGGTTGGCTGCCCCTCGACGGCATCGTCGACGCGCTCCACAAGTTGCCGCTCGTCGGGTCGTACTTCGGAGACGGCGACGGTCTGTCCAGTCGGGAAGAGCAGCGCGTCTGGACCTTCTTCATCATGACGATCGTCGCCGTCGTGTGCTTCAAGATGGTCGGCAACCTGATCAAGAGCCGCCCCGGCCGTGCGATCCGGGCCGTCCGCGACAACGAGACGAGCGCCGCGGTCAACGGCATCGGGCTCGCCTATCACAAGACGATGTCGTTCGGCGTCGCCTCGGCACTCGGCGGCGTCGGCGGCATGGTCTACGTTGCGGAGTTGGGCATCGCGTCGCCCGGCGACTTCACCCAGTTGCTGTCGATCTTGTTCATCGTCGGGCTGGTGGTCGGCGGCGTCGGCACCTTGTCCGGCGCCGTGATCGGCGGCCTCGTCATCGCGTTCGTTCCGGACTGGGCCTCGTCGACGCAGAACTTTCCGGGCGTGCCCGAACGGTGGCTGCAGGGCCCGACCGGCGGGCTGATCCTCGGTCTGATGTTGATCGTGTTGACGTTCGTCCTGCCAGGCGGCATCGTCGCCGGTGTTCGTCGGCTGCGGGCCCGCTTCGTCCGCGTGAATCCGGCCCGACCGCCGTTGCTGACCACCGGCGACCCGACCACGAACGCGCTCGCCGACTCGGCTACGGTCGATGCCGCAAGCGTGAACGACTGACGGACGTCCGACGCCCGTCAGTTGAAAACAGAACCCGGTGACACGTCGACCGTGCCCTTCCGGACCGCCGACGTCCACCGCAACCGAGCTGAACATCCAGCACCACCAAACCAACAGGGGAGAACATGCGATCACCAATGAAACGGTCCATCGCCGCAGTGATGGCCGCCGGCCTGATCTTCGCGGCATGTGGCAGCGACGACGACACGCCGGCGGCAACCGACGCGCCGACGGAAACCGATGCGCCGACGGAAACCGATGCGCCGACGGAAACCGATGCGCCGGCCGAGACCGATGCGCCGACCGAAACCGATGCACCGGCGGAGACCGACCCACCGGACGGCGGCGGTGACGCGCTTCCGCTCGAGGGTGACGTCGAGGTCGCGGCCGGCACGACACTCAGCCTCGGTGACTGCCCGGACGACTGGAGCGCAACCCAGGGCGTCGACGGCGACGAGATCCGCCTCGGCCAGACGCTGCCGCAGTCGGGCGCGCTCGCCGCGTTCGGGGCGATCGGCGAAGGCATGCAGATGTACTTCGACTTCATCAACGACACGGACCCGATCGACGGCAAGGAGCTCGTGCTGATCGCGAAGGACGACGGCTACGAAGCCGGTCGTGCCGTCGCCAACGTCGAGGAAATGATCGACTCCGACGACATCTTCGCGTTCGGTCACGTGATCGGTACGCCGATCAACCTCGCGATCCGGCCGATCACCGATGAGGCGTGTGTCCCGCAGCTGTTCAACTCGTCGGGCTTCCCGTTCTGGGGTGACCCGGCGAACTTCCCGTGGACTGTCGGCAACATCTTGAACTACGTCACCGAGACGGAGATCTGGTGCACGGCGATCGTCGAGGAGTTCGGTGAGGGGGCGACCGTCGCCGCGCTGATCATGAACAACGACTTCGGCAAGACGTATCAGCAGACACTCAACGAGTCTGACGCGTGCGCCGGTGTCGATGTCGTGTCCGAACAGTTGCACGATCCGGCCGGGGCCGACGTCACCAACGAGATGACGACGCTCGCCGCGACCGAGGCGCAGGTGTTGATCGCAGGGACGACGTCGAAGTTCTGCTCGCAGACCACGGCCGACCTCGCCGCCCGTGACTGGCGCCCACGGACGTACATGTCGTACACGTGCAACAACCTGGCGTCGTTCTTCGAGCCGGTCAAGGACCAGGCGAAGACCCTCAGCGACGCCGGTGCCGGCCCGTACATGGCGAACTCGAACAAGGTCTGTGGTGACCCGGTGTGGGCCGACGACCCGAAGATCATCGAGATCGAGCGCATCCTCGACGAGTACGGCGGCGTCACCTGCGCCGACGGCTCGTTCTCGACGGGCATCCTGTACGGCGAGTTCCTCGTCGACGTCATCCGTGCCGCTTCCGAGCTGCCCGGTGGTCTGAACCGGGTCAACCTGATGGCCGCCGTGTGGAACGCCGACCTGACGAACGACTCGCTGCTCGGTGGCACCCTCAAGCTGGACGGCGTCAACGACGCCTACTGGACCGAGGGCGCCCAGCTGCAGGAGGTCGTCGTCAACGACGACGGTTCATTGGTGTTCGAGCCACGTGGTGACTTCCTCGACTTCGAGGGTCAGGGCGGCTCATTCGGCTGACCTGAACACTTGAACACCTGAAAACGACACTGGCCGGCGACTCCTCGGAGTCGCCGGCCAGTTCGCGTCAGGGGTGGCGGCGGGTCGGGTTACTCGCCGCTGGTCAGGTCGACGCACTCGATCAGCTTGTTCGAGAACTCATCGAACTCGGCGGAGTCCTGGTTCTCCTCCTTGTCGAAGTCCTTCAACTCGTCGTCGCTGTACTCGTCGAGCACCGCATCGACGCAGTCGGCATCGGCGGTGAAGCCGGTCGCGGACTCGATCTGGGAGATGAACAGATCGCGGCTGCCCTCCCGATCGACACCACCACCGCAGCTCGCGACTGCGCCGAGTACGAGCAGGATCGTGCAGGTCTTCTTCATGGAGGTTCCCTTCTTGATCACGGTCATTGGCTGCATCGTGACAGATCCGCCGCGCAGCGCGGCGGCAATTTCACCCATCGCCGTTTCGGGGCCGGTGCGCGGAATCGTCTCACGGGCTTCGGGAGATGTTCACGGTGAACTCGCCCGGGGCGTCGATCAGGTTGTCGAACTCCCACACGCCGCCGCCTGCGTCGAGCGCCGAACACGTGAACGTCGTGCCGACCTCCTGGTCGACCGGCTGCATGCAAGTCACCGACTGGAACGTCGTGCCGAGTTCGGGAGCGACCTGTTCCTCGATGAAGGTCTCGGCGTCGCGCTTGAAGTCGGCCGTCGTCGTGAAGCACGCCCCGAGCAGGGAGGATGCGGCCGCGACGACGGTTGCCATGCGGTGGCGGGGCTGCATTCGCGTCACGTTACAGCTGCGAGGCCGGCCGTCTGGTGCCGCCGACCGGACCGCACCCGTTCGGCCATCACGACGAGCAGCG
Organism: Ilumatobacteraceae bacterium; assembly: GCA_024644465.1. Taxonomy (GTDB): domain Bacteria; phylum Actinomycetota; class Acidimicrobiia; order Acidimicrobiales; family Ilumatobacteraceae; genus Ilumatobacter_A. The sequence continues at coordinate 30,355 of JAHEKY010000015.1, read as the reverse complement.
CGAGCCAGACGAACGCGAACCCGACGAACCGGCCGATCGGCATCGGTTCGCCGTACAGGGCCCAGCCGAGCCCGAAGTTGATCACCGGGACGAGCAGGTTGAGCGGCCCCAGCAACGTGAACGGGATCGACTGCGCCGCAGACGCGAACAACGTCAGCGGGATCGCGGTGATCAGCCCGGTCCCGAGCGCGAAGCCCCACTCGACACCGCTGGCGGCCGACACGACGCTGCCGGAGTGTGTCGAGCTGATCGCGACGATGGCCACGGCGGGGACGAACAGCACGAACGTCTCGCCGGACAGGCTCGCCACCGGGCCGAGGGCGACGCTGCGCTTGGTGAGCCCGTAGAGGCTCCACGTGCCGGCGAGGACGAGCGCGATCCACGGCGGCCGCCCGTAGGAGAACGTCAGGATCACGACGGCGCACGACGCACAGACGAACGCGAACCGTTGCGCTGCCGTCGGTCGCTCGTGCAGGACGGTCACGCCGATCGCCATCGTCGCGAGCGGTGCGATGAAGTACCCGAGTGCGGTCTCGATCACGCGGTCGTTGACGACCGCCCAGACGTAGCTGCCCCAGTTGACGGTCAACAGCAACGCTGCGAGGACGAGCCGCGCGAGGGTGCCCCGATCGCGGAACGACGCGAGCAGTGGCGGCCACGAGCGGCGCGCCGTCGTCAGCAGCGCCATCACGACCGCTGCGGTCAACATCCGCCAACCGATCAGCTCGACGGCGTCGAACGCGCTCAGCTGCTTCCAGTAGATGGTGAGGAATCCCCAGATGAGATACGCCGCGACTCCGACCTGGACGCCGCGCTCGACGCTGCCCCCGGTGTCCGGCGCGCGGGCGGACGTGACGTCGCCCGTCGGCATCTGCCCGTCGGTCATGCCGGGAACGGTACGCCCCCGATCGCCGATCGACTCGGCCCTCGCGCCGCGGTCGCCTATCGTCGCCGCGATGAACCGTGCCCGCGTCGTCCGTTGCGGCACCGTGGCCGTCCGCGTTTCCGACGACCCTGCCGGTGACGTCGCTCGATCGCTCGCGATCCGGGTCCGGGCCGCCATCCGCCGACGCGGGCGAGCGTCACTCGCCGTCAGCGGTGGCTCGTCGGCGCCGTCGATGCTCGCGGCGTTCGTCCATGAAGACCTCGAGTGGGATCGGGTGACGATCTGGCAGGTCGACGAGCGAATCGTGGGGGACGGCCACCCGGACCGCAACGCGAGCCAGCTGTGGTTCGTGCCGGCCGCGACGGAGCTGATGCCCGTGACCGGCGATGGCCTCGCCGCGGCCTCGATGCGCTACGCCGACGGCCTGCCGGACCGGTTCGACGCCGTCCACCTCGGGCTCGGCAGCGACGGGCACACCGCGTCGTGGCCGCCCCGACCGCACGACGACGCGGACGTCGTGCACCGGCCGACACGGGTGGCGATGGTCGGCAACTTCAACGGGCACGGTCGGATGACGCTCACGCGGGGCCCGATCAATGCCGCCCGCAGCAGGCTGTTCCTCGTCGCCGGCGCCGACAAGGCCGGCGTCGTGCGCCGCTGGCTCGACCGAGACGCGTCGATGCCCGCGACGGCCGTCCGCCGGTCCGGCACGACGCTGTTCCTCGACCCGCCCGCCGCCAGGATGATCGAGCTCGGTGCTGCCGACGCCGCGGCGGCGACCGTCCGCCGCCGGTAACTTCGGCGAGATGGACCTCGCCGACCTCGCCGATCTCGCGCCACCCGCCCATCTCCGCGAACTCTTCGCGACCGACCCGCAGCGTGCCGAGCGCTATGTCGCCCACGCCGGCGACCTGCGGATCGACTTCTCGAAACACCGCATCGACGACGGCGTGCTCGACGCACTGGTCGAACTGGCGCGGGACCGCGGAGTCGAGGCACGCCGCGACGCGATGTTCGCGGGCGAGCGGATCAACGTCGCGGAGGATCGCGCCGTCGGGCATGTCGCGTTGCGGATGCCGAGCGGATCGGAGTTCCGCATCGACGGCGACGACGTCGTGCCCGACGTTCACGACGTCCTCGATCGGATGGGCGCGTTCGCCGACCGGGTCCGTGCGGACGACCGGATCACGCACGTCGTCAACATCGGCATCGGGGGGTCGGATCTCGGCCCCGCGATGGCGTACGAGGCGCTCCAGGCATTCCGCCACCCCCGCATCCGCTGCTCCTTCGTGTCCAACGTCGACGGGGCCGACATCGCCGGCGTGCTCGCCGACGCCGATCCGGCCTCGACCCTGTTCGTCGTGGCGTCCAAGACGTTCGGCACGATCGAGACGCTGACGAACGCCCGGACCGCGCGGGCATGGCTCGTCGACGCGCTCGGCGACGCGGCGGTCGCCGAACACTTCGTCGCCGTCTCGACGAATGCCGAGCGCGTCGCCGAGTTCGGCATCGACACCGTCAACATGTTCGGCTTCTGGGACTGGGTCGGTGGGCGATACTCCGTCGACTCGGCGATCGGCCTGGCCCTCATGATCGCGATCGGGCCGGCCGCATTCCGCGAGTTCCTCGATGGCTTTCACCAGGTCGACGAGCACTTCCGCACCGCGCCACTCCCCGAGAACGCCCCGGTGCTGCTGGCCCTGCTGGGCGTCTGGTACACGAACGGGTTGGGGTTCGCCACCAAGGCGGTACTTCCGTACGCCCAGGAGCTGGCGCGCTTCCCGGCGTACCTGCAGCAGCTCGACATGGAGTCGAACGGCAAGTCGGTGCGCCTCGACGGGTCGCGCGTCGACCACGACACCGGCCCGATCGTCTGGGGCGAGCCGGGCACGAACGGGCAGCACGCGTTCTACCAACTGATCCACCAGGGCACACACGTCGTCCCCGTCGACCTGATCGGCTTCGCCAAGGCCCATCACCCCTACCAGCAGCACCACGACCTGCTGATCGCGAACCTGATCGCGCAATCCGAGGCGCTCGCTTTCGGGCGGCGCAACGAGGACGAACCCCACCGCAACTTCGACGGTGACCGGCCGAACACCGTGATCCTGGCCGAGCAACTCACCCCGTCGGTGCTCGGGCAGCTGATCGCCCTGTATGAGCACATCGTGCACGTCCAGGGCACGATCTGGGGCGTCAACAGCTATGACCAGTGGGGCGTCGAGCTCGGCAAGGAACTCGCCAACCAGGTCACGCCGGAGTTGACCGGCGGCGTCGACGCACTTCGCCCGGATGCCCATGACGCGAGCACGAACGCGCTGATCGGCTGGTACCGCGCCCATCGCTGAACCGGCCCGAGCGGCCGCGCTTCGTCCCGGCGGGCGGTCATGCGCCAGACTGCGACCATGGCTGACTACGACAACATCTACATCGACGGCGCATGGGTGGCGAGCGACGGCGACTCACGGATCGACGTGATCAACGCCGCGACCGAACAGGTCATGGGTTCGATCCCGGAGGGTACGGCGAGCGACGTCGACAAAGCCGTTGCCGCCGCCAAGGCCGCGTTCGACGGCTGGTCGCGGACGCCCGTCGAGGAGCGCCAGAAGTTCCTCGTGCGGCTGAACGAAGCCCTCCAGGCCCGATCGGCGGAGATTGCCCAGACGATCGCCGGCGAGGTCGGGATGCCGATCACGTGGTCGACGATGATCCAGGCCGGTCTCCCGGCCGGCAACATGCAGACCTTCGCCACCCTGCTCGACACGTTCGAGTTCGAGGAGGAGATCGGCAACAGCCTCGTCGTCAAGGAGCCGGTCGGCGTCGTCGGCGCGATCACGCCGTGGAACTACCCGCTGCACCAGATCATCTGCAAGGTCGGTGGCGCTCTCGCCGCGGGGTGCACGATCGTGCTCAAGCCGAGCGAGATCGCGCCGTTGAACGCGTACATCCTCGCCGAGATCGTGCACGAGGTCGGGTTGCCGGCAGGCGTGTTCAACCTGGTCACGGGGACCGGTCCGGTGGTCGGCGAGGCGATCGCGGCGCATCCCGACGTCGACATGGTCAGCTTCACCGGCTCGACTCGCGCCGGCAAGCGCGTCGCCGAAGTCGCGGCCGGCACGGTCAAGCGGGTGGCGCTCGAACTGGGCGGCAAGTCGGCCAATATCGTGCTCGACGACGCCGAGTTCGAGAAGGTCATCCCGAAGGGTGTCTTCGCGTGCTTCCTCAACTCGGGTCAGACGTGCACGGCACACACCCGGATGCTCGTGCCGAACAGCCGGTACGACGAGGCGGTCGAGATCGCCGCTGCCGCGGTGTCCGGTACCCAGGTCGACGATCCGACCAAGGAGGGGATGCACCTCGGACCACTGATCAGCCAGGCGCAGTGGGATCGCGTCCAGGGCTACATCCAGCAGGGGATCGACGAAGGTGCCGTCGTCGCGGCCGGCGGTCTCGGCAAGCCGGAGGGCAAGGACACCGGCTACTACGTCAAGCCGACCGTGTTCGCGAACGTCACCAACGACATGACGATCGCGCAGGAGGAGATCTTCGGGCCCGTGCTGTCGATCATCGGCTACGAGGACGACGACGACGCGGTGCGGATCGCCAACGACAGCAACTACGGCCTGTCGGGCGGTGTCTGGTCGGCTGATCAGGAACGGGCACTGGCGGTCGCCCGCCGGATGCGCACCGGAGCGGTCGACGTCAACGGCGGCGCGTTCAACATCGCGGCGCCGTTCGGCGGGTACAAGCAGTCGGGGTACGGCCGCGAGAACGGCCCGTACGGCATCGACGAGTTCCTCCAGACCAAGTCCCTCCAACGCTGACCGTCACACCTGGTGCCAGGCACCAGATGTGACACTCAGACCTCGCTGACGGCCGCTGCGCCGTTCGCGACGCGGAACGTCTTCCACGTCGACACCGCCGACGCTGCGTCGGCCACATCGTCGACCGTGCGGTACTCGGCCGTCCAGGCGGCCGGTGTGACCGTGTGGCGGGTGTACCCGCGGTGCTCGAGCTCGGCCGCGACGATGTTCTCGAAGCCCTCGACGACCGGGAGGAAATCGAGCGGCACGTTCCCGCTCGAGGAGATCGACGTCGTCACGAACTCGACGCCGACCGGCGCGCCCAGGGGGCCGACGAGGCCGATGCCCGCGAGGTGGATGTCGCCGGTCAGCACGACGAGATCGTCCGGGGCGTTCGCCAGGAGCCGGTCGCGGGCCGGGGTGTAACCGTCCCACTGGTCGTAGTTGAGGATCGCTCCGTCCTCGCCGAAGCGCAGGTCGGTCAGCACCGTCTGCTGCGCGAGGCAGTTCCAGCGCGCGGCGGTCGTCGAGAACCGGTCGGCGATCCACCCCTCCTGGTCCGCGCCGAGCATCGTCCGCTGGGGGTCGTCCCAGCCGCTGCACGGTGGACCGAGGTCGAACGTCGTGTCGCAGACCTGGTCGGAACGGAACTGGCGGCCGTCGAGCACCGAGATGCGCACGAGGTCCCCGCCCCCCGCTGCGGGGATGTCGATGCCGCGGTGGATCGGGTAGTCGACGCCGGCGTCCGGCGGCGGGAGACGGGTCGGCGTGTTCTCCCACCAGGCGCGATACGCAGCCGAGCGGCGTGTCGCGAACGTCACCGGATCGGCGCCTTCCGACGAGACGACGCCGGCATAGTTGTTCTCCACCTCGTGGTCGTCCCAGATGCAGATCCACGGCGCTGCCCCGCGCGCCGCCTGCAACTGCGGGTCGCCGAGGTACGTCGCATAGCGCGCTCGATACCCATCGAGATCGGTCGGCTCGGCGCCCTCGTGGCTGCGGACCCGCCCGGCCGCCACCGGCTGGGCATCGCCTTCGTAGATGAAGTCGCCGAGGAAGACGACCAGATCGGGTGTCCACTCGGCGAGGTCGTCGTACGCCGCGTAGAAGCCGGCCTCGTAGTTCTGGCACGAAGCACTCGCGATCCGCAGCTCGTCCGTGGCGGTGATCGGTGCAGCTCGACCGACCGGCGACGCCCAGGAGCCGGTGAAGAACTGGTAGGCGACGGGCCGATCGATCGCCGCGACGACGCGGACCGTCCCGCCGAGCAATGCTCCGGTCGTGAACACCCCGCTCGCGACTTCGGTGCCGTCCTCGGCGGTCGCCCGCCAGTCGACCGGCACCCCTTCGGCCGGCAACTCGCCGGTCAGTCGCGTCCAGAGAACGACCGACGCCGCATCGGGGTCCCCCGACGCGACGCCGAGGGTGAATGGGTTCTCGGGCAGTTCTGCCGGCTCCGGCACGGTCGACGTGGTCGTCGTCGATGTCGTGGTCGTGGTGGTCGTCGTGGTCGTCGTGGTCGTGCTGGCCGTGGTCTCCGGCGGACGCGCGGTCGTCGGCGGTGTGGTCGGCCCGGAACCGGCGCCTTCCGACGTCGTGCAGCCCGCGACCACCGTCGCCGAGAGTGCGAGGAACCGGCGCCGCGACATCCGCATGAGACGAAGTGTGGCAGGATCGCCGCACTGACGAGCGATCGATCGATGGGAGAACCGGAACTGTGAGTACTGCGATGCAACGCGTCGGCGTCGTCGGCTGCGGCCAGATGGGCGCCGGGATCGCCGAGGTCTGCGCACGGGCGGGGATGGACACGATCGTGCGCGAGATCGACGCCGCAGCCGCGGAACGCGGGCGCGAGCGGATCCTCGGCTCGTTCGACAAGGCGGTCGCCCGGAACAAGATGACCGAGGACGAACGCGAGGCGACGACCGCGCGCCTGTCGTTCACGACCGACCTCGGCGACATGGCCGACCGCGAGCTCGTGATCGAAGCGGTGATCGAGGACGAGCCGCTGAAGGTCGACGTGTTCTCGACGCTCGATCGGGTCGTCGAGGCAGACGACGCGATCCTGGCGAGCAACACGAGCTCGATCCCGATCATGAAGCTCGGAATCGCGACCAGACGCCCGGAGCAGGTCGTCGGCATCCACTTCTTCAACCCGGTCCCCGTGCTCCGCCTCGTCGAGCTCGTCACGAGCCTGATGACGTCCGACGAGACGGTCGACCGGGCGAACTCCTTCGCGACCGAGACACTCGACAAGATCGTGATCCGCAGCCAGGATCGCGCCGGGTTCATCGTGAACGCGCTGCTGATCCCGTACATCTTGTCGGCGATCCGGATGATGGAGTCCGGCTTCGCGACCGCCGAGGACATCGACCACGGCATGGTCGAGGGGTGCAACCACCCGATGGGTCCGCTCAGCCTCGCCGACCTCATCGGGCTCGACACGACGCTCGCGGTCGCCCTCAGCCTGTACGAGGAGTTCAAGGAGCCGCTCTACGCCCCGCCGCCGATGCTCTCGCGGATGGTCGAAGCCGGTCTACTCGGCCGCAAGTCCGGCCGCGGGTTCTACGACTACATGCACTGACGGGGCGCCTGGATGCCGGTGCCGCCTGCTTGACTGGTCGCCGTGGCGACGAAGCGGGGCGATCGGGTCGAGCGGCTGACGAACCTGCTCGCGCTGCTGCTGGAGACGCCGGAGCCGCTGACCCAGGTCCAGATCACGGCCGAGCTCGCGCCGCACTACCCCGACGGGGCGCGGGCGCGACGTGGCGCGTTCGAGCGCGACAAGGCGGCGCTGCGCGACCTCGGTGTACCGATCGACATCGAGACGGTCGACGCCGGGTCCGAGGCCGGGTCCTCGCGCTACCGCATCCAGCGCCGCAAGTACGAACTCGCCGACCTGCAGCTCGAGGTCGACGAGATGCGGGCGCTGCAGGTGGCCGTTGCGGCGGTGCGCAGCGGTTCGTCCGCCGGCCGCGACGCGATCTGGAAGCTGGGAGGGGAGCTGTCGAGCGGCGATCGGCTGCCGGTCTCGGCGGTCGTCCCGGACCGCCCGGAACTGCCGGTGCTGCGGGCAGCCGTGGCGTCGCGGTCGCCGATCCGCTTCGGCTATCGCGGCGAGTCGCGCCACGTCGAGCCGTACGGGCTGCTGCTGCGCGGCGGGTTCTGGTACGTCGTCGGCCATGACCGCGACCGAGGTGAGCAGCGCACGTTTCGCGTCGACCGCTTCGGGTCCGACTCGCTCGAGGCCGGCGAGCCCGACTCGTTCGAGCGACCGCCGTCATTCGACCCGCGGGATGCGTTCCCGGCAGACCCGAAGCAGATCGGCCACGCACCGGCCGACGGCGTCGAGGCGATGGTGCGGATCGATGTGACGCGCGCCGCCGCGATCGAACGTGAGCTCGGTGCAGACCGAGTCCTCGCCCGCCATCCCGACGGCAGCGTCGACGTGACGGTGCCTGCGACGAACCTCGCGGCGTTCCGGTCCTGGGTGCTGGGGCTGCTCGACCACGCCGTCGTTCTCGGGCCCGACGACGTGCGTGACGGCATCGTGTCGTGGCTCCGCGAGCTCTCCGGCCGGGCGGCGTCGTGAGTGGGCCGCGCAGAGCCGAGGAACGCCTCGGTCGTCTGCTCGTGATGCTTCCGTGGTTGATGGAGGTCGGCGAGGTGCCGTTGGCCGACGTCGCGGCGCGATACGACCTGCCGGAGTCCGAGGTGCAGGAAGACCTCGAACTCGTGGCGATGTGCGGCCTGCCGCCGTTCGTCGACGAGATGATCGACGTGTTCGTCGACGACGGCATCGTCTTCGTCGGCATCCCCCGCCTGTTCACTCGGCCGCTGCGGCTCACCGCGCCGGAGGGTTTCTCGTTGCTCGCGTCGGCGCGGGCGGCGATGGAGCTGCCGGGCGCGGACCCGGACGGGCCGCTGGGCCGCGGGCTGCGCAAGCTCGCGTCTGCGCTGTCCGACGTCGGCGTGCACAGCGACGTGGCCGACTCGTCCGATGACACCGCCGGCGTCGCGATCGACCTCGCCCGGCCTGCGCTGACCGACGATCTCGCGGAAGCGGTCGCGGAGAACGCCGAGCTGCGGATCACCTACTACTCGCCGGCACGCGACGAACTCGGCGAGCGCACGATCGTGCCCCGTCACGTCTTCGCGGACTCGGGCAACTGGTACGTCGTGGCGGACGACGAATCGTCCGGCCAGCGACGCACGTTCCGGATCGATCGGATCGAGTCGGTGGTGGCGACCGGCCGTTCGGTCGAGACGACCGAACCGATCGCGGCGCCCGGCCAGTTCTTCACAGACGCCGACGTGCCGCGAGCGGTGATCCGTCTCGCACCTGCCGCCCAGTGGGTCGTCGAGCAGTACCCGGTCGACGACGTCCGCGATGTCGACGGCCGACCCGGATGGGTCGAAGTCCGCCTACCGGTTGCGACGCCGCGCTGGTTGACGCGCCTGCTGATCCGGCTCGGACCGGACGCGGTGGTCGTCGAACCGGACGGCATGGCCGCGGACGTGGCCGCGATGGCGGCGCAGGTCCTTGCCGCCTACACCCGCTGACCGGGGCTCACGCCCGGTCGAGGAACGGGGCCAGATCGTCGCGGTCGGTGATGCCGTGCGCGGTGATCAGGTGCGGCAGGACGGCGGCGGTCGCGGCGGCATCGGCGAGCGCGTCGTGCGGCCGATCGAGCACCACGCCGTACCGCGCGCAGACGTCGCTCAGCCGGTGGGATGCCTGTCGTTCGGGGTCGAGCCGCCGCGACATCCGCAGCGTGCACAACCGGGGCCCGAGCTCGAGGCCGGTGCGGCGGCGTGCTGCGCGCACGAGGAACGCCGCGTCGAACCGGGCGTTGTGGGCGGTGAACAGTGCCCCGTCGAGCCGGTCTCCGAGCTGGGTGAGCACGTCGTCCATCCGCGGGGCGTCGGCGAGCATCCGTCGCGTGATGCCGTGGACCTTGGTCGGGCCGACGCGTTGGAGCGGCCAACGCAGCTTCACCAGCGTCGACCACTCGTCGAGGACGGTGCCGTCCGCCTCGACCACGACGACGCCGATCTGGAGGATCCGGTGACGCCGGACGGAGAACCCCGATGTCTCCAGGTCGACGACGGCGAACCTCGGAAGTGGCACGCTTCCACCATAGACACGGGCTGTCACAGCCCCCAGGTCGGTCGGCGCGCCGCCGCCGGCCACGGGTGCGGCGCCGTCAGAGCAGTTCGGCGGCGAGGCTGGCGACGTCGCTGCGTTCACACGATGTGAGCGTGATGTGGCCGAAACAGCGCTGGTTGCTGAACGCCGACGCCAGCACCGTGAGCGCGTTGTTCGACTCGCCGAGGTAGGGCGCATCGATCTGGCTCGTGTCGCCGGTGAAGATCACCTTGGTGCCTTCGCCGACGCGGGTCAGGATCGTACGCAGGGTCGTCGGCTCGAGGTTCTGTGCCTCGTCGATGATCACCATCTGGCGCTGGAGCGAGCGGCCGCGCAGGAACGTGACCGACTCGAGCGACAGCTGGCCGCGCTCGGTGAGTTCCTCGATCAGGTTGCGGGCGTCGTGGCTGCTGCCGAGGTCGGACAGGGCGACGACCGCATCGTGGATCGCCGCCATCCAGGGGTCGAGCTTCTCGTCGAGCCCACCGGGGAGGAAGCCGACGTCGGCCCGGCCGACCGGGACGAGCGGGCGGTAGATCGCGAGTCGTTCGAAGCGGCGCTGCTCGACCACCTGCTCGAGCCCGGCAGCGATCGCCAGCAGCGTCTTGCCGGTGCCGGCGCGTCCGTCGAGCGCGATCACCGTGATCTCGGGGTCGAGCAGGAGCTCGAGCGCGAACCGCTGCTCCTTGTTGCGGGGACGCAGGCCCCATGGCTCGGGTGAGTGCTGCGGCAGGAGTACGAATTCGTCGCCGACCGCCCGGACGAGCGCGGACTGCGAACCGGACCGGAGCACGGCGAATTCGTTCTCGCTCATCGCGTCGTCGATCACCGCACCGGTCGCGATCCCGCCGGCGGCGTAGAGACAGTCGACCGCCTCGTGGGTCGTGTCGATCGTCGTCCAGCCGATCGCCGGGCGGTCGTCGCGGGCTCGGGCGAGGGTGTGTTCGGCAGCGTCCACGCCGAGGTGCGCCGCCTTGATTCGCAGGGCCGCGTCGTTGCTGACCATCGTCGTCGGGCCGTAGTCCGCCTGCCCGATCGCGGCGCCGATGATGCGGTTGTCCGGGACGTCCGGGTTCAGCCCGTGTTCGACGAGCAGGTGTTTGCGGATGTTGTTGATCTCGATCTGGACCGTCGCGCCGTCGGCGCCCGTCGGCACTGCGTCCGCGAGCGAGCCGCCGTGGCGGACCCGCAGTTCCTCCAGCGTGCGCAGCGCGGTACGTGCCGCCCGGCCGACGTCGTCCCGACGGCTCTTCAGCCCGTCGAGTTCCTCGACGACGGTCAGCGGGATGATCACGTCGGCGTCCCGGAACTCGAGGACGCAGGTCGGATCCGCGATCAGGACCGAGGTGTCCAGCACGAGTCGTGTGTGCGTCTTGGATGTGGCGGGGTCAGCGCCCGGATCGTGCCCTGTTCCGTGTCCCGCCTCGTACGCGGTGGCCGCCGCGCGGGTGGTGTCAGCAGACGGAAGCAGGTCGGTCATCTCACTCCTCGGTGGAACCCTGGAACGTCGGTCGGTGATTCATGCGCAACGGGTTCTGTTGTAGTCCCGGCAGCGCGCGAGGTGGTGGATGGGCCACCGTCGCCCGGCCGGATCCTGCATCCGGCGACGACTCTCGTGGCCGGGTGCGAAATCGCTCGGCGATTAATCATTGCAAATGCAATGTGTTTGATACTTGCAAGCCCGTGGCCAGGTCGGTCACATGGTTGTCGTTCCGCCCCTGGACCCCGAACGGCCCTGGACCCGAGCGGGACGACAACACCCACCAGACCATCCGAAAGAGGACCCAATGGCAACCAAGTCAGAATTGATCGAGGCAGTCTCAGACGCAGCCGGCGTTTCGAAAGCCGACGCCGAGCGGACACTGGGCGCGTTCTTCGACCACGTCGTGACCGCCACGAAGGGTGGCGAGAAGGTCGCGTGGCCGGGCTTCGGCGCGTTCAGCACGACGCAGCGCGCCGCTCGCGAAGGCCGCAACCCGCAGACCGGTGCACCGGTGCAGATCAAGGCGTCGACCGCGATGAAGTTCAGCGCGAGCTCGACGCTCAAGCAAGCTCTGAACGGGCAGCGCTGATCTGATGGCCGCGAAGCGAGCCGCCAAGAAGGCGCCAGCGAAGAAGAAGGCTGCTGCGAAGAAGGCACCGGCCAAGAAGAAGGCACCGGCCAAGAAGAAGGCAGCTGCAAAGAAGGCACCGGCCAAGAAGAAGGCAGCTGCGAAGAAGGCACCGGCCAAGAGAAAGGCAGCTGCCAAGAAGGCACCGGCCAAGAAGAAGGCAGCTGCGAAGAAGAAGGCTGCTGCGAAGAAGGCACCCGCCAAGAAGAAGGCCGCCGCCAGGAAGGCACCCGCCAAGAAGAAGGCAGCGACGAAGAAGAAGGCTGCTGCGAAGAAGGCACCGGCCAAGAAGAAGGCCGCCGCCAGGAAGGCACCGGCCAAGAAGAAGGCAGCGACGAAGAAGAAGGCTGCTGCGAAGAGGGCACCCGCCAAGAAGAAGGCAGCCGCCAAGAAGAAGAAGTGATCCGACTCCCGGTCGGATGAACTCCACGCGAGACGGGGGGCCCTCGGGCCCCCCGTTCCGCGTCGGTGATCGGGCGCAGCCGTCTACAGGGCGGTGATCAGCTTGAAGACCTCGGCGGCCGCGAGATCGAACGGTTCGCCGAGTTCGCGCAGGCGAACCCGGATCCGCTCGCGGAACGCGCCGAGCTGCTCCTCGTCGAGCGCCTTCATCGTCGACTCGAACTGGCTCGTGTGCGCCTCGAGCGCGTCGAGCTTCGCATCGACGAAGCCGGTCACGTCCTCGACGTGGTCGGGGGCGTCGGCCTCGAACAGCATCAACGCGTCGGGGCGATGCGGCGCAAGCCCCTGGTCACGGAAGAAGTGGGGGTCACGTGCCGCAACGATGCCCTCGCAGGCGAGCAGGCCGGCGTGGCGGTGATCCGGATGCAGCCGGTACCGCTTCCACGGATCGTGTCCGAACACGACCGCCGGCTTGAGTTCCCGGATCACCCGGGCGACCTCGCCGCGCACCTCGAGTGAACTGTCGAGTTCACCGTCGACGTGACCCAGGAATCTGACCTCGCCGACGCTCGCCTCGACGCCGCCCGCGAGCCGGCGCGCCGCGTCACGCTGTTCGACCTGTCGGCGAGCGGCCAGTTCGACGGTGTCCGCGTCGGCGTCCCACGTGCCCTTCGACCCATCGGTGCACACGAGGTGGTGGATCACGCACCCGGCGGCCGCCCATTTCGCGAGCACGCCGCCGCAGCCGAACTCGACGTCGTCCGGGTGGGCCCCGATCGCGAGCGCCGAGGCGGGCGTGGCGTACTCGGACGTCGACGCGGTCGGCCCGTCGGAGCCCGTCAAGGGCGGTTGGCCAGGATCGTTCGCAGCCATGGCGGCAGTACCTCGTCAATCTGGGGATGGTGCAGGTCGTCGCGAGTGTCGATGTCGAGCGCGAGGTCGGCGTCGACCCGGATCTCGACGGCGTGCCCGGTACGGCGCGCGGCGTCGAAATGGCGGCCGAACGAGCCGGGGCCGTACGACGCCTCGACGCGGTCGGTCAGTGGGAACGCCATCACGTTGGTGCCGTCGCGCCGTCGATCCGGCACGAGCGTCACCGTGCCCGCGCGAGCGACCGCCGTCAGCGACGCCGGACGCGGCAGATCGGCGTGGCTGATCACGACGTGGTCGTATCCGGCGGCCGCGAGCGTCGCCGTGCCGTCGTCGATCGCACCGTTCAGGCCGAGGCCGGGCCCCCAGATCACTTCGGCGCCGAGGCCGTCCGCCCACTCGCGCACGTCCGCGTCGTCGCAGGCGACGAAGACGTCGAAGCTGTGCAGGGCGTCGACGACCTCGGTCGCCATCCAGCGGGCGAGTCGGGCACGGTCGGCGTTGCCGAGCACATCGGTGAGCCGGCCTTTCGCCGCGGCGAAGCCTTTGACGGGGACCAACGCTGCGACTCGCACCGAGCTGCACTGTACGTGTGAGCAGCGACGCGTTCCTCACCGGTCATGCGTAGCCTGCCCTCGTGAGTGCATCGAGTGGGTCGACGACCGTCGGGGTGACCGGGCAACGGTGGCGAGCCTCGGTGGCGCCGTGGGGCGCGGTCACGCCGTGGGCCGCCACCGGGTCGATCGGCGCCGCGCCGACGCTCGAGTGGTTCGTTGCCGCCGACGACCGCTGGTACCGCCCACAGCTCGAGCCGACCGTCCGGCAGCGGCGCATCGATGGTGCTCCGGTCGTGGAGACCCGCGTGCGCATCCCGGACGGCGACGCAGTTCAGCGGGTGTGGTCGGTCGCCGATGCCGGCGGCCTGACGATCGTCGAGGTCGAGAACGACTCGCCGCTGCCGTTCGCCGTCGCGTTCTGTGGCATCGACCTCCTGTCCGCACGGCCACCGGCCGACCTGCCGGTGCAGGGCATCGACCTCCCGCCGGAAACGATCACGTTTCCGGTCGGCCACCGCGCGTCGGTCCGGGTCGCGATCGCCCACACCCGTCGGGCCCGTTCGGTCGATCTCGGCAGCGTCCCGGGCCCGGCCGATGTCGTCCGGGGGTGGGTCGCCCTGGCGTCCCGGGCCAGCCGCCTCGAACTGCCGGACGAGGGGCTCGCCGAGGCCGTGCTCGCGGCGCGCTGTGACCTGACGCTGGAAGGGCCGGTGGACGCCGCCGCCGATCCCGCCGGATTCGTCCTCGACGTCGGCGAACTCGTGCGGTGCGGGGAAGCCGCCGCTGACTGGATACCCGAGCTCGTCGGTCCGCTCGAGACGATCGCCAGGTCGGCGCAGCCGTCGCTGGCAGCCGCGCTCGCCGCTGCCGAACGGGTTGCACTCGCAGCCCGGGACGAGCGCGCGGCCGCCGACATCGGCCGGATGCGGGCCAGGACGAACCCGGTGGACGCGTCGATCGGCCCGTTCTCCGAGCTCCGCCGGACGGGGTCCGTCGGGCGGTTCGTCGACGACGTCGAACGGCATCTCGCCCGCGACGGTGACCTGCTGCCGGCCGGGATCCCGACACGTTGGCACGGCTCCGACTTCGAGGTCCACGGGGTGCCGACGTCGGCGCGATCAGCGGTCTCGTACGCGGTGCGCTGGCACGGCAAGCGTCCGGCTGTCCTGTGGGAGCAGACCGGCGACGTCCGGCGCCTGACTGCATCCGCGGTCGACCGCAGCTGGTCGACGACCGAGATGTCCGGCGAGGCGTTGTGGCCCGAGCCGGCGCGGGCGCCGACGTCGCCGATCGCCGTGGCAGCGGCGGGCGAACCCGACCAGACGTCGTTCAGCTGACGTCACCGGCGGTCTGCTGGCTGCGGCGTGGCACGGGTGGCCGCGCCTGGCATGATGCCCAGGAGATGGCAGTGCGTGTCAAGAACTCCAAGAAGCGCGCGCCGACCCGCGCGATCGAACAGGAGATGTGGGCGCGCGGGCACGAGTTGGTGGTCGGCGTCGACGAGGTCGGCCGGGGGGCATGGGCGGGGCCGCTGATGGTCGGCGCGGCGGTGCTGCCGCGCGACACCCGCGTGAACGGCGTGCGTGACTCGAAGCTGTTGACCGAACGTGAACGCGAGGCGCTGTTCGACAAGATCTCGACATGGTGCGTCAGTTGGTCGGTCGGTGCTGCATCCCAGGACGAATGCGACCGGTTGGGGATGTCGGCGGCGCAGAAGCTGGCGACGAAGCGGGCGATCGGCGCGCTGTCGGTCACGCCCGACATCGCCGTCACCGACGGCCGGTGGGACTTCGTCTCGCCGTCGGTCGCCCACGTCGAGCTCGTCGTGAAGGCGGACCGCCGCTGCCTCAGCGTCGCCGCCGCGAGCATCCTCGCGAAGGTCGTCCGCGACCGCCAGATGCGCGCGCTCGCCGACAGCTACCCGCACTGGTCCTTCGACACGAACAAGGGATATCCGTGCCCCGTCCACAAGGCCGCATTGCAGGGGTACGGGCCGTCGGCAATCCATCGGCGCAGCTGGGTGTTCATGGACAACTACAACCCGTGGACGGCGATCAAGCGCACGCCGCCGGCCGGCCAGACCGCGCTGTTCTGACCGGTGCCGTCAACCCGATCGCTGGTCGGCGACGTGGCCGTCGAGCGCGCGCAGCCACGCCAGTACGGCATCCGGATCGCGGAGCCGATGACCGGCGATCGACGCTGCGGTGCCGACCTTGATCGCGAGGTCTGCCGGCCCGAGCTCGGCGAACGCCTCCTCGTCGGTGACGTCGTCGCCGACGAACACCGCTGTCGCGGCCCGTGCCTCGTCGATCAGCTCGCGCATCGCGGTGCCCTTGCTGGCCGCCCGGGCGAACAGCTCCAGGACGGCGCTGCCGTGCTTGCGCTCTGCCCCGCTGACGCCCGCGCTCGACTCGTCCAACTCGCGGATCGCGTCGTCGGCACGGTGCGGCTCCGCCTCGCGAACGTGGAGCACGACGCTCGCAGCCTTCTCCTCGACCCATGCGCCGTCGCCCGCCCGCGCCGCAGCAGCGGTGGCGAGTCGGTGCAGGTCGACGAGCCGCTCGGCCTCCTCCTCGTCGAGCGGGGTGGTCGGCCGGTCGTTGCGCTCGAGGCCGTGACCCCCGACGAGCCGCAGCCCGTCGGGCAGGCCGAACGAGCGGATGCTCGACAGGGAGCGGCCCGAGACCGCGGCGACCGCGACACCGTAACGGTTCGCCAGGCGGCCGACGGTGTCGGCGACGCCGTCGAGCAGACGGGAGTCGTCGGCGTGGGCGACGATCGGCGCGAGCACGCCGTCGATGTCGAGGCCGATCAGCAGCGGCCGCGGGGCGGCGGCGACGATGGCAGCCAGCTCGATCGGATCGTCGAAGCGCACGTCGTCACCGGACGCTGACTGGCGGGGCGGCGTGGTCACCCGCGCCCGCTGACGGCTTCCATCGCCGTGAGGAAGCGGTCCGCCCACCCCTGCACGTCCATCCGCCGGACCTGGTCACGTAGCGCCGCCATCCGGGTGCGGCGCTCGCCGCGATGCATCTCGACCGCAGTGATGATCGCTTCCTGCAGCGCATGGTCGTCGTGCGGGTTGACGAGGACGGCGTCGGTCAGCTCGTCGGCCGCGCCGGCGAACTCGGACAGGACGAGCACGCCGTCACCGTCGATGTGCGCCGCGGCGTACTCCTTGGCGACGAGGTTCATGCCGTCGCGGAACGGCGTCACGAGCATCACGTCGCCGGCGCGATACAAGGCGATCAAGTCGTCGTACGGGAGCGTCTGGTACAGGTAGTGGACGACGGGGAGGCCGATCCTGCTGTAGCGGCCGTTGATCTCGCCGACGAGTCGTTCGATCTCGTGGCGTTCGTCCTGATAGTGCTCGACAGCCTCTCTCGTCGGCGTCGCGACTTGGACCATCACGCACCGCTCGGCGTCGAGCTCGCCGGATTCGAGCAGCGCGGCGAAGGCTCGCAGCCGGAGGCCGATCCCCTTGGTGTAGTCGAGCCGGTCGACGCCGAGCAGGATCACCTCGGGGTCGCCGAGACGCGTCCTGAACTGGCTGGTCAGCTTCCGGGTGGCCCGGCCGGCGGCCATCTCCTCGACCTCGCCGAAGTCGATCGAGATCGGGAAGTAGCCGACGACCGTGTCGTGGCCGGACGAGGTGACGACGTCGTCGTCGATCTCGGCATCGAGCAGCTGATGTGCGCATGCCCTGAAATTCGCGGCTCCGATCGGGCGCTGGAACCCGACGAGGTCGCACCCGAGCAGACCCTCGATGATCTGGTTGCGCCAGGGCAGCCGGGAGAACAGTTCGACCGGTGGGAACGGGATGTGCAGGAAGAAGGCGATCGTGACGTCCGGCCGTTGGCGGCGCAGCATCGCGGGGACGAGTTGCAGTTGGTAGTCGTGGATCCAGACGATCGAGTCCGGTGGCGCGATGTTCGCGAGCGTGACCGCGAACCGTTCGTTGACGCGGTGGTACGCGTCCCACTGCGTCGCGTCGAACGTCGACTCGCGGAGCGCGTCGTGATACAGGGGCCACAACCCGTCGTTCGAGAACCCCTCGTAGTACAGCTCGATCTCCTCCGCGGAGATCTCGACCGGGTGGACGTCGATGCCGTCGACCGTGAACGGCGCCGGTGCGTCGTCGGGGTTTCCCGTCCAGCCGACCCACGTGCCGCCGGAGTCGCGCAGCATCGGCAGCAGCGCTCGCACCAGCCCGCCGGGGCTCGGTGTCCAGCCCGTTTCGGTCGTGGCGTCGCGCATCACCGGCAGGCGGTTGGCGGCGACGACGATCGGTCGTCGCGCGACCACGCCCTGGACCGGGGTGCTGTCGGTGATCGCCGTGTCGGTCATGTCTCTGGTCTACCCGATCCATCGCGAAATCGACAGCGGATCGCCGCCGGGCCGCGAACGCGTGAGGCGGTCAGGGACCCAGCGCGAGATTGCGCGGCGCGAACGACATCGTCTCCGCCAGGCCGGTCGTGCCGATCTTGCGGACCCGCCCCTTCCCGAGCTTGAAGTTGTAGCGCAGGTTGATCGGCTGGAGCGTCGTGTCGCCGGACACGACCGAGTTCGCCGGGCTCCCGGGGAACATGAAGTAGGTGAACGTCACTCCGGGCGGCACGATGTCGGAGACGTACGCAACCGCGGTGAAGCTGCCCGTCACCGTTCTGCCGACCTGATCGAGCACATTGTCCGACTCGATGCTGACGAGATCACCGGATTCGATCCCCATCGCGGCCGCGTCGTCGGGGTGGATCTCCAACCAGTTCATCGGCCAGCGATCGTCGGCGATCTTGCGGCGGGTGAAGTCCGACAGGTTGTTCCACAGCTCGTTGACGCGTCCGTTCAAGACCCACATCTCCCCGTCGGCCGGGCCGAGGATGTCGTTGCGCTTGGCGACTTCGTCCCAGTCGGCGAACACGAAGTTCGCCTTGCCCGAATCGGACTTGAACGTGAGGTCGGCGTGCAGCCGGGGTGTCCCGACGAGTTGACCGTCCTCGAGCTTGATCGGCGTCTGGATGCCCGTCGTGCCGAAGTCGAGCAGTACGTCGTGGGTCCGCCGGCCCTCGGCCTGGGCGAACTCGACCAGCGCGAGCCAATCCTTGCGCGAACCGGCCGACCGTGGTGCGGCCTCTTCGAAGATCTCGTTCGTGTCCTCCCAGTCGAAGCCGTCGTAGCCCATCTTCTTCGCGACCATCGCGAAGATCTGCCAGTCGGGCTTGGCATCGCCCGGCGGGTCCATGATCTTCTGGTAGAGCCGCATCCGCCGTTCGGCGTTGTTGCGGACGTAGTCGTCCTCACCCCAGGCGCCGGCGGGCAGGATGATGTCGGCAAGCGCCGTCGACTCGTTGTGGTACGTCTCCTGGTGGACGAGGACCATGCCGCCGGCGTCGATGCGGGCCTTCAGTTGGTCGAAGGCGATGTCCGGATCGGTCGACGTCACCTGGGGGCCGACACTCAGGAGCTGTTCGGTCGCCTCGCGCAGGGCCTGGGTCGCCCCCATCGCGCCGAGCCAGTTCTGACCGACGACCCAGCGGAAGCGGGTGTTGCCCTCGACGAGCCACCGCTCGGTGTCCATCTCGACCTTGTTGCCCAGGTAGTCGTGGGGCGACTTGTCCTTGGGGTAGCCGGCCGCCGACTGACCGCCGCGCTGGTGACCGCCCATCCGCCCGACCGAGCGCCCCGGCCGGCCGGTCGAACCGAGCACCACGCCGAGGTTGGCGACCGCCGCGGTGTTCTCGTAGTTGTGCGACCAGTACACGCCCTTCTCGAACGCCACCGCCACCTTCGGCCGCTCGCCCGCTCCGCCGCCACTGAGGCGTCTGGCGGCCTCGCGGATCTGATCGGCCGGAACCCCGGTGATCGCCGCAGCCCCGTCGGGCGTGAACTCGTCGCGGGAGAACAGGTACTCGCGCAGCTCGTCGAACGTCCGTCCGAACAGCTGGCGCCGCCACCCACCCTCGGCGTCGAGCTCGGCGCGCGAGGCGGTGTACCGGTCGATGAAGTCGCGGTCCTCCCAGCCGTTGTCGATGATCTCGCGCACGATCGCGCTGTACAGCGCGGTGTCGGTGCCCGGCTTGAGCTGCAGGTGCATGCCGCCGTTGGCCAGCGCATGCGACGCCGTGTAGGTGCGGCGCGGGTCGACGAAGATGATGTCGGCGCCGCCTTCGACCATCCACTTGGTGAACGCGATCGTCTTGGTCTCGTAGGGATCGCTGCCCGCGATGAACAGCACGTCGGCTTCGCTGAAGTCCTCGTAGGCGGCACCGAACGCGTCGATCCCGGCGTCGGACAGGCCGGGGGTGTCGTCACCCTCGGCAGGCGCGTGGTGCGGCGAATAGTTCGGCGTGCCGACGCTCGCGAACGCCAGCTTGGTGGCCGCGAACGTGTTCTGGAAGAACTGGTAGCTGTAGACCTTCATGCCCCAGGCCAGCTCGCCGTAGTTGTCGATGACATGCCGGCCGAGGTCGGCGACGAGGTCGCTCGCCATCTCCCACGAGATCGGGACGAGGTCGCCGCGCACCCGCAGGTACGGCGTTCGCAACCGGTCGGCGGTCGGCCCGCTGCCCGTGTAGAGCTTCTTCGCGAGTGCACCGCCGCGGATGCTGTGCTCGCCGCCGATGTTGACCGCTTGGATGTCGGCGTCGGGAATGATCACGACGTTGTGGTCACGCCCGTCGATGTCGACGACCGTGTGCATGTTCTCGGAGATCCAGCGGCCCGAGAGTGCCGAGGCCGGGTACTCGACGCCGAGGGCGTTCTCATCGGCCGCGTTGCCTCCCTGTGTGCCGACCGGCCACGAGTACACGCGATAGCCGCAGCCGACCGGGCAGTACTCGCAGCAGATCTGCTTGTTGGTGGCGTCAGGCGGGGGCAGGGGAACCGATGCGGATTGGGCTGCGTTGGTCATGACACGCGCTCCCCGCCCGTGAGTGAATCGCTGTAGCCGTAGACGAGCCGGAGGATGCCGACGGCGTAGATGTCGTCGCCGTCCGGTGTCAGGAGCACCCGCGGCAGCTGTTGCGTCGCCTGTCCGAGCGTGACCTGCGCGTCGCGGGCGAGGTCGAACGTCGTGAAGTGGCAGGGGCACGGCCCGAGCACGCCGTGATCGGCCTGGAACTCGATGAGCGGACAGCCCATGTGGGTGCACAGGTTGGAGAACGCGACGATGTCGCCGTCCGGCCCGATCCCCGCCTCGGCCGGGGCGCCGACCTTGACGAGGATGTTCGACTGACCGACGAGCGGGTAGTCGAAGAAGACGGGTTCACCGTTGCGCAGCTCCGACAGCGAGGCGACCCGCTGCCGGGGGTAGAGCAGCGCTTCGGAGTCGGGGTTGCCGTCGTCGTCGGTGAGGGAGATCGCGACCGGGAGCACGATACCGGCCCCCACGAACGCCCCGGTGGCGACGCCGGCGAACAGGAATTCTCGGCGAGTCATCGGCATGTGAGCCGACCCTACGGGGGACGACGGGCTGGCTTTTAGGGCCGGAGGGCCCTATCTCCCAAACGTCGGGTGCCCATACGTTCGACCCGTGGACGAAGCTGCGGATCTGCCCGAGTCACCGGTGGGCGCCGAGCGCTTCCTCTGGTTCGCCGGTGGGCTGGGCGTGGCCGTTCACGTCACGGTGTTCGTCGCCTTGGCCACGTTTGCGCTGACCACCGATGCGCTCAGCAAGCCGATCACCGGCGGAGGGTCGGCCGTGAGCGAGGTGATCATCGCGACCGAGTTCGCGTACGAACTCGAGCCGGGTTCGCGGCCATCGGGCAACTTGGAGATCACGATGGTCAACGAGGGCGCGATCTTCCACAACCTGCTGATCGTCGGAGCACCGGGCTTCGTGCTCGAAGCGCAGCCCGGCGCGAGCGCCACGGGCTCGGTCGAGCTCGGCGCCGGTACCCACGTCCTGTACTGCAGTGTTCCCGGGCACCGTGACGCCGGGATGGAGGCGACGCTCACGGTCACCGGTCCGGCGTCCTGAGCCTGCCCGACGCGACGCCGGAACGGCACTGCTGCGTCACCGGTACGCGGCGATCACCGGTGCGAACGCGTCCAGCTCGCGCACCGCGAAGTACGAGATGCCCCACCGTTCGCGACAGGCATGCAGCTTCGCGACGATCTCGTCGACGGTGCCGATCAACGCATAGGGCGTGGTCGCCAGTTCGTGCGGGTCGAGGCCGTCGTTGCGCGCGCACAGCTGATCGATCGCGCCGGCGGCGTCGTCGGTGACGGTGACGACCTGGACGAGCGCGTTCAGTTCGATGTCGTCGAACCGTTGGCCGGCCGCGGCTCGGAGGCACGCGAGCTGCGCGTCGAGGTGGTCGGCGCTCCACTTGACGTCGTGGCGGTGCCCGTCGTCGTGGGTCCTGCCGAGCCCCTGCAGCCCGATGATGTCGGCGTGCCGGGCGGCATGGGTCAGCAGCGCGTCGCCGTTGCCGCCGACGAGGATCGGCAGGCGTTCCTGCACCGCTCGGTCGACCTTTGCGCCGGTGAGGCGATGGTGCTCACCGTCCCAGTCGACCGTCTCGCCGTCGAGCAGGCGGCGGATGATCTCGACCTGTTCGGCCATCGCGGCCTTGCGGACCGCGGGCGGCCGGAGCTCGACACCCGTCTCGTCGTACTCGTGCGGCGTGTGACCCGCGCCGAGACCGAGCTCGAACCGTCCACCGGAGAGGTGGTCGATCGTGGTGACGTCCCAGGCGAGCTGCACCGGGTTGCGCATGTCGGCGTTGAGCACCAGCGTGCCGAGCCGCAGCGTGGCCGTCGTCGCGGCCACAGCGGCCAGCATCGGGAGCGGCGACCGGCCCGGCCCGACATGGTCGCTGACGAGCATCAGGTCGAAGCCGGCCGCTTCGGCGCGCCGGCCGGTGGCGATCGGATCGACCTCCTGTCCGGTCGTCGTCTGCAGCCCGAAGCGGAACGGTCGCATCCGGGCGACAGTAGATCATCGCCCCCGCAACTCGACCCGAACGCGTGAGGTAGGTGCGCTCGTGGTGCGCAAACACCTCACGCGAACGTGGGAGGGACGGGGGTCAGATCGTGTCGAGGGCAGCTTCGAGATCGGCGACGAGGTCGGCGGAGTCCTCGATGCCGACCGACAACCGGATCAGGTTGTCGGGCACCTCCAGCGGCGAACCCGCCGCGGACGCGTGGGTCATCGCACCGGGATGCTCGATCAGGCTCTCGACGGCGCCGAGCGACTCGGCGAGCGTGAAGATCTCCGTCGCCGCCGCGACCCGCATCGCGGCGTCGCTGCCGCCGTTCAGCGTGAACGAGACCATCCCGCCGAAGTCCTTCATCTGCTTCGCCGCGGCAGCGTGGCCGGGATGGTCGGGCAGTTGCGGGTACAGCACCCGGTCGACCGCCCGGTGTCCGGCGAGCAGATCGACGACGGCCCGCGCGTTCTCGCAGTGGCGGTCCATCCGCACGGCGAGCGTCTTGACACCGCGCAGCACGAGGTAGCAGTCGAACGGCGCGGGAACCGCGCCAGCCGCGTTCTGCGTGAAGACGAGCTGTTCTGCCAACTCGTCGTTGCTCGTGGCGACGAAGCCGCCGACGACGTCGCTGTGCCCGCCGAGGTACTTCGTGGCCGAGTGGACCACGACGTCTGCGCCGAGCGTGATCGGCTGCTGGAGGTACGGCGTCGCGAACGTGTTGTCGACGACGACGAGCGCGCCCCGTTCGTGGGCGATCGAGGCGATCGCCTCGATGTCGAAGCAGGTCAGCAGCGGGTTGGTCGGCGTTTCCAGCCAGATCATCCCGGTGTCGTCGGGCCAGTTCGCCTGGAGGGCGGCGAGGTCGTCGAGGTCGACGGCAGACCAGGGGAACCCGAGCGGGCTCCACACCTTGGAGATCAGCCGGAACGTGCCACCGTACGCGTCGTTGCCGAGCAGGATCCGCTGGCCCTGACGCAGCAGGCGCAAGATGTTGTCCTCCGCCGCCAGGCCGCTCGCGAACGCCATGCCGTGGCGGGCCTGTTCCAGCGAGGCGACCTGTGTCTCCAGCGCGGTGCGCGTCGGGTTGCCCGACCGGGAGTACTCATAGCCCTTGTGGACGCCGACGCCGTCCTGGGCGAACGTCGTCGACAACGAGATCGGCGTGACGACTGCGCCGGTCGTCGGCTCGGGCTCTTGGCCGGCGTGGATCGCCCGTGTCGAGAACCCGGTGCTGTAACTCGATTGCTGATCCTCACCCACGGTTCGCGGCGTCCTCGGCGATCGCCGTGAAGTACGACAGCACGTCGGTGCGGGTCAGGACGCTCAGCGGCCGCCCGCCGGAGAGCACGAGCAGCGCGGGTGCGGTCTCGAGCATCTCGACGGCCATCTCGACCTTCTGGCCGACGCCGATCGTGGGCAGCTTGCTGCTCATCACCTTCTCGACGGCGGTGTTCATCACACCCGGGTCGCGGTGGATGACCTCCATCAGCTCGAGTTCGTCGACGGCACCGGACACCTCGGCGTTGGCGAACGGCGGCGTGTTCTTGCACACCGGGAGCTGGCTGACGCCGTTGGCCCGCATCAGCTCGACCGCTTCGGCGACCGTCTGGTGCGGGTTGACGTACAGCAGGTTCTCGATCGATGCGTTGCGGGTGTCGAGCACCGCGCCGACGCACTGGTCGCACTCCTTGAGGAACCCGAAGTTCGTCATCCAGTTCTCGTTGAACACCGTCGACAGGTACCCGCGGCCCGAGTCCGGGTTGAACACGACGACCACTGCGTCGTCGTCGGCTTCCTTGGCGACGCGGATCGCCGCCGCGGCCGCGAGCCCGCCGGAGCCGCCGATGAGGATGCCTTCGGTCTCGCTGACGTAGCGCGCGGTGAGGAAGCTCTCCTCGTCGCTGATCGGGATGATGTCGTCGAGCAGATCGGGTTCCCACGCCGCCGGGAAGAAGTCTTCACCGACGCCCTCGACGAGATACGGCCGGCCCGACCCGCCGCTGAAGACCGACGCTTCCGGGTCGGCCGCGATGATCTTGATGTCCGGGTTCATCTGCTTCAGGTAGCGGGCGGTGCCGGTGATCGACCCGCACGTGCCGGCGCCGGCGATGAAGTGGGTGATCCGGCCCGCGGTCTGCCGCCACAGTTCGGGCCCGGTCGTCTTTTCGTGGGCGACGGGGTTGTTCGGGTTCTCGTACTGGTTCGGCCGGTAGGCGTCGAGTTCCTTCGTCAGCCGTTCGGCGACCGAGTAGTAACTCTGCGGATCGTCGGGCTCGACCGCGACCGGGCAGACGACGACGCGAGCGCCGTACGCCTTGAGCAGGTCGACCTTCTCCTTGCCGACCTTGTCGGTCATCACGAACACGCACTTGTAACCGCGTTGTGCTGCGACGATCGCGAGGCCGACGCCGGTGTTGCCGGACGTCGGTTCGACGATCGTGCCGCCCGGCTTCAGTTCGCCGCTCGCCTCGGCGGCGAGGATCATCTCGAGCGCCGGTCGGTCCTTGGAGGATCCGCCGGGGTTGGTCGTCTCCGCCTTCAGCGCCAGCACGCACGTGATGCCCTCGACTTCGCTGATGCGCTTCATCCGCACGAGCGGTGTGTTGCCGATGAGATCGAGGACCGAGTCGGCGATCTCCATGCCCTCGAGTTGCGGATTCGTCATGGTGCAACGGTACCGGTCGCGGCGCGGCCGGAACAGCCCCGGGCCGCGGATTGGCGGTCGCGGGTCAGGATCCGAGCACCCGACCGACGAACCGGCTGACCCGACCGGGTTGCGGTGCCTCGACACCGTTGGGCAGGAGGTGCGGGGCGCGCTCGGCGAGGAGGGCGATCACCTGGGCGACCGACGGGTTGACGAGGCCGACGTCGCCGAGGACGACGGTCGGCACCGTCTCGTTGCCGTTCGCGTGCAGTCGCACGATGTCGACACCGCCGGGCTCATCCCAGATGTTGTGCTCGACCCGTTCGATGCCGAGCTTGTCGAGCCCGCGCCGCAGGCTCGAGCAGTAGCCGCAGCCCGGCCGCCAGTAGAGCTCGATCTGCTGCCCGTCGCCGTTCGCCGCGTTCATCGCAGTGAAGGTACCGACAGAACCACTGACTCCCGGCCGACCTGCCCCCGAATTTCGGAGCGTGTCACATCTGGTGCCTGGCACCAGATGTCACGACCCGAGGTCGCTGTTCAGCGGGCGGAGACGGTGGCCGCGCGGCGTTCGAGGTGGAGGCGCTCGGCGTCGTTGGTGCAGACGGCGAGCGCGCGGCGAAAGGCGGTGAGGCTCTCGTCGTGCCGATCGAGCCGGGCGAGCAACTCGGCGCAGGCGCTGTGGAAGTAGGGGTAGCGGTCCAGTTCGCCGGAGCACTCGATCGCGTCGAGCGCGGCGAGCCCCGCCTCCGGCCCGTCGCGCTCGCCGATCGCAACCGCCCGGTTCAGCGCGAGCACCGCGCTCGGCCGGCGGGCCAACATCACGTCGTACAGCCGGACGACGGCGCTCCAGTCGGTCTGTTCGAAACTCGGCGCCGTTGCGTGGATCGCGGCGATCGCCGCCTGGAACTGGTACGGCCCCGCGTTGCGTTCCGCATGGGCGGCGGCGAGCGCCGCGAGCCCGAGCGCGATCTTCTCGCGATTCCACCGTGAACGATCCTGGTCGGCGAGCAGGACGGGCACACCGTCGACGTCGACCCGCGTCGCGCGGCGAGCGTCGATCAGCACGATCAATGCATAGAGGCCGGCGACCTCCGGGTCGTGCGGTACCAACGTGCGTAGCAGCTCGGCGAGCCAGACGGCTTCGTCGCACAAGTCGCCGCGTAGCAGCGTCGGCGCGCCAGCGCTCGCATGGCCCTCGGTGAAGATCGAGTAGATCACCGCGCACACCGCCGGCAGCCGCTCGCGCAGCGTCTCGACGTCGCTGCGCGAGAACGGGATGTTCGCCGCCCTGATCTTCGTCTTCGATCTCGTCAGCCGGCGCGTCATCGTCGCCTCCGACACGAAGAAGGCGCGGGCGATCTGCGCGGTCGACAGGCCGGCGACGATCCGCAGGGTGAGGGCGACCTGTGCGTCCGGCGCGAGCGCGGGATGACAGCAACCGAGGAGCAGCGCGAGTTGCTCGTCGACGAGGTCCGGCACGGTGTGCGACGCGCGGTCGGCCGCGTCGGCGATCATCAACAGTTGCGGGAGGCGTTCGTCGAACCGCTCGGATCGACGGATCTGGTCGATCGCCTTGCGGCGGGCCGTCGTGAGCAACCACGCGCCGGGGCGATCCGGCAGACCGTCCGCCGCCCAGTGCTGCGCCGCCGCCATGAACGCGTCCTGCGCCGCGTCCTCGGCGAGCCCGATGTCGCCGAGGTCCCGCACGAGCGTCGCGACGAGCCGCGGCCACTCGGTTGCGAAGACCTCGGCGACGCCCGACCGGTCGATCACCCGGCAGGCAGGTCCATGACCGGGCGCACCTCGATCGTGCCGTAGTAGGAGTTCGGGATCTTCGCGGCCCAGTCGATCGCGGCATCGAGGTCCGGAACGTCGATGACGTAGAAGCCGCCGAGTACTTCCTTCGACTCGATGAACGGGCCGTCGGTCACGATTCGCTCGCCGTCACGCACCTGCACCGTCGTCGCGGTGTCGGGGCCCTGCAGCGGCTCGCCGCTGACCATCGCGCCGGCTTCGACCAGCGCATTGCTGTAGGCGAACCACTCTTTCATCTCGGCGGCAAACTCGTCGGAGTCGTACGTGGGGCCGGCGGTCGGGTCGCTGGCGAGCAAGAGCATGTACTTCATGGTGTGTTCCTCCTGGGCTGGTGCCCCATTGTTGTCGGTACTCACTGCAACGACGAACGAGGACGACGGATTCGGACACCGACAAAGATGTGTCTGACACGACGTTGTCGTCGGACGCCGCTCCAGCCGGGCCATGATGAGCGGATGCCGTCACTCGGTCTCGTCGCTGTCGTCGTCGACGACTACGACCGCGCCATCGCCCACTACGTCGACGACCTCGGGTTCGCGCTGATCGAGGACCTCCCGCAGGAGGGCAAGCGGTGGGTCGTCGTCGCTCCGCCCGGCACCGAGCACGACGCACGGGCGACGCACGTGCTGCTCGCCCGGGCGAGCAACGACGACGAGCGCTCGCGCATCGGCAACCAGACCGGCGGACGCGTCTTCCTGTTCCTCCACACCGACGACTTCGCGCGGGACCACGCGCGCATGGCGGCGGCCGGCGTGACGTTCCTCGAGGCGCCGCGGCACGAGCCGTACGGCATCGTCGCGGTGTTCGAGGACGCGTTCGGCAACCGCTGGGACCTCCTCCAGCCCGCCTGACCGGCTCGGGGCCGCCGGGCGACGCAAGCATCTTGCGTCGTCAGGCGTCTTCTAGGGTGATGGATGTTGATGGGGTGTGCATGATCGAGCCGGCCGAGCCCGGCGACTGGGCCGCCCCGACGATCGAGTTCGAGGCGGAGCAGGTCTCGTTCGAGGCGCTGTACGGCGATCAGTTCCTGCCGATGGTGCGGCTGGCCACCTTGATGTGCGGACGGGTCGAAGTCGCACGGGACATCGTCCAGGATGCGTTCGTCAGGCTCCACGTGAAGTGGGCGGGCGTCGATCAGCCGAAGGCGTACCTCCGGCGCAGCGTCGTCAACGGCTGCCGCAGCCGGGCGCGGTGGGAACGGCTGCGCCGTGGACGCGTTGCGCGCAACGTCCCCACGACCCATCAGCAGCCGGAGGAACTGAACGACGTCCTCGCGCTGCTCACCCCACGTCAACGGGCGGCGATCGTCCTGCGGTTCTACGAGCAGCGCAACGAAGCCGAGATCGCCGATCTGATCGGCTGCCGCCCCGGCACGGTCGGTTCGCTGATCTCGCGGGGCCTCGCCACGATGAAGCAGCACCTCGACGCCCCGGTCACCGGACCACGGGCGTCACACGACGGATTGGAGCCACGGAATGGATCTTGAACACGACCTCGCGCGACGGCTCCGGGATGGCGCCGCGTCCGTGTCCGCGCGCGCCGACCTCGACGAGGTGTTCAGCGGTGCATCCGGCCGACGGCGCCGCACGAGGCGCCTGTCGATCGGTGGCGCGGTCGCCGTCGTCGCGATCGGTGTCGGCGGCGTGTTCCTCGTCGCCGATCGCGACATGACAGACGTCGACCGGTCGTCCGCGGCACCGCCGACGGCCGACGGCGCGGCGCCGGGGGCGGCGCCGGCTGCGACCGATGCGACGGCGCCCGACGGCGAACGCGGCACGGACGGGACATCGCCCGAATCGGGCGAGGACGCGCCACTCGTCGAGACCACGGTTCGGCCCGTCGGCGCGCCCGTCACCGGCCCGGATCCGGCCGACGAATACCTCGCCGACACGACCGAGATCTACCGCCGCACGATGCCCAGCGGCGACACGGTCGCCGTTCGCCTGAGCGAGGAGACGTTCGGCAACCTGTTCCAGATCGGCTGGGATGCCCCCACTGGCTCCGCGGAGTTGTGCCTCGGCCATCCCGTCGCGTTCATCGGCGGGGCCAGCCGATCACCGGAATGGCCGTCGGCGTGGGCGGCCCGGCAGTGGTTCCCGCTCGACCCGGATCACGAGGTGCACTCCGAGGAGTTCTATCTCGGCACGGACACGTCGTTCGTGCTCGTCCGGACGCCGCTGCCTGCGATCGAGGTCACGGTGGCGGGGGGCGGTCTGATCGCCGACCGAGCCGCGGTCGTCGGCGGTGTCGCGATCCTGGAAGTCGCCTACGACGACATCGTCCAGGCCGGCGACGCTGGCGAGCAACCGACGCTCACGTTGATCACGGACCCCGCGTTCTCTGCCTCGCCCGAGCACGTGGAGTTCCCGCTCTACGCGCAGATGCAGCCTGCGGCGCTCCTCGACCCCGCGTGTCAACCGCCGCCGCCGCCCTCGGCGACGCTGCCGCCACCCGGCGAGCAGCCCGTCGACCCCGCGGCGACAGAGGCGGAGATCCGTGCTCGCCACGCGCTGCTCGTCGACCAGACGGTCGCCCCGGAGGACAAGCCCGAGGGTCTGCTCGACGACGACACGGGCGTCACCGAGGCCCGCGAACAGATGGAGGCGGGTGAGTACGCCGAGTCCGCTGCGGGCGCGGTGTACACGCTGGAGGAGTTCGTCTTCACCGACCCGGAAACCGCATGGTTCCGCTACTCGATCGATGCCCCGACCGGGTTGTTCTCGAATCGGTTCGGTCAGGCGACGTTCAACGGCGAGGTGTGGCAGATCACGCGCCAGACGATCTGCCAGGACCTCACGCTCGCGTGGGGTTACTGCGACGGCAGCGGCAATCCCACACCGAACCTGTCGCCGGTCGACGACGCCGACGCGGCGGCGCTGTGGCGGGAGTGGGAGCAGCTCAGCGAGCTGTACTGGCGTGCCCAGGGCTGTGACCCGCTGATCTGCTGACGATCGATGATGACCGAGGCCTCTGGACGGCGAGACGTCACGCGGTGCACGCTGGCGGTGGTGAGAGGAGCAGATGTTCCACATCGGGAGGGAACCGCACCCCGACGGCGGACGTCTGAAAGAGTGAGGGGTTGCGGCGCGCAAAGGAGCACGACATGACGGTGGAGTTCGACACGACAGGTCCGGCCGACGAGTCGGTTGGCCGGACGCGCCGCAAGAGGGTCGCGGGCGGCATCGGTG